>DATMBL010000001.1:0-7609 GCA_035559295.1 Candidatus Eiseniibacteriota bacterium
CCGCCGAAGCCGCCGATACTCGCAAGCACGCCGGGTACGGCGGTTTTGCGCGCGATCGGACCGATGCGCCGAACAAACTCCTCGCCGGCGGCGATATTCACCCCCGCGCCCGCGTACGTCATGCCCCGTGCCTTCGCCATCGATCGACGATCTCGCTGGACTTTTGGAAACGTGCCCGGCGGCGCCGCTGTCGCGCGGCGGCTTATGCGGTCGAGCCCGCCCCGGTTTGTTGCTCGCCGGCCGAGGAGGCAAGCAGGCTCCGGATACGGAGCGTATATGCGCCGAATTCCGCCGAGCTCATCATCGCCAGCGATCGCGGACGCGGCATGGCGATGCGCAACTTTTCGAGGAGCCTTCCCGGTCGAGCCGACATCACCAGCACGTAATCGGAAAGAAACACCGCCTCCTGGATACTGTGCGTGACAAACAGCACCGTCTTCTTGCGCTCGTTCCAGATCCTCAGCAACTCGAGATCGAGCTCGTCGCGCGTCATCGCGTCCAGCGCGCCGAAAGGCTCGTCCATGAGCAAAAGCTGCGGATCGGTGACCAGCGCGCGGCATAGCGAGACCCGTTGCTGCATACCGCCCGAGAGCTGATGCGGGTACATCTCCTCGAATCCGGCCAACCCGACCAGCTGAATCAGCGAACGCGCCCGTTCGAGATGGCTCGCGACGTCCAATTTGGCAAACTCGACCGGAAGGAGAATATTGCCCAACACCGGCCGCCACTTCAAAAGCACCGGCGATTGGAACACCATGCCGACGTTTTCCACCGGACCTTCCACCGCTCGGCCGGCCACGGAAATCCGGCCAGCAGTTGCGCCCAGCAGGCCGGCGATCATCTTCAAGAGCGTGCTCTTGCCGCAACCGCTCGGACCGACGATCGAGACGAACTCGCCGGCTTGAACTTCGAAGGACACCCGATCCAACGCCTGCACCACCCGCGCGCCCGTCGTGAACACCTTGGATGCCTCTTGAACCGAAATCAACGGCGGCACGGGGGAGCCTTGCCAGGGGGCGGGCGGCTCATTTTTTGACGAATTGATTGGTATAGGCTTCGCTGACCGAAACTTTCCGCCCGACATCGAAGAACTCGTTGGTGATCTGCACGGTTTTCTCCATGATATCGGGCTTCAGGAAACCAAAACCCGACTGCGCCGACTCGGGCGGAATCATCACCTCGTTCACCGCATTCTTAAGCTGCACGGCGGTCAGAGCCGGGTCCAACTCGGGCTTGTGCTTGAGCACGATCTGCAGCGCCTCGTCCTGATGGTCGCGCGTGTAGCGCAATCCTTCCATCGTGCCCTCGACGTAGGCGCGCACCAGTTCCGGCCTCTTTTTCACGTCCTCGTCTTTGACGACGAGGCCGCTTCCGTAGATGTCGAGGCCCGTGTCCTTCATATAGATCCGGTTGAGTCTGATGCCTTGCTTGGTCGCGGCCAGTTCGGCAACCTCATCGTTGGAGGCGCGGTACATAACGATGAAGTCGGCCTTGCGCGCCACGAGCGCTGCCGGCTGGAGCGCAGGAGCGGTCTCCTGGATCCTTATGCTCTTGAAATCGATCCGGTTGATCCGGCAGTAAGCCGGCATCAAATACCACTGCGCCTGTCCCGGACTGATCGCCCACGACTTCCCCTCGAGGTCCTTCAGCGTCTTGATCGCGGTATCTTCGCGCCACATGATCGTCGTCGGAATATACCCCAGCTGAGCTACCGTCTGGACCGGCGTGCCGCGCGATTTGGCCACGATCGCCGTCGAAATGTCGGCAAAGCCGAAATCGGCTCCTCCCGCGGCGATCGTCCGCACCGTGTCGGCGGAGCCGGAGCCGGCTTGAATCGTGGCTTTCAAGCCGCGCTTTGCGTAAAAGCCCTTTTCGAGCGCTACGAACCACGGCGCGTGCTTGCCGCCGATAATGAAGTCCAGTCGAATTGTGGCGGCCACGGTCTCGGCCGCGCGAGGCTCGCCGCACGTCAGGAGTAAGCCGGCCAAAGACAACAGGAGCCTCAGTGTTAGCCCGCGTCTGTTCACGATGCCCTCCAACCTCGACGTCAAAACGATCCTTCCAGCTGCCGCACTTCGGCGCTCCACGGCGCGACCCTTCTCTGGACGAGCTCTGTCAGCCAAAAAAGCCCGAGCGAAAGCACCGCCAGAATCAAGAGGACCACCAGGGCAAAGGCGGTATCGAGGCTGTAGTTGGCTTGTAAGATCAGGTATCCCAACCCCTCGTTGGCGGCGACGAACTCGGCGACAATCGCGCCGGTGACGGAAAGCACGATCGCGACTTTGATCCCGGCGAACATATACGGCAGCGAATTGGGCAGGCGGATTTTTCTAAAAACGTCGAACTGCGATCCCCGATTGATGCGCGCCAATTCCAACAGCTCGGGCTCGACCTCTCTGAGCCCGACGACCGTGTTGACCACGATCGGGAAAAAAGCCACCAGAAAAGCGATCGAGATTTTGGAAAAGAGGCCGTACCCGACCCAGATCACCATGAGCGGTGCAAAGGCGCTCTTCGGCATCGCGTAAAGGATCACGATCAGCGGGTAAATGGTGTTTTGCAGGTGCCGTGAATAGACCACGGCGATCGCGAAAGCCACCCCGAGGAGCAGCGACAGCGCAAAGCCGCCAAACGCCTCGGCAAACGTGATGAACGCGTGGTTTCCGAGAATCGGCAACCGCTTTAGCAGCGCAACCCAGAGATCGCGCGGGGGCGGCAGGATGAAGGCGGGAACTTTGACGATTTCGACCAGGACTTCCCAGAGCACGAGGAGCGCGGCAAAGAAAATCAACGGCTCGAGGATGTTTTTCGCTCGTGAATTCACCGCCCGACTCCGAAGCCGACGTTAAAGGAAAGCGCCGGGGCTGTCAATCACGCGCATCGTTGCCGGTCGCTAGTGTGGCGGGGCGACCGCCGGCGTGACGGTCCCGTCGGCCGGCCCGGCCGCACCCGGAACTAAGCGTCGCTTTTCAGCTGACTGTGTTCGAGCAACATCTGGCGCTTCTGCTCGATCAGCATGCGCTCCTGTTTGAGGAAGCGCTCGACGGCGCGGCGCAATCGGCCGTCGGTGAGATAGTGAACGCTTTGGGTGGGCTCGGGGTCGAGACCGCGGAGTTGCTTGAAACTCCCGCCGGCGCCCGCTTCGAAACGTTCGAGGCCGAGGCGGATACAATGCTCGATCGCCGAGTAATAGCACACGTTAAAATGCAGGAAGGGGCGGTCTTCGAATGCGCCCCAGTATCGGCCGTACATCGCGCTGTCGTCCCTCACGTTGAAGGTGCCCGCGATGATACGACCTTCGCGCTCGGCCAGCATCAGGCACAGGTAGCGACCGCAGCGACGCCTGGCTTCCTCGAAAAACTCCTCGGTCAGATACTGCCGGCCGTAATAGAGGCGTTCCACGTGCCCCTTGTAGAGACGAAACATCGCGCGCATGTGCGAACCCGTGATCTCCTCGCCCTCGATGGCGCGGATGGTGATCCCCTGCTGGGCGATCTCGCGCCGTTCCCGTTTGATCTTGTTGCGCCGGTCGCTGCGAAAACTGGCGAGGTAATCATCGAACGAAGCGAAGTTGCGGTTGCGCCAATGAAATTGAATGCCGAGGCGTGGCAAAAATCCTGCGTCCTCGAGCGCACGGCGCTCGTCGTCCAGGCAAAAATTGACGTGCACCGAAGAAATTTTGTTGTCATGCGCCATCTGTTTGAGCGCGTGCCCGACGGTGGCGATCAACTCCGGGCGCCGCCGCTCGCTTCGTGTGAGAACGCGCCGGCCCATGACGGGCGTAAACGGCACGCCGACGAGGATCTTCGGATAGTATTGAATGCCCAGACGGTACGCGGCATCGGCCCATTCGTAGTCGAAAACGAATTCTCCCATGCTGTGGAGTTTCAAGTACATAGGGCAGACCGCTACGAGGTCGCCGCCTTCCTGCAGCACGAGATGATGCGGCAACCAGCCGGTACGTTCGGTGACGCAACCCGTGCGCTCCAGCGCATCGAGCCACGACCAGGTGACGAACGGCGATGCCTTAACCGCGAGCGCGTCCCACGCTTCGGGCGAGACCTCGCTCATACGGCGGACGATCCGTACGCTGATTTGAGCCATCGAGCGATTCTAGCACGCGACAACCGGTGTTCCAGCCGTTCCAATGGTTCAACCGTCGCTTTGGTGGAAAGCTCGAACCGCTGCGACGAAACCGATCGGGGCGGTTGCAACGGCTGGAACGATCGGAACGGTTTGCAACGTCGGCTTGACATTGGCACGGCGGGACCTTATGGATTAAGCGGATACGGCGGATCCTATGGTCGTCTACGATTTGGTGTGTTCCAGAAACCATCGCTTCGAAGGCTGGTTTCCAAGCTTTGAGGAATACCAGAAGCAAGCGAAAAAAAAGCAGATTTCCTGTCCGGTCTGCGGCACCTCGAAAATTGAAAAAGTACCCCATGCGTGCGCGGTTCATGTAAAGAAAGCGAACACACCGGCACCGCCAAAGGCAAGGCCTCCGGCCCCAACTACGCCCACGCCCGATGAACTCAAAGAGCTGTTGATTCGGGCGCACCACTACGTCCGCGAGAACTTCGAAGATGTCGGACCGCGGTTCGCCGAGGAAGCGAGACAAATCCACAGCGGCAAAGCGCGGGAGCGTCCGATCCACGGCACGGCGACCGCGGAAGAACGATCGGAGCTGGCCGAGGAAGGTATCCCGTTTATCGTTTTGCCCAAACCCGAGCTGGACAGTTGAGCGCCTCGACGCCCTGCCCGGCAGCGATCCCCGCATGACGTCAATACCGATTCTGACCGCTGACGACGCGGTCGCGCGCCTGCGGAGGTCTGTCCACGAGAAGGCGGCTGGCTACTATGCGATGTATTCGAGCGTGCTCGGGGCGATCGTGACCGACCCGGCCCTGATGGTGCTCCCGCTCGATGATCACATGGTACATCGTGGCCATGCCGTGTTCGATACCGCCACGCTCACAGGCGGCATGATTTATCAGCTCGATGCGCACCTCGACCGCTTGATGCAATCGGCCGAAACCGCTCGGATCACGCCTCCTTTCGCGCAATCCGAACTGCGCCGCATCATCATCGAAACGGCCGCGGCAAGCCGGCGGCGTGACGGGTCGATTCGCTACTGGCTCTCGGCAGGACCGGGTGGGTTTGGTCTCGGCCCGAGCGAGTGCGTCGCCAGTAGCTTTTATGTGATCGTCTTCAAGCAAGAGGCTTATCCGGAGAGCTACTACTCCGCCGGCATGAAGGTCGTTACGAGCTCCGTGCCGATCAAACCGCCGCTGTTTGCGCGCACGAAATCGAACAACTACCTGCCGAACGTGCTCGTCGTTCTCGAGGCCAAGGACCGCGGCGCCGACAACGGGATCTTTGTCGACGCGCGCGGCATGGTGGCCGAAAGCTCGAATATGAACGTCGCGTTCGTGACTCGGGATCGGGTCTTCCGTCATCCGGCGTTTGACGCCATTCTCTCCGGAATCACGATTCAGCGCGTGCTCAAGTTCGCCGAGCAGCTGGTGGACGAGGGCGTGCTCAGCGGCGTCCGGCTGGGCGACATCGCGGTCGATGAGGGCCGCCACGCGGAAGAAATGATGCTCATCGGGAGCTCGATCAAGGTTGCGCCGGTAGTCGAGTGGGACGGGCAGCGGATCGGATCGGGTCGGCCGGGACCGATCGCCAGGAAACTCTTGGAGATGTGGCACGAAGATACCCGCTCGGCACGGGACCAGCTGGTCCCCGTACCGTACATGTAAGTACCCCGTCCCGGTTGCTCCACCGCTTCGCTCGGTTCCACCGCGGCGCTCCTTTTGAGCCTAAAGCCGATCCGTCCGAAACCTTACTGGCAGACGAACGGCTCGAACGATTGGCCGGAACAGCAAGTTCCACTCACCGCACACCTGGATCGTAAGCCAAAATCGGCGAAAGCCATCTCTCGACATCGGCAACGCTCATGCGTTTGCGCCGGGCGTAGGACTCGACCTGATCACGCCCGATCGCGCTAACCGCAAAATACCGCGCCTCGGGGTGGGCAAAATACAGGCCGCAAACCGATGCCGCCGGCAGCATCGCGTAATTCTCCGTGAGAACGATGCCCGTGGCCTCGCGCGCGCCGAGCAGCCCGAGCAGGATCGGTTTTTCCGTGTGGTCGGGGCAGGCCGGATACCCCGGCGCCGGCCGTATGCCGCGATACCGCTCCGCGATTAAGTCTTCATGGCTGAGTCGCTCTGCTCTGCCGTAGCCCCACTCGGCCCGCGCGCGCTGGTGCAGATATTCCGCGAACGCTTCCGCCAATCGATCCGCCAGCGCCTTGGCCATGATCGCATTGTACTGGTCGTTGTCCCGCTCGAACCTTTGCGCCAGCTCCTGAGCGCCGTGCCCCGCGGTGACCGCGAAGGCGCCGACATAATCGACCAGACCGCTCTCCCGCGGCGCGACGAAATCCGCGAGGGCGAGATGAACTCCGTCTTTTTGGTTTTCCTTCTGCTGGCGCAACGTGTGCAGGCGCGCGAGCTCGACTCTCGACGACGGTTCGGCATAGAGGATGATATCGTCGCCGTCGCTGTTGGCGGGAAAAAACCCGTAAACCCCGCTCGCCCGCAGCAGCCGCTGATCGACGATCTCCTGCAGGAGCTTTTTTGCATTCGCCAGAAGCTCGCGGGCGGCCGGGCCGCGCAGCGGATCCTCGAGCACGGTCGGATACCGTCCGCGGATCTCCCAAGCGTGGAAAAAAGGCGACCAGTCGATGTAGGGCACGAGCTTCGCCAGCGGAAAATCGGACAACACGCGGCGTCCGGTGAATTCGGGGATGCTGATATCGTCCGCACGCCAGCTCGCTTTGAAGCGCCGGCGGACGGCTTCGTCGTACGGCACGACCGCGCTCGCGGCGCGGCGCGCGAACTGCTCGCGGATCTCCTGCTGCTCCTTGCGATTCTGCTCGGCGAGCGCGCGCCGGCCTTCGGGCTTGCTGAGCGCGCCGACTACGGGAACGGCGCGCGAGGCATCGACCACGTGGACGGTTTCATGCCGGTACGCCGGAGCGATCTTCACCGCCGTGTGACGCTTGCTCGTGGTCGCCCCGCCGATCAGCAGCGGGATGTCCAGGCCGCGCCGTTCCATTTCGCTCGCAACGTGCACCATCTCGTCGAGCGAAGGGGTAATCAGCCCGCTCAGCCCGATCATGTCGGCTCTTTCCCGGATCGCGGTTTCGATGATCTTGTCCGCGGGCACCATCACGCCGAGATCGACGACTTCATAACCGTTGCAACCCAGCACGACGCCCACGATGTTCTTGCCGATGTCGTGAACGTCGCCCTTCACCGTGGCGAAAACGAGCTTGGCGCGCCTTTCGCTCGGTTGCGTGAGCTTCTCCGCTTCCATCAGCGGCGTGAGGTAGGCCACCGCCTTCTTCATCACCCGGGCGCTCTTCACCACCTGGGGCAAAAACATTTTCCCCTGACCGAAGAGATCGCCGACCACGTTCATGCCCGCCATGAGCGGGCCCTCGATGATCTTGAGCGGCCGCTCGTAGATCGCCAGCGCCTCCTCCAAATCCGGCTCGATGAATTCGACCACGCCCTGAACGAGGGCGTGCTTCAGCCGCTCC
>DATMBL010000002.1:0-26285 GCA_035559295.1 Candidatus Eiseniibacteriota bacterium
CGAGCCGCGCCGCCACGCCGACGACGGCGAACCCGGAAGAGCGCGGCGCCGCCTTCAAATAGGCCGTTTTCTCACTGCCGATCCGGGGCACTCTCACCGCCGTGACGATCTCATCGGGTTCGAGCGCGCTCATCAACAGTCCGAGAAAAAATTCCTCCGCCTTGATCGCGCGCTCGCCGCGCGGTCCCACGACTCGGATTTCCGCCTCGAGCGCCAGAACCGCCGCCGGCATGTCGCCGGCCGGATCGGCGTGCGCGATGCTGCCGCCGATCGTGCCGCAGTTCCGCACTTGAACGTCGGCGATGGTGGCGGCGGTTTGCGGCAGGAGGGGACACTGGCGCGCGAGCAGTTCGGAATCCTCGATTTGCGCGTGCGTGACGAGCGCGCCGATGAGCAGCCCGTCACCCTCTTCTTGGATTCCGTTGAGTCCGGGAAGCCGGTTGATATCGACAACGTAGCCCGGCTTCGCCAGCCGCATCTTCATCAACGGCACGAGGCTCTGGCCGCCGGAAAGGATCTTCGCATCGTCACGATGGGCGGCGAGAAATCGCACCGCCTCTTCGAGCGAGCGGGGACAATAGTATTCAAACTGGGCGGGGATCATCGCTAACCAGGATTGTTCACGCGCTCCGCTTTAACCCGAGAGCGCAAGCCGCTCCGGGCTCGTCCATGGGTCTCTGCCTCAAAGGCCACCCTCGTCCTCGCCGCGCTCGGCATCTTCGATCATACATTTCCAATCTCGGACCTCCCAAATTCACCCCTTTCCCCCGTTGGCCAGACGCCACACCGCTTCGGGCGTGAGCGGCAGATCCGTGATTTTGACCCCGAGCGGCTCGAGCGCGTCTTCGACCGCGCTCGCAATCGCCGCCGGAGAGGGGATGGCCGCTCCTTCGCCGGCGGCTTTCTGCCCCAAGGTCGTGAACGGCGACGGGCAGGGGCGATGAACGAGTTCCACTCTTGGCGTCTCCGCGGTCGAGCACTTGCCGTAGTCCAGGTAGGTGATCGTCAGCGGCTGGCCGTCGGCGCCGTAAATGAAACCTTCGCCGAGCGCGACGGCGATGCCGTGGGCCGCCGAGCCGAAAACCTGGCCGTTGACCACGTCGGGGTTGATCACGGTGCCGTTGTCGCCGACGATCAGGTAACGCAGGACCTCGACTTTGCCGGTGAGCTTGTCGACCTCGACCACGGCTCCGTGCGCGGCCGCGGAGAAAGTGAACTGCGCGCGGACGAGCCGCTCCGGGCCGGGAACGATATTGGGGTTGGCGTGGGGAAAGGTGTAGTAAAAGGTCGCTTGCAGCCCCGCCTCCATGTCTTCGGGGATCAGGTGCTGGTTGTTGTACGCGATCCGTCCCAGCTCGGCGAACGTGATCTGTTTCGCCGGGGCTTCGGGTACTTTGACGATGCCGTCTTGGATCACGAGCGCGCCCGCATCGACGCGGAGCACGTGCGCGGCGAGCTTGAGGATCTTCTCGCGCAGGCGGCTCGCCGCCCCGTGGACCGCGCCGATATCGTAGAGATGGAAGTTGTTGCCGCTGTTCGCCGCCGCCACCCCCCAGGGGGAAAGATCGCTGTCGAACGGAATCGTGGTACTCACCCGATCGGGCGTGGTCCCGAGCACCTCGGCGGCGACCTGGGCGGTCGTGGTCTCGTGCGCTTGCCCGCAGTTGGGCGAGCCGAGAAAAAGCGCGATCGTTCCGTTCTTCTCCAACTTGATCGTCGCGCCGTTGATGCCGCCCGAACCGGGCGGCTCCTTCATTTCGGGAAAGATCGCCATGTCGCGCGCGGCGTTGCGCCCGCCGGGCTCGACACCGATCACGACGCCGATGCCGAGCAATCGTCCTTTTTCGCGCTCGCGGCGCTGTTCCTCCCGGAGCCTTTCGTATCCGATCCTTTCCAGCAGCTCCGCGAGCAGACCCGGGTAGTCGCCGCTGTCGTAGAGGTTGCCGTTCGGCGTGGTGTAGGGCATTTCACTCGGCTGGATGAGGTTTCTTTGCCGCACTTCGATGGGGCTCAAGCGCAGTTCCCCGGCGATGCGATCCATCATTCGCTCCCATACGAAGCACATCCCGGGCTTGCCGATGCCCCGGTTGGGAATGACCGGACACTTGTTGGTGACGACGGCATATCCCTCGAGCGCGATGTTCTTCACGCGATAGGTGTTGGCGAGGTTGTTGAGCTTGTTCGTAAAGTGGATTGTTAGCGTGCTCACCGAGCCGCCCACGTCGTCGTACTCCTTGAAACGCAACCCGAGCACGGTGCCGTCGTTTTGGACCGCGGCCTCGGCCTCGAACTCCTGCGCGCACGCATGACCGCCGGCCATCATGTGCTCGGCGCGATCCTCGATCCATTTGACCGGCCGGCCGGTCTTGATCGCGAGCATCGCAATCAAGACGACGTACTTGCGAATGAGGTGGATCTTCTGCCCGAAACCCCCGCCGACGTCGGGAATGATCACGCGCACGTCTTCGAGCCCGAGCGCCTCGCGCAGCCCGTCGTAGATCACCTCGGGAACCTGCGCGGTCACCCAGACGGTGAGCCTGCGGCTGGCGGGCTCGTAGGATGCGATCACGGCAAAGGTCTCGAGCGGTGTGGAGCTGTAGCGGTGAATTTTCAAGCGTTCCTTGACGATCCGGTCGGCCGCGCGAAAAGCGCCGTCGATATCTCCGTAACTGAGCTGTCCGTGCCAGGCGAGGTTCGTGCCCAGTTCATCGAAGAGCACGGCTGCGGCGGGCGTGATCGCGTCCCTCACGTCAACCACCGGGCGGAGCGGCTCGTATTCGACGGCGATGAGCTCGAGCGCGTCTTCGGCGCTGCCGCGATCGCGCGCCGCCACCGCGGCCACCGGCTCGCCGACGTAACGTACCTTTTCGACCGCGCCGGCGTATTCGTCGATCGGTCGCTTGAGACCGGCGGCGTAGCGACCCGGTTTGAAAGGTCGCGTGTCTCGCTTGACGTCCTCGGGCGTGATCACCGCGAGTACGTTCGGATGGGAGAGCGCCGGCGCGGGATCGACCGAGAGGATCGTTGCGTGCGCGTGCGGGCTCCGTAAAATCGCGGCCTGGAGCATTCCCGGCAGTCTCACGTCGTCGGTAAAAAAGCCGCGGCCGGTCACGTGGCGCGGCCCTTCCTTGCTGCGCGCGCGCCTTCCTATGTATTTTGTGTCCGCCATCTCAATAACTCTGATTGTTCACATGACGGTCTTCAGCCGTGAAAGCCGCGCAGAGCCTCGGGGAGGAGAGCCGACCGCAAAGAACGCAGAGAACACAACAATGGTCTTTTTAACTTTGTGAACTTTGTGTTCTATGCGGTTGATGATCTCCCCGCCTTTCTCTCCGTGCTCAGCGGCGATAATTTCTCGCGGCTGCTTGCACCGCCTCGACGATCTGCATATAGCCTGTGCACATGCAGAGATTGCCGGCGAGGCCGCGGCGGATCTGGGCCTCCGACGGGTTGCGGTAGCGCCGGAGGAGGGCATGGCTCGCCAAAACCATGCCCGGCGTGCAGTAGCCGCACTGGAGCGCGTAGTTTTTGACGAAGGCTTCTTGAACCGGGTCTAACTCGCCGCCCTGGGCGAGGCCCTCCACCGTGGTGATCTCGCGTCCGTCCGCTTGAACCGCAAATTGAAGGCATGATTTGATCAGTTGACCATCGAGCAGAACCGTGCAGGCGCCGCACTCGCCGACGACGCAACCGATATGCGTGCCGGTGAGACCGATGTTCTCCCGCAGAAAATGGGACAGGAGAAGCCGCGGCTCGACGTCTTCCTCGTAGAGCCGCCCGTTAATCGTAACGCGTATGGTGTGCTTCATGCATCCAATCCGACCGTCACCGATCGCGCGCCAGCGCCTGCTCGGCCGCGCGGCGGACCAGCACTTTGACGAGCTCGCGCTTGTATTCGGCGGACCCGCGGTTGTCGTCCATCGGATCGACTTCGGTGGCGGCGATTTCGCCGAACTGCCGCAACGACGATGCAGTGAGGTCAGCGCTCCGTAGCGCCTCTTCCGCGCGACGCGCGCGCATGATGGTCGAAGCCACGGAATTGAGCGCGAGCCGGACGTCGGCGCAGTGATTGTTTTCGGCGCGCAACGTCAAAGCCACACCCACCGTGGCGAAGTCTTCCACGCTGCGCGGCGTGAACTTGATGTGGGCCCAGCGGGGCCGAGTCGGCGGCGGCACCTTAATGTCGACGATCAATTCACCGGGGCCGAGAGCGGTCTGGTAGTAATCGACGAAAAACTCTTCGAGGCGTATGACGCGCCGGCCGGCGGTGCTTGCGACGATCACCTCCGCGTCGAGCGCAAGCAGGCTCGCGCCGGGGTCGGTGAGGGGGTCGCCCGCCGCGAGGTTGCCGCCGATCGTGCCCATGTTGCGAATGCGCGGTTGCGCGACTTTTCGAAAGGTTTCGTGGAGCAGGGGATAGTGTTCCTTGACGACGGGCGACCGTTCGATGTCCCGATGGCGCGCCGTCGCTCCGATCCGGAGCCCCTCGCGCTCGTCGTAGGCAATTCGATCCAGCCCGCCAATGCGCGCCAGGCTGATCACCAACTTGGGCATGAGCAATCGCTGCCGCATCCAAATGATCAACGACGTGCCCCCGGCGATGACACGCGCCTCGTCGCCGTGCTGCTGCAGCAGCGCCAGGGCCTCGTCGAGACTCTCCGGCTCCAGGTAATCGAATCTGATCATGGTTGTCCAGGGAAGGCAAAAACTAAGGCTCGCGCAAAGCCCGCAAAGGGCGCCAAGAAAAACATTCCGAAGTTTGCGTTCTTGGCGATCTTCGCGCGAGGAATCAGTGTTTTTCTTCTTTCTCCTTCTCGCGCAGCGCGCGCAAGACCTTCTCCGGCGTGATCGGCAGCGTCTTGATTCGAACTCCCACCGCATCGAAGATCGCGTTGCTGATGACCGCCGCGGTCGGGTCCATATTGAGCTCCCCGAGGCCCTTGGCGCCGAACGGGCCCGTGGGCTCGTAGGATTCGGCGAACGCGTGCCTGAGGGGCGGCATATCCCTCATCGAAGGGATGCGGTAGTCGGAAAAGTTGGGATTGACCGGCCTGCCTTCGTCGAATTGAAGGCCTTCGATTAGAGCGTATCCGAGTCCTTGGGCAAAGCCGCCTTCGACCTGTCCCTCGGCGCCGATCGGATAGATGACGGTGCCGCAATCCGAGGCGATCACGTAATCGAGCACCTTGACCTGTCCGGTCTCGGGATCGACTTCGACGTACGCGGCTTGAACGCCATAGTTGTACGCTCCGGATTCGTTGCCGTAGCGCGTCTTGTCCGGCAAAACCGAATCCGCGTCGAAGCTGCCGGAGGCGATGATCGGAGCGCCGTCGTGTCGAAACAAGCGGGCCCGGGCGACGTCGGCGACCGTCACCGATTTGCTTGCGCTGCCTTTGACCGAGATGCGGCCGTCGCGGCAAACCAAGTCGGCCGGATTCGCTTCCAGCATTTCGGCGGCTTGCTCGAGCAACTGCGCTTTGACTTTGGCGGCGGCGTCGCGCACGGCGTTCCCGCTCACGTAGGTCAGCCGGCTCGCAAACGCGCCCAGGCAAAACGTCGTGAGATCGGTATCCGCGCGCGAGACTTCGACGTCCTCCACCGGGATGCCGAGTTCCTCGGCGGCAATTTGACACATCACGGTATGCGCCCCCTGGCCGCACTCTCCCTCGCCGCTCAAGATCAGGGCCTTGCCGTCCTCGTTGATCTTGATCGTCGCCGAGCTGCCGTCGTAGTCGCCGAAATGGCGCTTGCCGCTGACGTGCACGGTGCACGCGAACCCGAGTCCGGTGTTCGGCCTCTTGTCCGCCCGTTTCTTTTTCCAATCCATCAACTTCTCGGCGATATTAATGCACTGCTTGAGCTCGCAACTGGTCACGCGGTTGCCGTGGGGCGAGACGTAGCCGGGCTCCGCGGCGTTGATGCGGGCCAGATCCAGCGGATCGATTCCCAGCGCATGCGCGCCGATATCGATCGCTTGCTCGACCGCCCATTCGGCCGACGGATTGCCGAAGCCGCGAAAAGCCCCGGTGGGGATCTTGTTGGTGTAAACCAGATACGCCTGGGTTTTCACGTCCGTGTACTTGTAGCAGGTGTCGTGGCGCATCGCGGCCACGCCGGTAATCGCCGGCGCCTTGGCCGAATAGGCGCCGTTATCGGCGATCACCCGCACATGCTTGGCGCGGATGCGCCCGTCTCGCTTGAACCCGAGCTTCACATGGATCTTCATGAACACGCGAGGCCGGCTGCCGGCGAGAAACTCCTCTTCGCGGGTGTTGATGATCTTCACCGGGCGCCTCGCCTTGCGCGCGAGCACCGCGGCGACGAGCGCGTTGTTGTCGTCGCAAGATTTCCCGCCGAAACCGCCGCCCACGGCGCTCTGGATGATCCGGACGTCGGATTCCCGCACCCCGAGGGCGCTCGCGATCCGATAGCGCGCGTTGAACAACGTTTGGGTGTTCATGTAAATCGTGTAGCGGCCGCTGGGCTCGTACTCGGCGACGCTGCCGATCGTCTCGATCGCACAATGCCACTGGGGCATGCTCTGAAACGTGTCCTCGACGATTACATCCGATTCGGCGAAAGCGCGCTCGACATCGCCGCGCTCGACATCGATCGTCAGCGCGATATTGCGCTCCTTATCCTCGTGGACCAGAGGCGCTCCTTCGGCCATCGCCTCCTCGGCGTCGAACACGGCGGGCAACGGCTCCCAATCGACTTGGATGAGATCGAGCGCCTCCTCGGCCGTGTCGGCATCGATCGCCGCCACCGCCGCCACCTCTTCGCCGACGTAGCGCGCCTTGCCGACGGAGAGGATGTACTGATCGGCGAAAAAAGCGCCCCAGGGACGTTTGATCGTGTCCTCGGCCGTTACCACCGCGCGAACGCCGCGCAGGCGCTCGGCTCTGCTGGTGTCGATGTGCAAGATGCGCGCATGCGGGTAGGGACTGCGCAAGATCTTGCCCGTGAGCATGCCCGGGAGTTTGATATCGGCGATGAACTGCGCTTCACCGCTCACCTTGTCGAATCCCTCGACCCGGTGAACCCGCTGCCCGACCACTGAAAAGTTTGCTGCTTTCGCCATGCTTGCCGCGATCTCCCTCTCTCCCGTCTCCCTGTCCGTCGCTCAGTCGGTCTTCGCGACCGGCTTATAAACGTCGAGACTTTGAATCTTCGCCTCCTGCGTTCTCCTCTTGAGCTGGAAATCCGGGCTGAGTTTGTTGTGGACCACGGCCATCACCGATTCGAAGATCTTGTAGTAGCCGGTGCAGCGGCAGAGATTGCCCGACATCCACTCCTTGACTTCTTCTTCCGTCGGGCGGGGATTCTCATCGAGCAGCGCTTTGGCCGCGATGATCTGCCCGGGAGTGCAGATCCCGCACTGAAAACCGCCGTACTCGATGAACGCTTGTTGCAGCGGGTGGAGCCGCCCGTCTTTGGCGAGCCCCTCGATCGTGGTGACTTCCTTGCCGTTGCAAGCCGCGGCCAAAGTCAAGCACGAGCTTACCAGCCGGCCGTCCACGATTACACTGCAGGCGCCGCAAACCCCGATGCTGCAGCCTTCCTTCGTGCCCGTGAGGCCGATATCGTCGCGCAGCGCGTGCAGCAGGAGCCGGTTCGGCTCGATTTCAAGCTCGTGCTCCTCACCGTTCACGTAGAGCGTAATTTGTCGTTTCATTTTCTGTCGGTACCTTCCGATGCGGCGGCATCTAATCTGCCCAGCGGGTGAGGCGATTCTCAACCGTTTGGACCAACCAG
Source organism: Candidatus Eiseniibacteriota bacterium (assembly GCA_035559295.1). Classification (GTDB taxonomy): domain Bacteria; phylum Desulfobacterota; class Binatia; order UBA9968; family UBA9968; genus DATMBL01. The sequence continues at coordinate 7,756 of DATMBL010000002.1, forward strand.
TTGCTTATAAGACCTATCATAAGAACAACCATTGCAATAGCAAACACCTTCGCAGCGTCGAACTGACTCCCGTATTTTTGCGCCAAAGCGCCAAGACCGACAAAGGCGATTAGCATCTCACCATTGATCATCCCCTTAACCGCGCGCCCCATACCAAGCCGGATGCCGGCAAAAACCAGGGGCAGGGAAGCAGGCAGCAAGATTCTCAAGAAAATCTGCCGCTCGGTACAACTAAATGATCGCGCCATCTCGACCAGGGCCGGATCGACCGTCCGGACTGCAGTCGTAGTGTTGATGATGATGACAAACATCGAATAGACGACAATGATCGCTATTCGCGCGGCGTCGGATAAGCCGAATATCGCGAAGAAAATAGGCGCGAAAACAATGGAGGGACAGATGAAAAATGCATGGACGTAGACATCGAGCGCCTTTTCCACATAGCGGTAGCGGCCCATGAGAGCGCCGATCATAAGTCCGATCACGAGCGATAAGCCAAAGCCGATGATGAGCCCTTGCAAACTCGCGCCTACGTTGGCCAGAATGGCACCGGTTTGAATGAACTGTATCAGCGCTCCCAGTACTTTAGAAAAAGGCGGGAGCCATTGCAGCCCGAGCACCCAGCCCAGTACCTCCCACACCGCCACGCCACCCATGAGAGCGAGAATCTCGAAGGCGTTGTTGCGGATAGATCGCCGTAGACGCGGAGGGATAGCGAGCCTCCATGTCGCAACCGATCGGACCGGCGCCCTTGTTGCGGTTTCTTGCTTCACCGTCTCAGCCCGCCTGCATGGCCTTGAGGTTGTCCCAGAGGTATTCTTTGATCTCGATAAACGCGGCGGATTTCTCGAGCTCCCGCCATCGCGGCCGTCTCAACGGAATATCGATCATTTCCTTGACCCTGCCGGGCCGCGGAGTCATCAACATCACGCGGTCGCCGAGCATGACCGCTTCTTCCATGCTGTGGGTAATAAAAACCACGGTCTTCCGCTCGTGCTCCCAAATGCGAAGCAATTCCTCTTGTAAAAGCCGGCGGGTCTGTTCATCCAGCGAGCCAAAGGGCTCATCCATGAGCAAGATCCGTGGATTGACCGCCAACGCGCGGGCCAGGCCGACGCGTTGCTGCATTCCCCCGGAAAGCTCTTTCGGTAACCGGTGCTCGAACCCCTCGAGACCAACGAGTTTAATCAGCTCTTTCGCCTTGGCCTGACATTCACTCTTTGGCGCGCCGCGGACCTCGAGCCCAAACGCCACGTTGGCCAAGACGTCGGCCCACGGCATCAAGGCGAAGTTCTGAAAGACGACGGCGCGGTCCGGTCCCGGTCCGGTGACTAGGTGACCGTCGATGGTAACCTCGCCGTCATCATAGGGGATCAGGCCGGCTAGGATGCGCAGCAATGTGGTTTTGCCGCAGCCGCTTGGGCCGATGACCGTTATAAACTGGTTCTCTTCGACTGTAAAGTTTATATCCTTGAGGGCGAGGACACCATGGTCGCCTTCATCAACCGTGGCGAACCGCTTGCTCAAGCCTCGCACGCGTATCATTTAAGCCGGTCTTTCCTCACTTGGCGAGACTGCACTCACGCAATCGAGATGTCGGGTGCCCAACGGGCGATTCTTCTTTCGATCGCGCGCATGGCGGTCAGAAGCGCAAGCGCCTCGATAATCACGACGATCACGGTGGCAAAAACCAGATCGGATTGCATACGGCCGGAAAATTCCAACAGTAACCGCCCCAATCCGCTCGCGACGAGAAGGAGCTCAACCATGACCATTCCAGTGATGGCGCGCCCGAGGCCGATTCTCATCCCGGCGAAAATCGCCGGCGTGGCACCGGGTATGACGATCCTGCGCCAGATCTGGCCCTCGCTCGCGCCAAAAGATCTGGCCATTTCGATCAACGAGGATTCCACGCTACGCACTCCCGCGCGCGCATTGACTGCGATAAAAATAAAAGCGAACAGAACGACGATAAGAACGCGACCGCTGAGTCCCAATCCGAGGGCGATAATCACAATCGGAATGAGCGGCGCCACGGGCATGGCCAGGAGAACCCCAGTATAGGGATTGAGGACTCTGTCCATCCAGCGGAACCTTCCGGCAGCCAACCCCAACGGAATGCCGATGGCCACGGATAGCGCATAGCCCAGAAGCAACGCCTGATTGCTGATGTAAAGAGCCTCCCAAAACCGATCATCGACGAAGGCCAGCCGGAAAACGCCGCTTGCGATTTCGGTAGATCTGGGTAGGAGGAAGTTTTGAGAATAATTGACGAAAAGCTCCCAGAGTCCAATACCAACGAAAAGGGCCAACGATCTAAGACCCCAGTCCCGGATAATGCGGCCCGTCACGCGCGCGAGTGCGGCTCTTTTCATTCTCGGACGTGCGTGCGGGATGCTCAGCGAGCTCCGGGAATTTTGCCGATCTTGCTGAGCGCGTTCGCGAGGATCTTCGGCTCAACCATCTGTTTGGTGTTGATTCCCGGCTTCAGCTCTCCCTTGTCGGTGAAAAACTTGACCGTGTCATCGAGAATCGAAGTGTCGCCGCCGTTCTGCGGCCACGCCCGCACGATCTCGATGTACGCCTTGATGGTGGGAGCAATGAGGTGCTTGGGTATATCCGGTAGATGCTTTGCAACAACCGGCTCGAGTATCTTGGGGTTCGCGTGAACCATGCGAAACGTCTTCAGAAGTTCGGCAATGTAGGCGACCGCGACGTCCTCGTTCTTCGCCAGCCATTCGCCGTTGGCCCAGAAACTCGCGCCGCTGATATTGAAGAGGTTGCCGGTGTTAATGATGTGAAAACGGCCCGGTGCCTGCGAGTCCAAATGGAGCCAGTCGGCGAGCTGGACCAGGGTGGCGTCGAGTTGATTATTCCGCAAAGCGACGATTCGGTTCTCGCCGCCGGGAATGACGACTAGCTTGGGATTCACCTTGCACTCGTTGAGCAACCAAAGCTTGACGGCGAGAGAGGTCGTGGCAGCCTCGCCGTGAATCCCGAATCGCTTGCCGTCGATCTCCTTGCAGTCTTTGATCTCTTTCTTCGCGATCATCACGAACTCGCCGCTGTTATTTTCCATTAGAAAGAAAAGCTTGGCGCCCTTTTGGACGGCACGCACCGGATCCATCACCTGCGAATTGGCCACCTGGATCGTCCCCTGCGCAAGCGCCTGGACGTTGAGGTCGGTGCGCGTAAATTCGATGTTCTTGGCATTCCAACCGTGACGGTTCAAACGTTCGTTGGTCATCACCGCAGGAATGTCATACATCGAGACCGACGAGGGATGACCGAGCCTGATTTCAAGATTGCCGCGCGGCTTAAGCACCTCCATCTCCGCAGCCCCCAGCGCACTTACCATGAAAAAAACTGTCAAGACCGACAAGAAAAGCCGTTTCATGTTAATTCCCCCTGGTTAACGTTTATGTTTCAGGATCATTCCCGGTTTCGCGCCTCTCGTTACTTGCTTCCGCACGGCGCAGTCGGGCGGCTGCATCCAAAACCGCCTCCTGGATTTTTACGTAGCTGCCGCAGCGGCACAGATTGCCGGCTAAATAGGCGCGTACCTGTTCAGGAGTAGGAGTCGGATTCTCCTCCAGCAGGGTTTTTGTGGTCAAGATAAACCCGGGCGTGCAATAGGAACACTGAAACGCATTGTGATCGATGAATGCCTGCTGAATCGGATGGAGCTTGCCGGGCGCGCCCAGTCCTTCGATCGTGACAATCTCCTTTCCCTCTGCCAGCGGCGCGAGCAGCAAACAGGAACTGATCGGCTTTCCATCCATAAGCACCGTGCACGCGCCGCACATGCCGATGCCGCAACCTTCGCGCGCGCCGAAGAGCTTGAATTCATCGCGCAACACCTCGAGCAGGGTGTGGTGCGTGTGCACGGCGGTCTCTTCCGCCGCCCCGTTGATTTTGAGTTTGACGATTTGCTTCATGCTTTCCTCGGCGTACCCGCGCTTCCGGGCGAACTGCACGGTGCTTCGCGCAGAGCGCGCAGTATCTTTTCAGGAGTCAAAGGCAGGTCACGGACCCGCGCCCCTACCGCGTTGTAAACGGCATTGCCGATCGCGGCCATGACGGGGGGCAGGAGCGTTTCCCCGACCCCGTGGATCTCCCCTCCGCTTACGTGCTCGAGGGCGAACGGATTGATCCTCTCGGCGATGTCCTGGAACGACGGAATATTGTAATCGCTCAAATTCGTGTTCATGAGCTGGCCGCGGTCGTCGTAGACCATCGCCTCGAAGAGCGCCTGCCCCAACCCGAAGACGGCTGAGCCCTCCAGCTGCAGCTGACACAAACGCGGGTTCACGACTTTTCCCGCAAACACGCATGGGTTTAGCTGCAAGACTCTCACTTTCCCGGTCTCCAGGTCCACTTCGACCTCGCACCCGATCGCGCCCTGATGCCAGTGGACTGACCCGACTCCCTGCCCGGTTTCGAGATCGAGACCGCCGCGGGTGCTGAACGCGCCGCGCCCGATGAGATTGCCCTGGTTCGCGCGCATCGCGATTTCGCCGTAGCTGAGAGAACGCGCCGGTGTTCCCCGGACGGCGACGCGGCCGTCTTCGAGGATCAGATCCGCGACCGAGAGTTCCAGCAACTCAGCGGCGTGATTCAAAATCTGGAGTTTCAAATCGTCCGCCGCCCTTGTCACGGCGCCGCCCATGGAAAAGGTCGTGCGGCTGGAACTCGTCTGTTGATCGTAAGGGGTGAGGTCGGTATCGGGATCGGAAACCGAAACCCGTTCCACCGGAACCTGCATCGCGGCTGCGGTGATCTGAGCCAGCACGGTCTTGGCGCCTTGACCGCACTCGACGCTGCTGGTCAAGAGATTTAGGCTCCCGTCTTCGTTGAGCTTGATGGCGGCGACGGACATCGAGGGTGTGATGGTCGCTTTGATCACAAGAGCCAGCCCCTTGCCACGGCGGAGCGAGCCGCTCCGACCGTTCCGGGGATACTTCTCGAGCCAGCGCGCGTCCTCCGAGGACCATTGAACAGAAGCGGCTGCGTGCTCCAGCAACGCGTCGAAGTGCATGTCCGCGAGCTTCTCGCCGGTGGCGAAGGAATCGTCGTCCCGAAGCAGGTTCTTCCTCCGGAACTCGAGCGGATCGAGGCCGAGCCGTTCCGCGATCATGTCCATCTGGCTCTCATAAGCCCATACCGCCTGGGGCACGCCGAAGCCACGGAGCGCGCCGGCGGGGACCAAATTCGTCCATACCGCGTAGGAGTCGATCCAGACGTGAGGAATCCTGTAGGGGCCGGACATGGCGGAGCCGCCGTTGCGCGCCACTACCGGACCGACGTCGCTGTAGGCGCCCGTATTAAAGTGCGCCGTCACCTGGCGGGCCACCAACGTGCCGTCTTTCCGCACGCCCGTCTTCACCCGGATCGTCGCCGGGTGTTTACACACCGTGACGAATTCCTCCTCCCGCCGCAGAACGATCTTCACCGGGCGGCCTGCCTTGAGCGCCAGGAACGAAGCGATCGGTTCCAAACGAAGCGAGCCCTTCGAGCCAAATCCGCCGCCCAGCGAAGGCACGATCACCCTCACGTGGCTCAACGGCAGGCGCAGCAGCTCCGCCATCTGCGAACGCACCGCGTGCGGCATCTGCGTCGAGGTCCACAGCGTGAGTTTACCTTCCAGGAACTGCGCCACCGTCACGTGGGGCTCGAGCGGCACGTGCTGGGCCGCCGGCGAGCGAAAGACGTCTTCGAAGACGAAATCCGACTGGCGGAAGCCTGCCTCGATATCCCCTCGACGCAGCTTGAAATGGCTGCACACGTTGCTGCCGCCGGGCAAGTCCTGGATCAAAGCGCGAAACGCCGGTTGCTGTGCCGGTCGCGGGTGATGCACCAGCGGCGCGCCGGGCCGGAGCGCTTCCTGCTCGTCGAACACGGCCGGCAACTCTTCGTACTCGATTTTAATGAGCGATAGCGCCTCCTCGGCGCGTTCCTCGTTGATCGCCGCGACGGCCGCCACCGGGTCGCCCACGAAGCGAACCTTGTCCGATGCCACGACCGATTGATCCTGAAAGATCCGGCCGTATCTTCCGCTGTAGCCGCGCTCCGGGGTGAAATCGTCGCGGGTCAACACGGCGGCGACTCCGGCCATGCGTTCAGCGGCAGAAGCGTCGATGTGCAGGATGCGAGCGTGGGCATGCGGGCTCCGACCAATCCTGCCGTGAAGCATGCCTGGCAGCTCGACGTTGTCTGTGTAAGGAACACAGCCGGTAACGCGCTGGTGCGCGTCGAGCATCGGTGCGGCCTGTCCGAGAGTTGACACGAGAGGCATCCGTCGATCCGAGGACACGTCAATTGGGCGCGTTCACTTCCTGCATGGCGCGCCGCGCCAATACCCGGATAATTTGCTTTCGGTACCAAGCCGAGCCCCGCAAATCCGACAGGGGATCGATCGCATCGGCGTAGGCCTGGGCGATTTCCTCTATCAAGCGATCGTCCAAGCGACGGCCCCGGGCGCGCTCTTCGATCGCGTTGATTTCCTGCGGAATTTCGGCGACGGCCCCCGCCACCAGCCGCAACTCTTTGCAGGCGCCGTCGGCGTCCATGTGCGCCAACGCGGCCATGCCGACGCACGGCCGGTCCTCGGAAGATCGGGAAACGTACTTGTGATACACGGAGCGGATGCCGGGCGCCAGATCAGGCACGATCAATTCCGTCAAGATCTCATCAGGCCCGAGGTCGGTTTCATAAAACCCTTTGAACAGATTCGCCACCGGAATCTCACGCTCGCCGCGGATGCTACGCGCTTTCACTCGCGCGCGCATGGCGACCAGAACACAGGGCGGATCCGAGGCATAGTCGGCTTCGCTCAGATTGCCGCCCACCGTAGCCGCGTGACGCACGCGGACATTGGCGACCTTTGCGAACGTGTCGGCCAGCGTCGGGTTGCGCTCGCGGACAACCGGGGACAGCTCGGCCTCCCGGAGGGTTACCAAGGCGCCGATCCGGAGGCCGACGCCCGGCTCATGCCGGATCGCGCGCAGCTCCTGCAAGCGGCCGACGCTCAGGAGCTTGGCTGGAGCGATGAGCCGGTTCTTCAGCATGATGACCAAAGCCGTTCCGCCGGAGATAATCTTGGTTTCGTCCCGATGGGCGGCGAGCAGCGCCACGACTTCATCGAGCGAGCCGGGTTGCAAGAGTTCTATATCGGGCATGACGACGAACCTGCCTATTGAGCGTTTTTCTTGTTTGCCAGCGCGCGCAAGACTTTTTCCGCCGTGATGGGCAACTCGAGAAAATGGTGACCGACCGCGCGGCTGATCGCATTCCCGATCGCCGGCCGGACCGGCGGCAGGGACGTTTCACCGATCCCGTGGACCTCCGTAACGCCTTCGGGCTCGAGCAGATGGACCGTCATCTTTATGGGAATATCTTGAAACGACGGAACCATGTAGTCGGAAAGGTTGGGATTGCTGATGGCGCCGTTGGTATCCTGAGCCACTTCCTCGAATAGCGCTTGACCAAGCCCGATCGTACAGGCGCCTTCGATCTGCAGCTCGCTGAGAAGGGGGTTGATGATTTTGCCCGCGTAGAGTTCCGCATGCAGCCTCGGTACCCTCACTCGGCCGGTTTCGACGTCCACTTCGACTTCGCACGCTACGACCGCCGGGTGCCATTCCGCGGAACCGTAGCCCTGGCCGGTCTCGAAGTCCATCACGACCGGACTCCCGTCCGGCCCTGATCCGGAAACGAACGTGCCGCGTCCCAAGAGATTGTTTGCACTGCCGACGTTGAAGACGCCGCCTGCCTTGCTCGCTCGGATGGCATCGACATAGGATAGAGATTTCCCTGCGACGCCGCGGACCATGATCTGCCCGTTTTGCAACACCAGATCTTCCTTGGCCGCTTCGAGCCGCTCCGCCGCGATCTCGAGGAGCTGCTCGCGCACGTCCCTCACCGCCGCGCGCACCGCGTTGCCCATGCAAAAAGTCGCCCGGCTGGCGGCGGTCATGAGATCGAACGGAGTAAACGCCGTGTCGGGCTCGGAAACCCGCACGCGCTCGACGGGAAGGCTCATTTCACTCGCGGCGATTTGCGCAAGCGCGGTTTTTAGCCCTTGCCCCATCTCGACGGAACTGGTGAGAACGTTCAGGCTGCCGTCGGCGTTGAGTTTGACCACCGAAGTGGAGGTAGTCGGCGTTGCCATTCCTTTGACGATGACCGCGATGCCTTTCGCGCGGATTTTATTTCCTTCGCGCGCGACCAAAGGACCCTCTCTCCAGCCGATCTTCTCCGCCGCCGACGCGATCAACTGATTGTAATGCATCTCGGGCATCGGCTCTCCCGTCGTAAACGGGTCGCCCTTTTGCAAGACGTTCTTAAGCCTGATCTCCACCGGATCCATGCCCAACGCGTCGGCGATGATGTCCATCTGCGTCTCATGCGCCCAGGCGACCTGGGTGATGCCATAGCCGCGCAACGCGGCGGAGGGCGCGGTGTTGGTGTAAACGCCGTAAGAATCCATGTAGAGGTGCGGTACGCGGTACGGCCCGGTGGCGGCGTAGCCTCGGGTGATCAAGTTGGGCGAAGTGTCCCCGTACGCGCCCGAGTTGTAATAACAGAGAGCCTCGACAGCGACCAGCGTACCGTCCCTTTTCACGCCGGTCTTGAGCTTGACCTTGCACTCGTGCTGCACGCCGAGCAAGAAACATTCGGCGCGGCTCGCCATGAATCGAACCGGCCTGCCGGTTTTCTTGGCCAGCAGGACCGCCGCGGGCTCGAGCTTGCAGTTCAGCTTTCCACCGAAACCGCCGCCGAGCGTGAACACGATGATACGGACGTTAGCCAGCGGGATTTTCAGAATACTGGCGATCTGACGCTGAACGACATGCGGATTCTGGCTGCACGTCCAAACGGTAACTTCGCCCTCGGCGACTTGGGCCACCGCCACGTGGGGTTCGAGGGCCACGTGCGTCGCGGGCGGCGATACAAACGTATTTTCAAAAACCTCGTCCGCCTCGCGCAGACCCCGGGCGATGTCGCCCTTGCGTTGCTTGAACAGATGGACGATGTTTGTGCCTGCCAACGACCGCGCCGCGACGTCGGCGCGTCCGGGTATAATGCGCCGCGGCCCCGAATAGAGGAGCGGAGCGCCAGGCTTAAGCGCCTCTTCCGCGTCGAACACGGCGGGCAATTCTTCATACTCGACCTTGATCAGCTCGAGCGCCTCCGTGGCAGTGTCGCGATCCACGGCGGCAACCGCCGCCACCGGCTCGCCGACGTAGCGGACGCGGTCGAGCGCAACCGGGGTTTGGTCTTGAATGATGAGGCCGAAATAGGGGTCGATGTCCTTGTTCATCAGATCGTCGCGGGTGAGCACGGCGGCGACGCCCGGGTGTTTGGCCGCGCGCGACGCGTCGATTCTCAAGATGCGGGCGTGGGCGTGGGGGCTCCGGAGCATCGCGCCGTGCAACATCCGCGGCAGCTCGAAGTTCAAGGTGTAATCGAGCCGGCCGCTGACCCGCAGTTGCGAATCCACCATCCTGATCTCTTGCCCGACGGCCATGAAATCTCCTTAACGAACGGTTCAAGGGTTCAAGAGTTCAAGGTTCAATCGGATCTTCGAATCTGACATTGAACTCTTCAACCGTTGAACTTTTGAACTGCGCGCGTCGCGCGGTCATTTCAGGATCCAGCCCCAGCGCTCCAGAATTTGCCGCGTTCGCTCCGGGGTCGTGATGATTTCGCCGGCGAGCGGATGGTGCTTCCAGGCAAACGGCGTCGTCGCGTCGATCACCATCCGGGAGTTGGCGTTGAGCTCGCGCTTTTCCGGCGCGATCGCCATGTCGATCCGGCTGCCTTTCGTATCCTTGAGGATTTCGACGCCACGCTCGGGATCGCAGCGCGCCACGATCGCCCACACGACGTCCTGGAGACTCGTGACGTCCACGTGATCGTCCACCACGACCGTGAGCCGGTTCATGTCGAGGCCGCCGCCGCATTGCGAGGCGATGAGCCCCGCTTGTTTCCCATGGCCGACGTATTGAGTCTTAATCGCCACGACAGTCATGAGCCGGTTGCCGGCCTCGGGCGGGCACCATACGCCGACTACGCCGGGGACTCCGGCCTTTTCGAGCTGGTCCCAAATCATGCCGGAGCGCAGATAAACGAGAAATCGATTATCTTCGTGCGGCGGCTTGCCCTGCGGGCAGCCGAGGAGGATCGGGTCGTTGCGGTGATAAACGCGCTTGACGCGGATCACCCGATCTTTGTCATAACCGTCTTGGTAATAACCCATCCATTCGCCGTAGGGTCCTTCTTTGGCGTACTCATCAGTGGTGATGAATCCCTCGAGTGCGATCTCCGCGTGAGCTGGAATCGGCAAACCGGTCAACTCACCTTCAATGACCTCGATCGGCGCCCCGCGCACGCCTCCCGCCCAATCCAGTTCGCTTTGGCCGTAGAGCGGTCCTTCGACGCATGATGCGAGGAACATCAGCGGATCACCGCCAACCACCGTCACGATCGGACAGGGTTGGCCGCGTTGCATGTATTTCTCTTTGATGATGCCGCCATGGTGCGGCGGCGCGGCGCGAATGCCGATGCCGTTCTTGTCGAATACCTGATTGCGGTAAGTCCCCGCATTGATAATGCCGGTATCGGGATCGCGCATGATGTTCACGCTTGCCGTACCGATGAAGCGACCGCCGTCGCCGGGATGCCAAATCGGCGCGGGGATGCGGCTTAGGTCGACCGCGTCGTCGCGCAGAATGTTTTCTTGCACTGCGCCGCGCTTAACCGTTACAGGAGGAATCGGCGCAAAGCTTTTCAATAACTCGCGCCAGAACTGTAGCAGCCGATCATGGGTCGCTTCAGCGGGATCGATGCCGAGCGTCACGGCCTGCCGCTTGCGCGAACCCATGCTGTTGACCAGGACGCGGTAGCCCGGTTGGAAATTCGGAATGTCTTCGAACAGGACGCACGGGCTCTCTTCGGAGTGATCGAGCATCTCGGTGATGGCCCCGATGTCTTCTTCCGAGCTGGCGTTTTTGACCCGCTTCAGTTCCCCTAGAGCCTCGACCCGGGCGAGCCAATCGCGCAAGTCGCGCCACTTCGCCTCAGCAACTCGGGCTTGCACGGGCTTTGCCATTTAGTTGCCTCCGCGGATATAAGCCAAGTCAGCTTCGGACAGAGGCCTGACATAATCGCCGGGATTCATTCTCGCCTTCACTTCGGCGGGCACCCGGGTTGCTTCGGGGAACTTCCGTCCCGCCGAGAGCGGTCTGGTGCAATCGAAAATCAGCTTCGTCTCGAGCGTACCCTTTTCGTCGCGCCGATACGCGTAGGTCGGCGGATTCAGGCGGCTACCGATCGAATTGTTGATGATGACCAGGTCCTTGTCGGCCTGGAAACGCGTTGCCAATGCCCATAGGACTTCGGCTTCATTCGTAACGTCGATATCGTCGTCAACGATAAAAACATGCTTGGTCGCAGGGCTATAGGCCATCAAATTAAACGCGGCGAGGTGCGGTTCCCCATCGGCAACTTTCTTCATCGAGATGTAGGCGTGATTGCGCGCCACGCCCGAAATCGGCAGATGGACGTTGACGACGTTCGGACAGACATCGCGGGCGCGATTCAACAGGAAGCCCATGCGCGCCAGGCCGCCGATCGCCAGATGCTCGCTGCTCGCATTGAAGACATCGACGTAAATCGGGTCGCGTCGCATCGTGATCGCGGTTACTTTGATGACCGGGTAGGGGCCGACGCCCGTATAGTAGCGGGGATATTCGCCGAAAGGGCCTTCCTCGCGCACGTTCTCCGGGCTGGTATCGAGCACACCTTCGATGACGATCTCGGCATGCGCCGGCACGTCGAGATCGACCGTTTCTCCTCGAACGACTTCCAGCGGCTGCTGCAAGAGACCGCCTGCAACTTCCAGCTCGCCGCCCATGCCCGGAGGGTTCGTGGTGCCGGCCAACAGCAAACAGGGGTGATGGCCGATCACCATGGCCACCTGCATCGGCTGCTTGCGCTGCCGATGTTCGAGAAGAATATAGTTGCCACCCTGATAGGCGCCGGTCATAAAGCCGAGCTCCTGCTTGCCGTGAAGCATCGAGCGGTAAATGCCGGCATTTTGCGCGCCCGTTTTCGGGTCCCGCAAAATGAAGACCGCCGACGTAATGTACTTCCCCGAGTCGAGCTCCTGATGGCGGAGTATGGGCAGCTTCGTCAAGTCGGCGTCGGCCCCTTTCCAGATGACCTCTTTGACCGGCGCCTGTGACCGATCGACGAGCTTGACCGGAATCGGAGAGTTCTCGCGCCGGCCGAACTCTTCGACCATACCTTGAAGATTCGAATCGATGGCCAACGCGAGCCGCTCGTAGGTTCCCTGCAAGTTGATCAACAAAGGAATCGAGGAGCCTTTGATCTTGCGAAATAACACCGCGGGATAATTAGGATAGCGCCCATCCGTGCGCATGCGATCGACAATCGCCGTCGCCTCGAATACAGGGTCAACCTCTTTGTCGACGACCATCAGTTGCGTGGGATCGTGTTCGATGAGGCGTTTGAGGAAACTACGCAGGTCTTTCGAGCCGGCCGGCGCTTTATTCTTCTGACCATCTTCCCGCGCGTCAATTTCGGTCAAAGCTGGCTGGCGTGCCATCGCATCTCTCCTAATGACGAATATCGTACGATCCAACAGCTGCCATGTTATGCCGAAATAGCTGACGCACCATGCGATCTCTGCTGCGCCTCGATCGTGCAGCGTGGTTCAGCTTGCGCGCAACCGGTAATTGATCGTGATCCGTTCCGCCTTGTAGAAGTCGTGCAAGAAGTCCTCTTGATTCGGGTAGGGGCGATCCGGCACGAGTCGGCCTTCGAAGCATAACGTCAGAGGATTCACGTCAAACGGAAAAGGGCGTACGACTGCATCGGTTTCATTCTGCACGTCGATCGTCAGCGTGGTGTTCGGCCGGTCCGGGGCCACCGGAACGGAAAGACCGCTCAACGTATTTGTCGGGCCGTTCTTGCGAGCCCGACTATTGAACGGGTAGCGGTTACAAACAAATTGGGCGAACTGATCGAAAACCTCCATCAGATTGAAATTGGTCCAAAGGTGCGTTTCGGTGGTCACGGCCGCCAACGCCGGGTTTTCCCGTAACTTCGATAACCATCCAGCGCGCAGCGCCCTCTGCTCGGCAATGAATTCCTGTATAGCGGGATCGCCCGTGTAGTCCGGCATCGAGGGCAAAAGCCCCATGCCGCGAGTAAGCAGCGCTTCGCCGTGCATCGACACATAATACGCTGCGTAGAGATCGCGCGTCGCCAAGCGCTCTATGGCATGGCGATAGAGGTCCAACCAGACGCCTTTCCCGAGGTGTTTGATGCTCCCGATGTAGTCGGATGGCTTGCCCTGGTCATTGAGGGTGGGTTTGATCTCCCAATCCCACCAACCGCTATCATGCTCTTGAGCTGCCAGTACCATCGAGGCGTAGGGAGCGGGCTTTGCAAACTCATCGTTTCCCCAGTGAGCAGCCAATAGGCCTGCTATGCGCGAGTGATCGGTCTGCAAGATCAATAGGAGATGGGAGTCATCATATGGACAAACCATCATGGCTCGATCCTCTCTTTGGCTGGCCCAGGTTTCTACCTTCCATGTGCGTATAAAATTCACAAGGAGTTGTCCAATATATAGATTTCATGATAGCCATAGAAAAAAGGATATGGTTGGCCCATGACGCTCCATCAGCTCAAGATCTTCGAAGCGGTAGCCGAACATCTCAACATTACAAAGGTCTCGCGCAAGCTGCACGTCAGTCAGCCGTCTGTCTCCAAACAGCTCAGGCTCCTTGAGCAGGAATACGGGCTGAAGTTCTACGTGAAAAGTGGACGCGGAATCAAACTTACCCCGGAAGGGCAGTTGTTCCAGTTCACAATCAAACCGATCCTGGAACAGGTGGACGGACTCAAGAGAACTTTCGCCCATAGAGTCGCCGAGGGAAGAGCCAAAAGTCTCATCGTGGGGAGCAGTCCAAGCCCCGCCGCGTTCTTTCTTTCTACGGTGCTGAAATCGTTCGTGGAAATTCATCCGGGTGTTCATCCCACGTTGCGAACAGGGTACCCTCAGGCGATCAAAGAAATGGTTCTCAATGCCGAAGTTGAAATTGCGCTCACCATCACTCACCCCGATCACCCTCAGATCATTGCCGAACCAATTCACTCCGAAGAGGTCGTGGCCGTTGCCTCCGCCAGGCACCCCCTGGCTAGGAAGGGAAAACTCAATGAATCCGAGCTGGCGCAAGCTCCTTTTGTACTGATGAAGGGAGGCAGGATCGCAGAAGAAATCGAAAAAATGGGGCTTCAGTTGAATGTCGTCATGTGGTGCGACTCGATCGAGCCAGTCAAAGAATACGTGCGAGCTGGTTTGGGCGTGGGTCTTTTCTATCGAGGCAGCGCAGAGGCCGGGCTGAGGGAAGGATATTTCAAGGTGATCGAGATTCCACGGCTGCAAGACATTAAGGTGACGTATTTCGTCATGTACAGGAAAGGGGTACCTCTCTCCACGAATGCACAGGACCTCCTCACACTCCTGCGCCAGTGGTCAAAGCAGCCAATCGCCGCACATAAGCGCGGATAAAAAAGTCCTACGCAAATCGTTCCTTACTTGTGCTCGGGGCAGGCTTTTGCGTCGTAGACTATTCTGACCGGCCCGAATGCGTCTTGCCCCACTTGGCGCGCATCGACTTCATGGTCTCGCCTTCGCCCACGGGAACTCTGGTAGAGCCGAGCTTTTCCCAGACTTTTTCGTGTTCGCTCCGCGCCGCCAGCTCGGCTTCTTCCGCGAGCTCTTCGGGCCAGAGTCCCATCAGGTAGCCGTGCCACGGTTCCCGCGGCTCGAGTTTCGGTAACCCGAGCTCTTCCCAGATCACACGCGCCCGCTCCATGTATTCTCGTTTCGGAAGCGAAAGCGGCGGGAAATCCGCTTTTCTCGTGGCGTCGATCAGCAGCGAGGACTCGCAGTTATCGTAGCGGCTCGACGGGTGCGTGGCGACCATGCCGATCGGAGTGGCGCCAAACGGGCGATCGCCCACGATCTTGGTGTCCCTGTGCGGCTGCGAGCGATGTGTAATCGCCCACGTCACCGCCACGGGGTCGCGGATGTTGATGTCCTCATCGACCGCGACGATGAGCTTCCCCACGCGGTCGCCGTAGTCCAGAACTCCTTGCATCGCCTCCCAGGGTTCGCGATCGTTACGTTTCTTCAGGCTCACGACGACGTAGGGGCGGAGATTGACCAGCGGCTCCATCAGGTAAACGTCGATTACGCTGTCGAGACCGCGCTTGTGGAGAAACCGTTTGACCAAGGTGGACATGCCCATCGCCTTGATCTTCGAGCTCTCGCTCGGCGTGACCTGGCTGATGATCGACACCCAGATCGGATCTTTCCGATGCGTGATGCAGGTCACTTCAAAGACCGTGCTCAACGTGCGCGGATCGACATAGCCCATCGATTCGCCGAACGGGCCTTCTTCCTCCATGTAGTTGGTGGGAATGATGCCTTCGAGCACGATCTCCGAGGTGGCCGGTACTTCGAGGTCGACGGTGCGGCAACGAATCAACTTCACAGGCTCGCCGACGAGACCGCCGGCCAATGCCAGCTCATCCATATCGGGCGGAACTTTCTGCGTTGCGGCGTAAGAAACCGCGGGAACGGTTCCGATCACGACCGCGACCTCGAGCGGCTTGCCGAGCCTGCGGCATTTTTCCCAATGAAGCGAGAGATCCTGCGGCGTGCCGGTCATCAGCCCGGTGCGATTCGCTCCTTTGATCAGCCCGCGGTAATTGCCGACGTTTCGCTTGCCGGTTTCGGGGTCTTTGGTAATCCAGTGTCCGGCCGTGATATACGGTCCGTTGTCGAACCCGGGCGTAGAGATGGGAACGGCGAATTCCTGAAGGCCGCCCTTGGACAGCAAGGCGGCGCCTTCATGGATTTCTTCCTGCGCCGGCCCGGAGTCGATCAAAACCGGCGCGATCGGATGATCCATCGCGTAGATCCAGCGATCGGCGACTTCGTCCGGCGCGCATTTGAGCCCGAGAGAATAAATCGCTTCGGAGGACGCGAGCCCTCCGACGAGAACCGAACTGTGATATTTGCGTCCTTTGGAGTCGGTGACGTTCTCGAACAGAAAGCCTTTTCGTTGCTCCTCCGGCAAGCCGCGAAACTGCCAACGCACGAGCGGCTGGAGTTCGGTGTCCTTGTTGATTTCCCGGCGCACCCGGACCAGTTTTCCGTGCGTCTCCAAAGTCGCGATAAATTCGCGCAAATCCTCATAGGGTCGGGCAAACTGCATGCTTTTTTTGTCTATGCTTTTTTCTCAGCTTTCGCAAGCCCGGCGCGGGTTTAAGCTTGCCAAACCGGGTCGTGATCCGTAAGATGATTCTCCTCTGGGATGCTGCGGATTTTCAATACGTTAAGCGGCGAAAAAGAAGCGTTCGTCCCGCTCGAGCCCGGCCGCGTGCGCATGTACGTTTGCGGCGTTACGGTGTACGATTCCGCGCATCTCGGTCATTGTCGTTTTCTCATCACCTTCGATGTCATTTACCGTTACCTCCGGTTCGCCGGGTTCGACGTCGCCTACGTACGCAATTTTACCGACGTCGATGACAAGATCATCAAGCGCGCCAACGAGGAAGGCGTCGCCTGCGACGCGATCACCGAACGTTACATCGAAGAGTTCCGGCGCGACAGCGCCGCGCTCGGTTTGCTCGAGCCGACGCACGAACCGAGAGCCACCCGTCATGTGCCGGAGATCATCGCGTTGATCGAGAAACTCGAGGAAAAGGGGCTTGCTTACCGTGTGAACGGCGACGTTTACTACCCGGTCGAGCGCTTTGCGGGTTACGGCAAACTGTCGCGCAAAAGAGTCGATGAGCTGGAGGCCGGCGCGCGCGTCGACGTGGATGAACGCAAACGCTCGCCGCTCGACTTCGCGCTCTGGAAGTCGAGCAAGCCCGGAGAGCCCGCGTGGGATAGCCCTTGGGGTCGCGGGCGGCCGGGATGGCACATCGAATGCTCGGCGATGAGCACGAAGTACCTCGGCCAGCCGTTCGACATTCACGGCGGCGGCCGCGATCTGATCTTCCCGCATCATGAAAACGAGATCGCGCAGTCGGAGGCTGCGTGGGAGCGGCCGCTGGCGCGTTACTGGGTGCACAACGGCTTTCTCAACATCGATCGCGAGAAGATGTCGAAGTCGCTCGGCAACTACTACACGATTCAAGACGTGCTGCGGCGCCACGATGCGTCAGCCGTGCGGCACTATTTCCTGACCAGCCATTACCGGAGCCCCCTGGATTTTTCTTTTCAGGGACTCGAGGAGGCGGCGCGCGCGGTGGAGCGCATCTATGAAACCGTCGACCGCGCGGCCCATGCGCCGGATGGTCGAACGCAAGTCGCTGCCGATTCGGCCTTGCTCGAAGCGTTTCGGCGAGAAATGGACGACGACTTCAATACGCCGCGGGCGTTGGCTCTGGTCTTCGATGAGACCCGCGCGCTCAACCGTTTGCTCGACGAGGGAAAGACAGCGGGAGTTGCCCAAAGGGCCGCGGCGCTGCGACAGATCTGCGAAGTCCTGGGCTTGCTCCAGGGGAGCCCGGAAGAATTCTTCGAAAAAAAACGCGAGCGGCGCCTGCGCGAGCTGGGCTTGTCTCGACAGACCGTGGAAGAGATCATCGAGAGGCGAAACCGGGTGCGGCGAGAAAAGAATTGGCAAGAGGCGGACCGGATCCGCCGCGAATTGAAGGAGCGGGGGATTCTGCTCGAAGACACGCCGCAGGGAACGATTTGGAAGGTCGAATGATATCGGGTCGCATCGCCGCGGGAATCGCGCTGCTGTCGGTTTTGTTTAGCGGGTCAACTGCTCCGGCGGCGGACAAGGCCGAGAAAACGGCACCCGAAGCCGAAGTCGGACAGTTTTCGTTTCGTCGAACGGCGCGCGAGTACGGGGGGAGGGTCGTAGAGGGCGAGGATCGCGTGATCGCCCGAGGCGATTCGGTGTGGCGCATGCTGGTTAAAGAAAAAGGCGTTCCGGAAAAGCAATTCAGCCAGTACCTGGTCGTGATCCGAGGCCTCAATCCGCAGCTCAAGAACCTGAACGCTTTAAAAATCGGGGACACGATTTTCATTCCGCTCCGGCCCGAAGAACTGCTCGGCCCGCAGCCGGTTGCCGCGCAAAAGCCCGTTGCCGCGCGCCCGCCGCTGGAGAGAGGAACGACAAGAAATTATCGCGTGCGGGCGGGCGATCACCTCTACCAGATCCTGCGCGAGCAGTTGGGTATTCAGAGCGAACGCGAGCTGGCGAGCCATTACGCGCTCGTCAAGGATTTGAATCCGGAAAAGAAGAATTGGGACGTTTTGATCGAAGGCGAAACGATTCGTTTGCCGCTTCCGCCGCAAGATCGAGCTACTCGAGGCGCCCGGCAGGAAGTCGCGTCGGCCGAGCCTCGGGGGCGCGAGGCGCGGCGCGCCGAGCCGGCGCCCGCCGTTCGAATCGGGCCGGATT
>DATMBL010000003.1:0-3877 GCA_035559295.1 Candidatus Eiseniibacteriota bacterium
GTTTTCCAGCGCTACGGCCTCATGCAATACGGCTCGGTGTACGGTCACGGCGCGTACCTGGGACCCGATTTTACCGCCGAGTATCTGCATCACAGCGCCGCGTTCATGGTGAGCGCCTATTCGTCCGAGCCCGCCGGCCGGCTCTCCGCGCGCGAGCGCGTGGCGGCCGAACTCCACCACAATACTTACGACGCCGGCGAAAACAGGCTCGCGTGGAGCGAAGCGCGAGCGAAGGCTCACCGCAAGATGATCGAGTACTACCGCGGTGTTTTTTCGTCTGATCGAACGCGCGGCGGAGCGCAGCCCGAGTGGATCTCCGACCCGGAAGAGATACGCAAGCTGACGGCTTTCTTTGCCTGGACGGCCTGGACCGCCGCAGCCAACCGTCCCGGGTACGGCTACTCGTATACGAACAACTGGCCGCCCGAACCGCTGGCGGGCAATTTCATTACCGCTGACGCGATCACCTGGAGCGTGATTTCGATCATCGGCTTGCTTGGTGGCACGGGGCTCATCCTGTACTTCTTCGGGCGCTACGACTGGCTTGGCTGGCGCGACGATACATCCCACCCCATCCAGTTTCGGTCCGTCGAAGAGGTCCCCGTCACTCCGGCCCAGAGGGCCGTTGTGTGGTTTCTCCTGGTCTCTTCCTTGCTCTTCGTGCTTCAAACGCTCACGGGCGGCCTCATCGCTCACTATCGCGCTGAACCGGAAGGATTCTTCGGACTCAATGTTTCATCCCTGCTCCCCTTCAATATCATGCGCACCTGGCACGTGCAGCTCGCTATCTTCTGGGTTTCCGCGTCGTACCTCGCGACGGGCATTTTTATCGTGCCGCTGATCGCGGGCAGGGAGCGCCGCGGACAAAACGCCCTCACCCTCGCGCTCCTGATTGCCGTGGCTATCGTCGTCTTTGGCAGCCTCGCCGGCGAGTACGCGGGCGCGCGGGGCTGGCTGGGCGAGGGGCTCTGGTTCTGGCTCGGACACCAAGGCTGGGAATACCTCGACCTGGGCAGGTTGTGGCAGATCCTGCTCATTATTGGATTGTTCCTTTGGGTTTTCATCATATTCCGCGGTCTGAGCGGGACCTTAGGCGAACGCCACTTCGGCAACATGCCGTGGATGCTCTTTTACGCCGCTCTCGCGATTCCGGCGTTTTACGCCGTGGGGCTGCTTGCGAGCCCCCATGAAGGCTTCGTCGTCAACGACTTCTGGCGCTTCTGGGTGGTTCACCTTTGGGTCGAAGATTTCCTCGAGCTGTTCACCACCGTGGTGGTCGCTTACATGTTTGTTTTATTGGGCGCGGTGCGCGAAGCCACCGCCCTGCGCGTCATCTATCTGGATATCATCCTCTACTCCCTGGGCGGCGTGATCGGCACGATGCATCATCTCTACTTCAGCGGCACTCCGGTAGCCCACATGGCGCTTGGAGCCACGTTCTCGGCGTTGGAGGTCATCCCATTGTTACTGCTGACGCTCGAGGCCTGGTCTTTCATCAAGACGGGCGAGCAAAAGACGCTCGAGCGCTACCACCTCCATCGGTGGGCAGTCTGGTTTCTCGTCTCAGTGGGGGTTTGGAATTTCCTCGGCGCCGGCGTGTTTGGATTTTTGATCAACCTGCCCGTCGTCAGCTATTACGAAATCGGCACCGCGCTCACCGCCAATCACGGCCACACTGCGATGATGGGAGTTTACGGCATGCTGGCAGTCGGGCTCTTGCTCTTCTGCCTGCGTTATTTGACCCGTGCTGATCGGTGGAGCGATCGGGCGGCGAGGATCTCTTTCTGGTCCTTGAACATCGGTCTGGCCTGGATGGCTTTCGTCAATCTCTTTCCACTGGGTATTCTCCAACTGTACTACGCTGTGGAGACCGGTTATTGGTACGCGCGGAGTTTGGATTTTCTCAATGTGAAAGCCGTCAATCTGCTCGAATGGTCGCGTCTACCAGGCGACGCGCTATTCATCGTAGGTGGCGCTCTGCCTCTGGTCTGGCTTTGCTGGCAGGCGCTCCGTTACCCCAACCCGCGCCGGATTGAAGCCGAGTCAGAGCTACCGCGCATGCTCTATACGTACGAGTCCGATCCGCAGTCACGACAGGGACAGGCGTTTCCGACTTAGCGACGTTAATAACCCGCATAGCCGTTCACGATTGCGCCCGGATTCATCGGCTCCGGAAAACGCCCGCCGGTCGGATAGAGAAGCTCGTGTTAGTTACAGCTCAAAACTGTAACCGGCCTTTGCCAAGGCCCGGCGCGTCGCCTCGATGACGCCCGGCCCATCGTTGTGCGGGGCAACTCTGACTTCAGGGGCGTTGCGCAGCGCTTCGACAATCGGATCGGCTTCAGCTCCTGCTAATCGTTCGCACTCCTCGTAGAGCCCCGCCGGCCCTTCTTCCAAGGGGTTGTGCGCCTCGAGCACGCTGCGAATCGCCGCCACGATCGAAGCCGTCGGGGTCGGCACCAGAAGCGCGGCCAAGGCGCCGTGATCGAGCCGCAGTTTGGCTGCGATCGGAAGCGCTTTCCCGTCGCGAAGCCTCTGCGCTGCGGGCAGCAGGATCTTTTCCTCAAGCGCGATGTGTCTGAGTAAACCGGCCCTGAATTCCGCGTACGCCGCAGGGTCGATAGTTTTCGGATCGCTCGCGGCCTCTGCGAGCAAGAGGTCGAGTCGGGCGTGATCACCGGCCAAATAATGATAGATTTTACCCGCCATCAGCCTCCGGTCCCTCGATTTCAAATATTCGCCGACCAAAATTGCCGCGGGATAGAGGACTTCTTCTTCAGTCTGCGCATACAGCTTCAACTTCTCCGCAAAGCACGCATGCTCCGGCTTTCTTTCTGCCTCCGCGGGAGCTGGCCAAGCGAACGTGTTGAGAGCGGATTTGTGTGGTCGCGTCCGTACGGCACCACCTGTGCAACAATGAGGGTGAGACCAAGCCTGACGAGAAACCATCGAGTCGGTGCTTCGACCATTTAGGAACACGTTCCTTCACGTCTAACAACGCGAGCCTACTCCGGCTGTTTTCGTCCAGATTACTCTCGCAAATTTGTTGTTGTGGCCCCACTTGTAAACGAGCTTGCCGCCGCGCGCTTTCTTGAGCGAGCGGCCAAGCCGCTGAGCAAGCTTTTCTGTCGTGGTCTCGATCTTCCACCGCCCGTTGCTCTCGTGAAGCGCCATGATCCGTTCCAGTGGATTTTTCGCCCGGGCGCGACGTTCCTCGTTGCGCAGAATGCGCGCGACCTCGTCTCTTTCTACCGCCTGAAGGCCGATAAGATGCACCTCGCCACCGGGAAACCGATGCCGGGTTTTCATGCAGGTGGGACAGAAAATCGCCTGTGTATGGCGCGAACGGCTGAACTTCGCGGGCGGCTCGAGCGTCCAACGGCGCCGGTGATAGAACGCGCCGCATCCGGCGCACTGAATCGCTTCCCGTGGGGACATTCGCGTAAGGTAGGTATCCCGCCAGACGTCGACCTTCTTTTTGTATTCGGTGTTGTACTTTTTGATCGTTCGCATGCTTGAAGCTCCTCGTTAATCTTCTTCCTTCGCCCGCTCGATGAGCCTCATGGTCTCGCCGAATTTGTCCTTTTCGTCTGCCATGCTCTTCGATATTTGCAGTTTTGATGCCACGCCCGACCCGGTTTGCAGTCGCGGCCCGAGCCGTGTCTTTCTACACCGGGACGCGAACTCTTTTTGCCGACGCGAGAAATCGGCAGCGAGGGATTGTCAAATGTGCGAAAAATCCGCTATGGTTCGCGGAAAAAACTCTTGGACCGACGAGAACGGCGTCATAAGAGCACTTTGAATAAAAGGAGCACCGATGAGGGCGAAGTTGACGCTTCTAGCGATGATTGCGGCGGTTTTCTATTGCACTGCGACG
>DATMBL010000004.1:0-5664 GCA_035559295.1 Candidatus Eiseniibacteriota bacterium
TGCATAGATCCTCCACTAACACGTACGACGACGGCTCCGAGTAGAGGAGCAGAAGCGCCTGCTGTGACGCCGAAAGGCCGTTTCGAAGGACCCGCTTCTTTCCGCCAACCTCCCAGATGTCGGGCATCGATCGAGTGGCGAGGGTGTCAACAAGATCCTGAGCCTCCTCAAGCGAAAGGCCGTGATAGACGCGAATCAGCTCGCAAACGATCCAGTCCGCGACGCGCGCAAGGGTTGCCGAGTCAATCTGATTTGCTTCAACATCTCCACCTACATGGCCAATGCCTCGCTTGTTGCGCATGGTGTACATGAAGACCAGCGCCCGGGGTATGACTGTTCTCAAGGACTCGACAGTTGAGCCTGCTGGGCTTGTCACGAGTTTACGACACTCGTCGGCAAAGTTTGGGATCTGCGTTCCGAAGGCGGTACTTGACCCAGTGACCAGGTGTTGCAGCAGGCGGAGGCAGATTTCGCAGAACTTTCCGGCGGCCAAGCCAGAGGCCTCATACTGACCCTCGGCGTGATCACGCTTGAGGCTCTCGTAGGCTGATATGAGCCGCTTTCGGAACTGACCCGGCACACCGGAGAGCGCCCGTTCAAGAGGCGACTCAGGCTTCCGAGTATTCATACTGCTTGTCGGCGTTCTTCGTACGCTTCAATTTGCCGTCGCGAGTCATGCGTCCGAGAGGACCGGAGAAATCCGATTGCTTGTACTTGAAGGCGAGATTGTGTTCGCAGTGATCGACCAATTGCTTGATCGTCTTGGGCTTCTTGAATAGGCCCTCCGCAAGGAGGCGGTCCAGCATTGCCTTACCACCAGGGCGTCCTGCTCCCTTCGCCTTCGGCGACCCGGCAGCCGCGCTCGCGCTCGCCGCCTTCTTTCGAGCCTGTCGACGGGGACGAGCCGCGAGCGCAGGCGAGTCTCCACTGGACCGTTCAATAGGGCCGCTCTCCACCGCTTCGAACACGAGCTCCACCAGACGCAGTTGCACGGCCTCGGACTTGAAGGAGTTGATCACTACAGCGAGCTCCTTCAGTTGCTCCTTGATCACATCGAAGTTCTTGATCATGCGTTCCTCTCTGGCCGTCTAACCATTGAGTATACTGACCAGTATATTACGGAATCCCAAAATCACAGTTGGCTGACTTTTATCTTTACGACCAACAACTTGTCAACTAGTGTCCGTCCGCAGTTTTTCCAATATACCTGGTCAGTATAATACCAATATACCTGCACAGACTGGGCTCGCTTACAATCCGTCTGCCGGACTTCGGACTCCTTTTCCACCCCGATTCAATACATGCGTATAGATCATCGTGGTGCTCACGTCGTTGTGCCCCAAGAGTTCCTGAACCGTACGAATGTCATATCCATTTTCGAGTAAGTGGGTCGCAAACGAATGACGCAAAGTGTGCGGGCCAGCTGGTTTGAAAACGCCGGCTTTGAGCCGCGCCTCTTTGAAAGCTCTTTGCAATACCGACTCGTGAAGATGATGCCGGCGTTTTTCCCCGCTGACTCTGTCGATATAGTGACTGGTTGCCGGAAATACCCACTGCCAGCCCCACTCTCTACCGGCGTTCGGATACTTGCGAGCGAGAGCGTTCGGCAATGCAACGCGACCCAGTCCTTTCCCGATATCGTCCTGATGTTGACATCGAACCGCTTCGATATGTTTGAAAAGCGATTCTTTAATCGCTGTCGGCAACATCGTGTGACGATCTTTATCGCCTTTGCCAGCTCGCACGACGATCTCGTTGCGGGAGAAATCAATATCCTTGACCCGCAGATGACAGCATTCCATCAGTCGCAAACCACCCCCGTACAAAAGTATCGCCATCAAACGTGGCGCCCCGCTCATCCGATCGATCACTTTTTTCACTTCCTCCTTCGTGAGCACGACCGGCAATCTCTGGGGCCGCTTTGCGCGGACGACGCCGTCAATCAGTCCGATCTTTTTGCCCAGCACTTCTTTGTAAAGAAATAGAAGCGCATTGAAGGCTTGGTTCTGTGTCGATGCACTAACGTGACCGTCGCTCGCCAAGCTGGAAAGAAAGTTCGCGATCTCTGCTTCCGCCATTTCTTGTGGGTGCCGCTTGTCATGGAAGAAGATATAACGCTTGATCCAATGAACATAGGCTTTTTCGGTCTTATCGCTATAGTGCCGCGTCCGAATCGCGTGGCGGACTTGGTCGAGCAACTTCGGTTTCGGCCCCATCGGAATTCTCTGAACGTTAGTGTCGAGATTCTCGCCATGTATGATGGCGAGCGTCCGATTGAAGGGTCTGTGCATGTTTGTAGTGTCCATATCGTGACTCTCCTGCCCTGACTCTCCTGCCTTAACTTCGCCGTTCCAAACCTCCAGCCGTTCAACCCCGTTATAAAGGCGCTTCCGTCCAATTCTCCAGGTCTTCAAAGTTTTGATCTGCATAATCCCTCATTACGATTGGAACGACTGGAACTTCTGAAACGTTTGGAACTGTAGTTATTCGATCATCCCCTGCAAAAACCACCTTCGTCTTACGCGGTCGTAATAGATCCACAAGAGATCGCCGCGGCGGGTTTCGGCGAAGTAGTAGTCGCGCCGGATCTCGCGATTCCACCAGCCGCCGGAAACTACATAGGGGCCGATGAGTTTATCGACGCTGCCGTATTTCGGCCCCAGGAGCAGCCAACCGTCCTCGTGCGTCTGCCGCGGCGCAGAAGACAATTGAAGCGGCTTGCCGCGAATGCGCCGCACGAGCATTTTCTTGCCGTTGGCGCCGTTCAAATCGTTTCGCGGGAGCTTCACGCCGTCGAGAGGCTCCCAGGTGAACCGCGCCTCGGGAAGGTGACCGTCGGTGAGTTTGGCGCGCGCGACCGCTTCTTCGCCGAACTCTGCGCGCAGCCGCGCCAGCGCCCGATTCGCGGCATCGAGATCACGCGCCGGCCGCTCGGCAAATAACAGCAGCTGTTCGGAGGTCGCCGGACACGCTTCCGCGATCAACATGATTTCAATCACACCGGCTGAAAGAGCAATCGATTCAAGCCGCAGCCGGATCAAATCAATGATTTGCGTCAAATCGAGCGTCGGCGCCGCGGGGCGGATCCGCTCGCGTATCCAGCCTTGCCGTTCGATCAGGAAAGCCAGTTCCAAGCCTGCCAGCGCTTCGGAGCGCGCCGCAAGAGCAGACAACATTGGATGGAGGAGTTGTTTGACGATGAAAAGCAGCCTGGTCGCATCGGTCTCGGCGTGATCCAGAATGCATTTTTGTCGCAACGGTTCTTCCGGCTTGACCGGACAAAGCGGCGCCCACAGATCCCCGGCAGCCATTCGATAAAGACGATGGGCCTTGAGACCGAAGCGCTCGCGCAACCCGGCAGGCGGAAGCGAGAGAAGCCCGCCGACGGTTTTGATGCCCAATTTAAGAAGCGCATCGCGAAAGTCGGGTTCGATATCCAACCGGTCGAGCGGCACTTCTTTCAGGGCGTTTTGCTCCTCGGTCGCATCGCTAAAAATTTGGATTCCGCCACCGGATTTCGCCGCCGCATACGTGCCGAAGCGCGTAAAGCCGACCGCCACTCTCGCGTTAAAACCCTGCGCGGCGATTGCCGAATGAATGGCATGAGCCCATTTTTTTATCTTGGGATAAAGCCGGTTCAATCCGCTGCCGTCGAGCCAGAACACACCGGGCTCCGAGGCATCGGCCTCGACGTTCGGACTGAAACGCATCAGCTGTTTCGTCAAACCGGCCACAGCCTTGTCGATCTCACCCCACGACACTGGCGCGGCCCGAAGGTCGGGTGTTAAAGAAAACGCCGCAGCGTACCGCAACCCGGGAAGCACGCCGGCTTGCCGCGCTTTCTCATTGACCCAGACAATCAACCCCTGAGGTTTGTCTTCGGCCACGACGGCGGCAGGGCACGCGCTCCATTTGGGTTGGCGCTTGAGCAACAGCTGCAGCGGAAACGCCGCGATTTCAACACAGGCCAGCCGGTCCATGGCATTCTTCGGCATGCGACCACGTCGGCCCTCTGCGTTTGTCTTTAAGAATCCGAAGACAGGAGCGAAACAGACCGTTGTCGGCCCGTCTCCGTTCAGCGTGCGCGCGCAAAGAAACCAGCGAGCTCAACGAAAACGTTTGATCGCTTTTTTCGGT
The DNA here is from genome assembly GCA_035559295.1 of Candidatus Eiseniibacteriota bacterium. Classification (GTDB taxonomy): domain Bacteria; phylum Desulfobacterota; class Binatia; order UBA9968; family UBA9968; genus DATMBL01. Next base: position 4,138 of record DATMBL010000004.1, read on the forward strand.
CAAGCAAAGGAGCCCCGCATGATACCGGTGCGCAAGCCCGGCCATGCGGCTCTGAAGGGGCACGGAAACGTCCGCCGAGCCGAGATCGAGAACGACCAGCCCAAAGCTCCCAGAGCGCAAAAGTTTCTCTCCCGCGCGCGCGATGCTCTCTCCGTCGGGCACGCGCACGACCACCACGCTCGACAAATCGACACCGCCCAGCGCGGCGTCCGGCGGATAAAAAAAGCTTTCAACCGTGGTCACCCATCCCACGATCTCGCCGCGGCGCTGCGCTTCGAGCACCAAGCTGAAAGCCAGGGTCAGGCCCGCGGCGGCGCTCGAAGACGATATCTCCACGAGCCGGCCGGCGATTTCGCCGAGAGCCCAGCGGCGCGGTTGAACGATATCTTCTATGAGTTCTTGCGCGGAACTTATCATCGCCGCTCAATCGTTCGAAATTGTTTCAACAGTTCCAGTTGCCATATTTCCCTCCTAAACGGTTGGAACGTTTGGAACGGATGGAACAACTGGAACTATTTTTAAAATTTCCTCATTAATCCCACCACTTTTCCCAAGATCCGAAGCTCGCCGCCGGAAATCTCGATCGGCGGGTAGTTTTCGTTCTCCGCTTTTAACGCGATCGTTTCACCGGACTTATAGAAACGTTTGAGCGTGATTTCGCCGTCGATGAAGGCGCATACGATGTCGCCGTTTTCGGCCGTGGCTTGTTGCTTTACGATCACGCGGTCGCCCTCGAGAATTCCGGCGCCGATCATGCTGTCGCCCTTGACCGTGAGCGCGAACAACTTCCCCGAACCCATATCATCCGGGACGCGCAGAACCCCTTCGAGGTTTTCCTCGCTCAACAGCGGCTTTCCGGCGGAAACCCTGCCGACGATCGGAACCTCACGAACGGAAACGATCACAGGCTGCCCGACAGCACTTAGAACTTCGAACGCGCGTTTACCGACCCGTCGGATATAGCCCTTCTTCTCCAACGCCTTGAGGTGATCGGCGACGCCGTTCGTCGAAGCGATCTTGAACCTCCGGCCGATCTCGGGAATCGAGGGCGCATACCCTTTTTCTCGAATCGTTTTGAGCAGGAAATCGTAGATTTCTTTTTGTCTGGCGGTCAGGGAAGGAAGCATTACATCCGGTATACTGAAATTATTTTCAGGTGTCAACCACCGCGCAGGGCGCGCCGCGCCGAGGTTCAATGTTCGGTTCAAAGTCGGACAAAAAAACGACTTCACGTCGCAAAACGGCGAATCCTCCCGCTGCGAGTTCCGTCTCTCTTAACCCTCCACAAGGCCGTCTTTGTCGGGGAGCTGCCGTGCGAAGGCGAGCTCCCGGCGAATGCACGCCGCTTCGATTTGGTCGCGCAGTTCCTCGCGGTATGGCACGCACCGGTCGATTCGCGCGTGAGCTGCCTCGTGTACAATAGCTGCGGCGAGCTCTGAGGCCGAGACAGCCTCATCGCGTACGTGCCAAGAGTCGAGCTGGCAGGCGCGAATCGCTGAATTGAAGTTTCGCGAGGTCACCGGGGAG
>DATMBL010000005.1:0-3408 GCA_035559295.1 Candidatus Eiseniibacteriota bacterium
GGCGGGCGCCATCCGGTTCATTCTCAAGGGCAACGGGACGCGCCTGGTCGTCGAGGGAGAATCGTTTGAAATCGGCGAAGGCGACTTCGTCACGACTCCGAGTTGGACCTGGCATGATCACGAGAACATCGGAAACGAAACCATGCTATGGCTCGATGGCCTGGACTCGCCGCTCGTGCGCTTATTGGAAACCGATTTCCATGAGCCCGATCCGCGGCGCAAACAGCCGGTCACCAAACCGACTGGCTACACGCGGGCGATCTCGGGCCCCCTCAGGCCGGCGTGGGTCCGCTCTCGTGGGCCGCAACCTCCGGCATTCTGTTATAGATGGAGCGAGACCGAAAGAGCGTTGAGGGCGCTTGGAGAGCACCCGGGCGATCCGTATGACGGGATCGTCTTGGAATACGCCAACCCGCTCACCGGAGGTCCCACGCTGCCGACGATGTCATGCGGCATCCAGATGCTTCGGGGCGGCGAGAAGACCCAAAGCCACCGCCAGACCAGCTGCTCGATTTACCACGCCTTTCGTGGCGCCGGCGTAACCTACATCGATGGCCAAGCGTACGAATGGGGCAGAGGCGACTCCTTCGTGGTGCCGCACTGGCGCCGTCACCGGCACGAAAACCGATCCGAGGAGCCCGCAATTCTGTTCTTTATGTCGGATAAGCCGGTTATGGAAGCGATCGGCCACTACCGCGAGGAGCCGAGCAAAGAGGAAGGATAGCCTCGACGCCGCTGGAGCGAGCCATCCCACCCCAGCGGCGCCAGGTTATTGACGGTCCAATCACTAAACGAGAAAACTCCAGGCGACCAGCCCGGCTCCGAACAGACTCACGAGCGCGCCCAGGGGACTGGTCGCATACTTCCACGCGAGCACCAACGGGGCCGCTTTCTTGATCGTCGAAAACGGAATCAGCTTCTCCATACCCCAGCGCGCAATCAGGTAGCGCTCGCCGCCCAAAACCCCCACTGCGATCGGGTCCTTGTTTACCTCCCGCTTACGCCATACTTCGATTTGATCGAAGTATGGTGTGGCTTTCTGGATTTCGCTCGTCACCGCGTAGGGAATGCCGTAGGAGAAGTGCAGCGATTCCTCTTTCATGCTTTGCGCCGCCATCCGGTCGAGGTTCATCGATCTAAACGGGAGAAACAGGCTCCACACCCGCCAATCTTCCTCGGAAATTTTCGGATATGGGATTGGCCCTGCATCCCCTCCAGCCATCATGGATGCGGCGTTTTCCTGGCGGTAGGTCTCGACAAACATGTTTATCCCTCCTTTTGGCTAGTTTTTACTCCGTTGGCTTTGGCTTGTGGTGCGACGTGGACGGTTGCGAAGACGATTCGCGGGGTGCGGCTCATGGGTGCGCCTTATAGCTTGCGCCCAATATGTCCACGAATGAACGCAATTCTTATTCCATAGGAAACATCCCTGGAGCACGCCGATTTGTTTCTAGAGTGGGACGAATAGGCGCGTCGAGTCCCACGCCGGGAACACGCAAGGTCAGGACGCCTACTGATTAGAGAAACCGGGAGGCTCGCAGGTTCCTAGGGAGGGCCTACTGTACTGCAATCGTTGAAATGGTTCGCAAGCCGCGATCAAATTTCGCTGCCGCCAGGGTTGTGGCGTAGCGGCGTTGCAACATCAAGCGCCGCCCTTGCGCTTTCGTAACTCTTCGATCAGCTGCGGCACGACTTTGAAGACGTCGCCGACCACGCCGAAATCGGAGTATTGGAATAGCGGTGCATCAGGGTCTTTATTGATCGATACGATGTACTTCGAGGTTTTCATGCCCGAGAGATGCTGGACTGCGCCGGAAATTCCGCACGCAATATAGAGGTCCGGCTTGACGGTTTTCCCCGTCTGGCCGATCTGCATCGCATAGGGGACCCACCCGGCATCCACGGCCGCGCGCGTCGCGCCGACCGCGCCCTCTAACAGATCCGCCAGCTCTTTCAGCATCGCAAAATTCTCCTCGCCTCTCAGGCCGCGACCGCCCGAAACGATCGTCTTGGCCCCCTCGAGCTGGGGTCCTTCGCGTTTCACGACGACGGTTTGCTTGCGACGAACCCTGCGAATGGCCTCGCCGGTCGCGGGCGGGACTTCCTCGACCGTCAGCGGTTGCTCGTCGACCTTCGGCTCGAAGGATTTCGGGCGGACGACGAGAAGTTTGGTCCCCTGATTCTCGATCGTAGCGGTGTTTTGATAGCTGCCGCCGAGGGCTGGAATCGTCGCTTCGACGCGACCGTCCTTCAACACGAAGTCCGCGACATCCGTGATCGCGCCGCAGTCCAGCCTCGCGCTCAGATTCGAAACCACGTCCCGCCCCGCATAGCTCGAGGCGAAAAGCATCACCGCCGGTCGATACTTTTCGATCAAACCCGCGACGGTTTCGGCGGCCGGGAGCGTGAGACACTCGGCGTATACGGCGTCGGCTGAACGGTATATTTTGCTTGCGCCGTGGCGCGCCAGCGTCGCGGCGGCCTCATCCGGCGCCGGTCCGAGGAGCACCGCCTCGGCCGTTCCCGCTTGAGCCGCTTTGGCCAGCATCTCAAGCGTCGTGGTCGTGACCTTGCCGTCGAGGATTTCGGCGTAAACCCAAATGAGTTCGGCCATTTCAGATCACCTTGATCTCGGCGAGAAAATCCGCGATTTGCTTGCCGCCGTCGCCCTGGTCCACGACGATCCTGCCGGCCTGGCGCTTGGGCGGCCTACCGATGGTAAGGACCTTTTCCCGGGCCCCTCTCTCGCCCACTTGATCGAGGGGTACGCCGAGCTCAGCCGCCGTGTAGAGTTTAATTTCCTTCTTTTTTGCCGCCATGATGCCCTTGAGTTGCGGATAGCGGGGTTCGTTGATGCCGCTGGTAACCGTAACGAGCGCCGGCAACGACGCCTCGACGATCTCGTACCCGGTCTCGCTCTGGCGCTTGATCGTTACGGTAGTACCCTCGACCGAGACCTCCTTGGCGAAGGTCACGGGAGGCAGCCCGAGCAGATACGCAATCTGGCCTGGAACGATGCCGGAATAGCTGTCGCTGCTTTCGGTCGCGCAAATGACGAGGTCGAACTGTTGTTTGGCGATGGCGGCAGCCAAGAGCTTGGCGGTCCCAAGCGTGTCCGAACCGGCAACGGCATCGTCGAGAATGTGAACGGCGGATGCCGCTCCCATGGCGAGCGCGTTTCGGATGCCGATCGTTGCATCGCTGATGCCCATCGTGATCAGCGTCACCGCGCCGCCGTGCTTTTCCGTTAAACGCAGCCCCTCCTCGACCGCGCTTGCCGCCGCCGGATCGAGCTCGTGCGCCACCCCCTTTCGCACCATCCGTTTGCTGCTCGGGTCGAGCTCAATGGTCACCGAGCTTGCAGGAATGACTTTACCGCAGACAACGATATTCAATGCGTTCCCCCGG
>DATMBL010000006.1:0-3412 GCA_035559295.1 Candidatus Eiseniibacteriota bacterium
TGAGTTTAGAGTTCAAATCCTCCAAGACGGAGCGCATCCGAGCTGCCGGCAAAGCGGGTTCGAGCGGTACGTAAAATTTACCCGCCTTCAAGGCTCCCAGCGCCCCCACAATCGCCTCCACAGGATCGTCTGGGAGAATCACCACCGGCTGCGACGTCTCACCGATCGTGTCGAGGATCGCCCGCGCAACGCCGTTCGCCCTTGCGTCTAATTGAGTGTACGTCAAAGCCTCTTTTTGTGTCTTGATCGCGATCTGGGCGGGATACTGTAGCACGATCTTTTCAAACCGGCTCGGAATCGATTGCTCGACCTCCTCTCGGCGAAACTCCCGAAATTTCCCGGAAGGATGGAAACATTTCGCGCGGATTGCTTCTTGTTTTTTCTTCAGATCGGTGTGTATCACGATCATTCACTCAGCTTGGTGGCCTCAAGGCCGGTTCAGCACATTCGCCAACGAGACGGCGTTCGCCCCGTCGATGATCCGGGTATTGCGGATGAAAGGTGCCCCTGTAGGTGGTCGCCAGCCGCCGCCATACCGGCCAGGATCGGCGCTTGAGGGAGACGATCACACGCCGCCTGCCGAGGGGATGCTGAAGCAACTCTATTATACGCTTCGAACGGCGGTACAAATTATTCCCCTGACTGCCCTTTCGGCTCAGAGAACGACATACTCACGACCGAACTGGCGATGAACCGCGTTTCGATCAGCGGCGCTTATGGGCGAGGTCCTTCGCTTTCTCTTCGCCGAGCGACTCGATTTCGTCGAGCATGCTTGCGACGCGCTGCTGGTCCGAATTGTTTTCGGCAAGCCGATTCGAGAGGATCACCGCCATATCCGCTATCGTCGGGGCGTCGAACAAAACCTTGAGCGGCAGCTTCAATTGATAACGTTCCAGCACCCTCGAGACGATTCGCGAAGCTCGAAGAGAATGGCCGCCCAAATCGAGGAACCTGTCGTGAATTCCGATCGGCTCGAGCGCGAGAACGTCCCGCCAGATTCCCGCGAGCTCTTCCTCCAGCGGAGTGCGCGGCGCGACGAATGGGGTCTCGAGCTCGGGGCGCGACCTTTCCGGCAAACGAAGCGCCCCCACGTCCACCTTACTGTTCGAATTTCGCGGCAAGCGTTCGACAAAGACAAACGCCGACGGCACCATGTAGGGCGGCAGCCGTTCGCCTGCGAAGCGCCGCAACTCGGTCGCCGTGACCGGCGCCACCCGGGATTGAAGGGCGACGTAGGCGACCAGACGTTTGCCCCCGGCGCTATCCTCGCGGGCAACGACTCTGGCCGCACTCACCGCCGGATGTCGGAGAATCGTTCTTTCGACCTCCATCGGTTCGACGCGAAAGCCCCGGATTTTGACTTGTTCATCGGCGCGCCCGAAATACTCGATCCGGCCGACCTGGCGTGTTCGCGCCAAATCGCCCGTGCGGTACAGGCGGGCTCCCGGTTCGTTGGCAAAGGGACTCGGCACGAATCGTTCGGCTGCCGGCCGAAACGGTATCGGCGGGACCCGGACCGGCCGCCGCAAGTCGCGCTTTACGAAGGCAATCTCGCGTTCCTCATCTACACTTCGGGTTCAACCGGTCAGCCCAAGGCGGTCATGTTGTGCCACGGGCGGCGGGAACAGCCGCAGGACCAAGACGAATCGGGTTTTCGTCTGACTCGAGAAGATCGCCACATCCTGAAGAGTTCGATCAGCTTCACTCTCGTCCTGAGGGAGATTTTCCTGGCCTCTCTGGAGCGGTGCCGAGCTGTTCATCGCGCCCCCCGGGACCGAGCAGGACAGGACGTCTCTCGCCGAGTTCATTGCCCGGTACGGCATCACGGTTTTGACGCTGACGCCGACGCTTCTTTCGGCGCGAACCGGTCACTCTCCCCTCCACGCTACGGGGCAACCATCGTAGCAGTCTTATCGACGCGGGCGACGTCAGTACCCCGCCCGCGGTAAACAGAAGGTCTTCTCGGGTCCGGAACCGCTGCACGGCATCGCGTACATTGAAACAGTGCGGCCCCGAGTCGTCGACCAAAATCGTTCCCGGGCCGACGCGCGCGACGTCGAGAATCTCCGGGACGTTCGTCGCGCCCACGATCAACGTCGACTCGTAGAATTCCGGCGGGACATCCGCTTTCGAATGCAGCACGCGCACGGTCCCGCCGAATCCGAGAGCCTTCACGCGCTTTTGAACTTCGGCCAACAATTCCTGTTTGTCATAAACGTCGCAAAGGAGGATCTCGTTCGGATGAGGCAAGCAACGCAGGATCAACTCCAGAGTGGAGAGGCCGATCGATCCCAGGCCCAGAACGCCCAAGCGTTCTTGCTCCATCGTGCGGCCCGCGGACCGCAACGCCTTTGCCGTCGCAAGCACGACCGCCGCAACCGTGGTAGCGTGCCCGGTGGTGATAGAAGGCAGGTCGCTTCGGCCCTCCACGAGGGGACGGGTCGCCATACCGTACTCCGTCGCGGACGGAATCAAGCCCGTAAGCGAGACCACGCGCGCCCCGGCTTTGGCTGTAAGTTCGAGCCCGGCGCGAACCAACTCCAGGAGCCGCTCGGGATCGGAGTACAAATCCCCGGCGAAAATGGGCAACGTGACGACGCCGATCCGGCCCACGCTCGTATCCATAATCCAGCTGAGAGCCGGCAGTCCCTCGTGCCAATCCTCGAGAAATCTCCTCGCGGGTGAACCCGGTGATCGCCGGCAGATCGTTTCTCAAGTAGCGAAAAGCCGCGGCATCGATCTGCGGGATTTTCCCGGCGACCAGCAGCGACAGCAACGATCTGCTCTCTACGGTCAAGAGCCCATCGGCGTTGTCGGCCCGGGCACGCGGAGCCGTGTTTGAGACCCACATGCGCCGAGGCTCGGCCTCAGCCGGCTGCTGCAAGGACGGCCGTCCGTTGAGCGCCGCCGCAAGCGACGCGACGGTCGGATGGGCAAACAACAGCCTGACGGGGCCTTCCCGGTTGAGTGCCGTTGAAACCTTCGAAACCAGCCGCATCGCTTTAAGGGAGTGGCCGCCGAGCTCAAAGAAGTCGTCGTGAACGCCGATGCGAGACACTCCGAGCACTTCCGACCATATCCGCACGAGGGTGTTCTCGAGCGGATCGCCCGATCCGGCATGATCCTTTGCCGTGGCCGGACTTTGCCGCCTCGGATCAAGCTCGTTTGCGGGCGCGATCGGCCTTACCGGAGCCCATTTCGAAGCCGAAAGAGAATACGAACCGATTCGTCGCCCCCGCTCCGCCGCGACCTCCGAGAGCAGCGTTCGATAACGCGCGAGCATCTCCGCGATGCGGCGACGATCGAAGAGATCGGCGTCGTAAACGGCACGGAGTTGGAGCGCTCCGTTGCACTCAACGGCGTAAAGGGTCAAGTCGAACTTCGATTCGACCTCGGATACGGTAAGCGCTTC
>DATMBL010000007.1:0-4578 GCA_035559295.1 Candidatus Eiseniibacteriota bacterium
GACAGCGAACATCGGTGAGCCCCGCCGCTTCCGCCCGCCTCCGCGTTGCGGCGCTACGCTGCTCCGATACCCAGAGAACGCGCGCGCCGCCGGTGGCCGCCGAAGCTCCGATCGTGACTCCCATATTGCCGGGATGGAGTAATACGACCGTACCGATGCCCATGCGTCCTCCTTGGTTTCCACGCTCGCCTGGACGAAGGCTCTTGATCCGCTCGCAGCTTACCGCTCAGGCAGCGAAACTTCTCAACCGCACGGCCTGCCGGCGCGCGCCCCAGTTGTCGGGCGAGGCCTCAAACACACCCGCGCAGGGCGCGCCGCATGCGCGGCAGTTGCCGAATAGATCCAAGTTCCAGGCGGTGAGCTCATACCAGTCGCGCCCGATTAGTCGCGCCCCGCAGCCGTGACAGTAGGTGCTGCCGCCTTCCCGGTCGTGGACGTTACCCGTGTAGGCATAACGCACTCCGTTCGCGAGCGCGATCCTGCGCGCCCGCGCGAGCGACGCAGGCGGCGTGGGCGGAACGTCCATCATCTTCCAGTCGGGATGGAACGCGGTAAAATGCCAGGGAACGTCCGGTCCGAGATTCGCCACACCCCATCGGGTCATCTCGTCAATTTCCCTATCCGAGTCGTTGTACCCCGGAATCAGCAGCGTGGTGATCTCGAGCCAAACCCGGGTCTCATGTTTGATGTAAATCAACGTGTCGAGCACGGGCGTCAAATGGCCGCCGCAAATTTTGTGATAGAATTGCTCGCTAAAGCCCTTCAGATCGACGTTCGCCGCGTCCATATACCGGTAGAACTCCCGGCGCGGCTCCGGCGTCATGTATCCCGCCGTGACCGCAACCGTTTTGATCCCGTGTTCCCGGCAGAGGCTGGCGACATCGATCGCGTATTCCATGAAGATCACCGGGTCGTTGTAAGTGAATGCCACGCTCCGGCAACCGAGATCGCGCGCGGCGCGCGCAATGGTCTCGGGTTTGGCCGCATCCGAGAGCGTATCCCACTCCCGAGATTTGCTGATATCCCAGTTCTGACAGAAGCTGCAAGCGAGATTACAACCGGCAGTGCCGAACGAGAGCACCGGCGTGCCCGGCAAAAAGTGATTGAGCGGCTTTTTTTCGATTGGGTCGACACAGAACCCGCTGGAGCGACCGTACGTTGTAAGCACGATGGCACCGTTCCGGTTGGCGCGGACGAAGCACAGCCCACGCTGGCCTTGATGGAGCTTGCAAAAGCGCGGGCAGAGATCGCACTGGAGCCGGCCGTCGGAAAGCGCATGCCAGTATTTCGTTGGCACCGTTGCGTTCGAGTCGAACGTTTCTCGTGGCATCATTGCAGGCCTACGCTCTTCAGCCATTAAACCACGCGACGCCGCGCCCCGCCAACTTTGCCGCCGATCTGCCCAAAACCTGCTTTTCCGCTCGCGGCCCGCCTGCCGCCGGTCTCTGATTCCCGAGGGCGGGGAAGTTCAGCTGCAAGATCAATTTCTGCCCTTGAGCTTGAGGCGCGTGGACGGCGTAATTTCCGCCTTGAGCACGCGCTCCATCAATAGGAGAACCTCACGATTGCGTTCCGCATCCTCGGAGGCAACGCAATCGGACGGAACGATCACGCGAAAGTCGCGCATATAGGCATCGTTGGCGCTGAAAAGCACGCAAATGTCGCCCGCCATTCCCGTCAGAATGAGCGTCTCGGCGCCGAGATATTTCAACAGAATCTCGAGATTCGTCTGAAAGAAAGCCGAATGTTTCGGTTTCAATACGAAATAGTCATCTTCCTCGGGAACCAACTCGCTTATGACCGGCTTCCCCCTTACGTTCTGTTCCAAAAAGGACTTAACCAGCTTGGGGAAATCCGAACGCCAGCGTCCGAAGTTGTCGTTGGCATAGATCGCGGGGATTCCGGCGGCTTTACAACGCCGCTTCAACGTCGAAAGGGCGGCCGCCATGGGCATCGCCTGTTCCAGAAGCTTCTCTCCGCCATCGAACTCGAGATCATTGATCACATCAATGAGCAGCAGGACCGTGTCCGCCGTGTCGGGCGCATGGTGTAAAGGATCGTGATAGGCATCCCTTCGAGCCACTAGAGCATCTCCATCAACATTCTGGATGCGCGGCTGATCCGGTCTTCAACGGGCACGCGTGGCGCCGAGGAGACCCGGTTTCGTATTATTTTCGTGACGGCGTTGGATTTGACGCCAACGCTTCTCGAAACTCGCGCAGCTTGCTTTTTACCCTGGCCGCGTTCTCCCGCCCTATTCGAATCAGGATTTTCTGGCCCGCGGAAAGCTTCTCCAACTTGGGATCTACGAATTCGTACAACACCTTTGGTTGCTCGAGCAGCACCGGCTCATCGACCTCTGGGGCCGCCAGGAGATGATCGATGACATCGACTACCCGATCGTTAAAATACTTCCCGGGGTAACCGAGCTTCTCGTACTGGTTTTGAAACAGCGGATAAAAGCGTCTGTAAAGCGCGACCAGCGCCTCCGTAGGCACGGCTTCCGCCAGTCGTACATAGGGGCGATAACGCGCGGCATTCTCCTGGTTGAGAGTTAAACGTTCGCCCGAGCGCGTTGTCAGGAGCTGGCCCGGCGGGCCTTTTACCGGCATCAGTCGCGGCGAGACGTTGTCGCGAGGCAGATTATCGACGGTTGCCACCACTCGGTGAACGATGTCCTGCAGGTTAAAGTATCTGTCGAGGTCTCTCCCGAAAAGACCGGCCAATGCGTCCCGTAGCGCATCGTCGCTTTGGGATAGCTCCGGCAGCGGCTCGGCCGTCCGTTCCTCCGTTTCAATCGGATGCCGGATCGGCGGAGGCTCTGGGCTCGATGGTTCCGGCATGGCGGGACTCTCCGCTTCGGGCGGGTAACCCCGCAGCCAGAAATACACGCCGGCCGAACCTACCAAAAAGATAAACAGGCCGGACCACAGGACGATGCGCTTCATAATCGATGTATCCGTTTACGTTGGTACCGCGAGGTCATGCGGCTGTTTCTCAGCTTTGTCCGCCCTGGACGTGATTAAGCGGTCTCAATAATTTCCATCGACTTTTTCAAGCCCTGAAAGTACCCTCCCCTTCCAGCGGAAAACCCGGCAACATTCGCGTCGGCTCCGCCGCTGCAATGAATGAGAGAGCGCGTGTTCGCCTGAAACCTCGGTCGAGTGACCCGTATTGTTCGGCATCACCCATAACGTCGATTCGGTGCTGACGCATTATCTCGCGCGCGCCGGCGCCGGTCTCTTCCAGCCCGAGAAAACCGCGGCTAGGGATACAGCTGGAGCATACCGCCTCGGGTTAAAAATGTGAATCGAGGATTGAGGATCGACTTGAGGATCGCAGCTTTTGATGTGCTATATTGACTCGCAGTGCTGTCTCAACGTTGAAATCTCGGTGTAAGCCTCGATGACGATGCGAGTATTAGCCGAAACCCGACTTATCGATTTGAATATGGATTTCACGGCGCTTCAAAAGCTTCCTGAAGAGCTGCGCAAAGGCAAGTCATAGCTGGCGCGCTTGGGTCCAGGTTGGCCCCTGTCGCCCTAAGAGCGAGGGAGGGTACAAATGGAGGCGAAATCGAACCTGCAGGGGCTGCAGCGCCGTTCGAAACGGCCCGTCGATGACACGATCAGCGCCGTGCCGGGTGAATGGCGCTTCGACAAGAACGTCGCCCAGGCTTTTGACACTCACGTAGAGAAAAGCGTTCCGTTCTACTTGGAGATACAGCGAATGGTCGTCGAAATCAGCGAGTATTTTCTGCGCGACCACAGCGTGGCCTACGATTTGGGTTGCTCGACCGGAACCACGATTGAGTTGCTTGCGAACAGCCATGCAGGGAAAAAGGATATCCAGTTTTTCGGATTCGACGTAAGCAAGTTCATGATTAAAGAAGCGCGCAAGAAAGTAAGCCGCCCCAACGTCCGCTTTTTTCATAAAGACATTGCGCGGATCGATTTTAGCCCGCCGGCCGACTTCGTCACTTCTCTGTTCACCATGCAATTTCTGACCTTGGCCGAACGCCGCAAGCTGCTCACGCGCATCAATCTGGGGTTGGTCGAAGGCGGCGGATTATTGATCACGGAAAAAGTCTCCGCGGAGCATTCTTGCTTCGAAGACATTTGGACCGAGCTTTACTGGGATTTCAAACGCCGGCAAGGCTTTACTCCTGAGCAGGTGCTTGAAAAGGCAAGCAGCATCCGGGGCGTGCTCAAGCCGCTGACGACCGGCGAGAATCTCGAGCTTCTCCGCCAAACCGGCTTCAGTCGCACCGATGTCTTTTTTAAGTGGTACAACTGGGTCGGCTTGCTCGCCCTCAAAAATCACTGCGTCGGCCGCCAATACCCGAGCGATCAGAAACATGGCGCGCTCTGATACGCAGGGATTGGACACCCTGTCGAGCGCGGGCGAGAGAACCGTGCCATCACCGGAGCGGCCCGCCCGCGTTTACGTGCGCAAGGACAAAACCAACCCGAGGCGCCTGGCCTACCTCACGCTCCTGTTGTTTGCAGAGCCGCCTTCTTGGCCCTGGGTGGTAATAGGGGCTTGCCTGATTATGGCGGCAGTCGCTCTGCACGGGTG
>DATMBL010000008.1:0-5590 GCA_035559295.1 Candidatus Eiseniibacteriota bacterium
CCGTCTCCGCGACGGCGCTGACCGCGTTCTGGCGGTGATCGGCGGCGCAAACGGCGCCGAGCCCGCTCGGTCGCTAAGCGCCGATGACATCGCCGCGCTTGCCGACCTGATCGAAAGGGAGATCATGGAGCGGTCGACACAGGCTCCCGTCGCCGGGTGACCGAAACCGGCCGCGCTCGCCTCGTTGAGCGCCGCAGCTTCAGCGCGCTCCTCACTGTCCGTGGCAGCCCTTCTCTGAAATTTGGGAAACGACCCTCCGCGTTTCCAGATTTTCGGAATACGCGAGCGCTTCGCCTCGCGCGCGCAGAGAAAAAACAGCGCCGCGTCCTTTGGCATGTAACTTGCCCTGGTTACGGGCGACTTCTCCGCTTCTTGCGAGGAGAACATGACGCTTGAGCATTTCATGCCGCGTTACAGAGAGACGTTGGAGTCGTCGCCTTTGGATCTAGTGTCACAATGGAAGATTGCCCACCCCGGGACGAAGATCATCGGATGTTACCCGGTCTATACCCCCGTGGAGATCATCCACGCTGGCGGCATGCTGCCGGTCGGGATCATCGGCGGCGGCAACCGTCTGGAAATCGCGCACGCGGACTCCCGCTTTCAGTCCTTCGTCTGCTCGATTGTCAAAAGCACCCTGGAGCTCGGCCTCACCAAAAAGCTCGATTTCCTCGACGGCATCGTTTTTCATTCGATCTGCGATCCGGCGAGAAATTTGGGCAGCGTTTACAAGCGAAACTTTCCGTCCCTTGTGGTCGAATACGTCCACTTCCCGCAGAACATGACGTCGCCGCATACCGCGGAGTACCTCGCGGCGGAGTATCGAAGGCTGAGGGCGAGCTATGAAAAGGTCGCCGGAAGGCCGATCACGGACGAAGACCTCCGCCGAAGCATCGGGATCTACAACGAACAGCGCCGGCTCCTGCGCGGTCTCTACCGACTGCGGGCCGAAAGTCCACAAAACGTCTCTACCGTTGAGAGTTATGTCCTCACGCGCTTGGGCACGCTCCTTCCCCCCGACGAGCACATCGCGGTTTTGAAAGAAGCTCTCCCGGAACTCGGCCGGAGAAACGAAAAGCCCAAGGACCGCGTCAGGGTCGTCTTGGAAGGTTCGTTCTGCGAGCAGCCGCCACTCGAGCTGATCGAGGCTCTGGAAGCCGCGGGATGCTATATCTTGGATGACGATTTTCTGCAGGGCTGGCGCTGGTTCCTGGAGGACGTTCCCGCGGGGGGAGATCCGATCCGAGATCTCGCCGCGGCCTACCTCCATCAAAGCGTCTATTCGGGCGTCAAGCACGACACGCGACAGCCCAAGGCCAAACACCTCATCGACCGAGTGAGGGAGACTGGCGCGGCCGCGGTTCTGATCTTGGCCGCCAAATTTTGCGAGCCTGCGCTTTTTGACTATGCGCTTTACCGCAGGGCGCTGGAGAAGGAAGGCATTCCCCATCTATACCTCGAGTTCGAAGAAAAAATGTGGATTTTCGACAAAGCGCGAAGCGAAGTCGAGACGTTTGTCGAGTCGATGCTGTTCGATTGACGGCGCGCTCCGGCCGACCCATGAATGGCGGCGACGACCCGCGGAGGAAAAAATGGCTGAGCCGGCGACCAAAACGAGTTATCAGGGGCGGATGCACCTGATGCAGAAAGAGATCATGGGGCGCTATTTCGACCGGCTGACCCGCGCCGCCGAGCACGGCGAGGGGAACGCCGTCTACATGTTGATCAGCGGCAATCCGGTTGAACTGGTGCTCGCCTTCGACATGATTCCGGTGTACCCCGAAATCAACGCGCTGCAGCTCGCCGTCAAGAAAGCCTCCCTCCCCTTCATCCAAAAAGCCGAGGAGATGGGTTACTCGATGGACAATTGCGCCTACGTCAAAGCGGATGTCGGCTTGTTATTCGGAGGACGCAAGACGCCGTTCGCCACGATTCCCCTCCCCAGCTTGATCCTTTGCAACTACGTGGGCTGTAACGTCTACCTCCAGTGGTTCGAGCACCTGGCGGAGTACGCCGGCGGAAACCTGTACAACCTCGACATTCCCTTCATGCGGAACCCATCCGATAAACCGCTCGCCGCGGACCTTGCCTACGTCGTGCGTCAGCTCGAAGAGGTCATCGAGATCTGCGAACGCATCACCCGCAAGAAGCTCGATTACGCGAGGCTCAAGAGAATCGTCTCGCTTTCCGGGGAAACCGGCGAGCGGTGGGCCAAAATCAAGGCGCTGACGAAAAACATCCCCTCGCCGTTCGATGCCTACTTTGACTCGGTCACGATGATGGCACCGCTTTACTGCTTAAGGGGCACCGAAGAGGGACTTCGATTTTTCGATGCCGTTTACAATGAAATGGAAGAGAAGGCTCGGTTGGGCAAGGGACCGCTGCCCGCGGAGCGCTTCAGGTTCGTGATCGAAGGACCGCCGCCGTGGCCTTACCTTCGAACCTTCAGAGACCTTTTTTCCAAGTGGGGCGCGGTCGCGGTGGCTTCGACTTACTCGACCGTGGGCGGCCTGTGGGAATTCGGTTTCAAACATGATTCCAAGCGCCCGCTCGAATCGATTGCCGAGCATATGCTCCAGTGGAACCTGACCAACCGGAATTTTCTGCAGCGCTACGAGCAGATCCGCCGGTACGTCGAGGATTGGGCGGCGGACGCCCTGGTGATTCACTCGGTCAAGAGCTGCCGGCTTTTTTCCGCCGGCCAAGGAGACATGAGGGAGCACTTCACGAAGGACCTGGGGATCCCCACTCTACTGATCGAATCCGACATTGAAGATCCGCGCTATTTTTCCGAGGCGCAGATGAAAAATCGCGTCGACGCTTTTTTCGAATCGCTCGAACACAAGAAAATCCTGCATGGCACGGGCGCGGGAGGTCGCGCATGACGTATGCAGCGGGCATCGACGTCGGCTCCACGCAGACAAAAGGCGTCATCCTCGACGAGCGACGAGCCATCGTTGGCCGGGCGCTGATCGATACCGGGGCGAACGTGACGCGCGCCGCCGAGCGCTGCTTTGCGGAAGCCCTGCGCGCCGCCGCGATCGGGCGCGAAGGCATCGCCTACGTGGTCGGCACGGGTTACGGCCGATACAAAGTGAGTTTCGGCGATGCGCAGATCACCGAGATCAGTTGCCACGCCCGGGGCGCGAACTTTCTCTTCCCCCGCACTCGAACCGTGATCGACATGGGCGGGCAGGATGCCAAAGGAATCAGCGTGGGCGAGCACGGCGAGGTCCGAGACTTCGTCATGAATGACAAGTGCGCGGCCGGAACGGGCAGATTTCTCGCCAACGCCGCCGAGGCCGTAGGCCTTTCACTCGACGACATTGGAGAGTTGTCGCTGAAGGCCAAAAACCCGGTCCGGCTCACGACGGTGTGCACCGTTTTCGTCGAGTCGGACATCATGTCCTACCTCGCTCAGGGAAAGAGAATCGAAGACATCCTGGGCGGCGTCCACAGCGCGATCGCCGCGCGAACGATCTCGCTCGTGCGCCGCGTTGGGATCGAGCCCGAGGTCACGTTCACGGGCGGTGTCTCGCGCAACGTCGGCATGGTGCGCGCGCTGGAAGAGAAACTCGGGATGAAGCTCAACGTCAGCCCCGAGTCCCACTTTGTCGGCGCCCTGGGAGCGGCTTTGCTCGCGTGGGAGAGGGCGACGAAAGGAGTCTCGAGCTCGGACCCCGGCGTTTCGGGTCAGCCGCGCCCGGCGGGACCCTGGGGACCAGCGTAACGCGGTGGTTCAGGGAGGCCTCATGTCTTTCGTTGCAGGCATCGACATCGGCGCCAAGCTGACCAAAAGCCTTGTCCTCGACGGCCAGCGGCGAATTTGCGCCAGCGCGACTATCAAAACGACGCCGGATTTTCCACAACTCGCTCGTGACGCGCTTGCGATGGCCTTGAGGGAGGCGGGCCTGAAGGAGCCCGATATCCAGTACACCGCCACGACCGGATTCGGGCGGTACAACGTGCCGTTTCGCGATCTTCAAATCACCGACATCACGTGCGTGGCGCGCGGCGCGGTCTTTCTCTTTCCCAAGACGCGGTCCATTCTCGATATCGGGGCGCAGAGCACGCGCGCGATCCGCGTTTTCGAAACCGGAAAGGTGCGTGATTTCCGCACCAACGACAAGTGCGCGGCGGGCGCCGGAGGGTTCATCGAGCGGACCGCCAAATATCTCGAAACCGGAATTGAAGACGTCGGCGAGCTGTCGCTGCGCGCCGACCATGCGGAAACCATCAGCAGCGTCTGCGCCGTGCTCGCCGAATCGGAAATCATCAACCACGTCTCCAACGGCCAGACCGTGGAAAATATTCTGTTCGGCGTTCACAAATCGCTCGCCTCGCGCGCGCTCGCGCTGCTCAAGCGCGCCGGCATGGAAGACGAGATCACCTTCGTCGGCGGCGTTGCCCGGCAAAAAGGGATGGTCAAAGCGCTGGAAGAAACCCTGGGAAGGAAAGTCAACGTCAGCGACGCGCCCGAAATGGTAGGCGCTCTCGGCGCCGCCCTCCTCGCGCTCCGGCGCTTGGAAAAACTGCGGCAGGACGAATCGACCGCGCCGCGGCGACGCGTCGCCGAGGGGAGGCGATCGCAGCCCTAACACACCCGCCCGCGGCACCGAAGGGAGTCCCTATGAAGCTCAAAGGAAAAACGGCAATCGTGACCGGCGGCGCCAGCGGAATCGGCCGGGCCACCGTTATGGCGTTGGCTCTCGAGGGAGCCCAGGTCGCAGTAGCCGATATCGCCACGGAAAACGCCGAGAAAGCGAGGGACGCCGCGAGCGATTGCGGCTTCGGCTCAGCCATCGCTTGCCCTGTGGATTTGACCAGGCGCTGCGAAGTGGAGCGCATGGTCGGTAACGTTCTGGACGAGTTCGGACAGATCGATATCCTGGTCAACTGCGCGGGTTGGGACCGCCTGGAGCCGTTCATCGAAAGCGACGAAGAGACCTGGGACAAGATCATCGCGATCAATTTCAAATCTGTGCTGTACACGACCAAGGCGGTCCTGCCTCACATGATCTCGCGCGCATCCGGAAAGATCGTCAACATCGCTTCGGACGCGGGCCGCGTAGGCTCGAGCTGGGAAGCGGTCTATTCCGGCGCCAAAGGCGCCGTGATCGCCTTTTCAAAAACGCTGGCGCGCGAAACCGCGCGCTTCCACATCAATGTCAATGTGGTTTGTCCGGGGTTGACGGATACGCCGCTGCTTCAGTCCGTCCGCGCCCAGTCGGAGCAAACTCGGAAAATCGTCGACGCGGTCATCAAAGCGACGCCTTTCAGGCGCGCGGCGCAACCCGAAGAGATCGCGGCGATGGTCTTGTTCCTGGCCTCGCGAGACGCGGATTTCGTAACGGGCCAGACGATCAGTGTGAGCGGCGGGTTAACCATGGCCTAGGCCGATGACGAGAGAGGCACAATGAAAATTGCAGACTTCCGGAACGAACGAAGACGGCTATGCGCTTTGCGTTTCGCATTGTAGGCGGCGCGATCGCGTCCCGGGAGGAGCGACGGTAAAAAAAATGAAAGCCATCGACTTCATGTACTATGTCGCCACGCCGGATTTTATCCGCCGCTGGAACGAAGCGAAAAA
>DATMBL010000009.1:0-3291 GCA_035559295.1 Candidatus Eiseniibacteriota bacterium
AGGTCTCGCCGGATCGTGCGCGGGTTTTTCGCAAGAGGTTGGGGAATCGCGGAAACCAGCTGCCGGAGAGTGGCGCCCCTAGGGCCCTCGAGCCGGCTCAAGAGATGCCACTGGCGGATCGCCTGATCGTTTCGAGCCATACAATGCCGCGGTCGCCCTTTCTTAATTCACACGGAAACGGCATCGCCGCTTTGCACTCACGGATCCCGCCAGGCTCTCATGTATCCCGCGGGATTTACGCTTCGCCAGTCGCCGACTTTATCCGGCCGGCGCAAAGCGACAACAGCCGCACGCACTCCCTTCTCAAGCTTCGCGCGGCGTTTTTTGTGACTGCACGACGGGGGACCCCGCGCGCAACACTTTGCTTTTGTGACCCACGGCTGTACGACTCGATGCCGTCCGAAGCTCTAATGACTCACGGCGCCGCTGTACGTCACGCCGCTCTCCTCCGTTTCATTGGCCACGCGGAATGGCATCCTGGATGCGGGTGTGCAATCGCGCCGGTCGAGGCGTTGTGCACTGGCGGCATTTGGCTGCCGACTAAATAATGTATGTGACCGTTTTCGGTCAAGAAAAATTTCACGTCCTCGGCTTTCGTGACACGGCGGTCACGACCGACGGCGTCGAAGCCGTCGCGGTCATGAGGCTTTAAACAGGGCGGAAAAAACGAGCTCGAGCCGCGCGCTCGAGCGGCATAAAAGCGAAGCGCCGCCTCTCATGGCAGGCGACTTCGGCCGCTCACGGCGCAATAACGTCAAAGGCTGGCATTTTCGGTAGTGACGGTCACCCGGCCGCGGCGCTCAAAGACACGATTGGCGAGAGTTGCCGCAAGTTGGCCTGATTTCGAAGATATCCTTTATATAGCAGGCTCGCCTGCAGGCTGCGGTCGAGGTCGGGTTGTTATAGCCGTTTGCGCTCCCCGGATGAAGGCTCGAGACGATGGCGAACGGATTTAACGGACTATTCACGCTTCAACCCCAGTTCCTCCCACATCCAGGCGAAATCGTACGCCGGCTCGCCGGCGCGCTTCCGGCGCTCCGACCGGCTTTCGAATTCCTTCAACAACGCGATCAGCTTCGGACGCACGCTTTTGAGTTTTGCGGCGTGACGCGGCGTGCGATTGCCGAGCGCCGGAACCGGCTCGTTCATCCATGCGCGATAGTGCTGCTCGTAAAACTCGCCTACGACCTGCGCCTGCACCGCGGCCGGAACGGCGGCCTGTTCGCGCTTGCGCGATGGCGTTGCGCGTTCCATCGCCCGGTGAATGTCCTCGTACGTCGTTGCCCGGAAGCGCACCGCGTCGCCTAAAAGCCTCTCCAGAAAGTCGCGTCCGCGCTCGGCCCGGCTCTTCGACACCGTCTCGAGGATGAGCCGGTCCTGATCGATTCTAATCGCGCCCAAGCTCCGTCGAAGATTGCCTGCGGGTTCGTTCCAGCCATAGCTGCCGCCGCCGTCATCGTCGATCGCCGGATGGTTGTGAAGCAGCTCTCGTACCCGGCGTGAGTCGAACAAATCGAACACCGCGTTGGCGAGTATGACCGGATCGCCTTCGGGCGTCACGAGTTTCGGCGCCGGCCGCAACACCACTTCCTGGATCCACCACTCGTGGAGAACCGGTCCGATGGTTTTGAAGAAACCAGCGGTACTGCCCCCCGGCACTTCCTCGCCGTACAGCCGGTGAGCTTTTCGCAGCGACCTTAAAAGCGGCTCCTTGACCGCCGCCGGAAAGACATAAGGCACGGCTTCGAAAATGTTCTCGCCATCGGGGGCCTTTCCGAGCCGCCCCACGGGCAGGTCCCAGCGAACGAGCTGGCGGGTGCCGATGCGCTCCCGCACCCATAGCGTCCGGTTTTCCCAGAGATCGCGAACCTCGAATCCCTCCTCGGCGCGCACGTCGAGGATCTCGTACAGCCGAAGGTGGCTGTCTTTCATCCCTTCGAGATAGCGGCGCTCTCCGGGATTCAGTTTCGTCCCCTCCCGTTCGAGAAAAAGATCCAGCACAGTGCGTTGATCGTAAGTGAAATCGAAAAGAAACCAGCTGTTATAGGCGATCTTAACCTGCTCCAATGCCAGCGCCCGCGCCAGCTCCTCTTCCGAGGCTTCGGCGATTATGTTGCGCCAGAACAGGTCGAACGCCGCTTTGCGCCAATCGAGGAACTCATCGCGGTCGGAAAATCGCATGAGCGCCGTCAGGGCGCGCGAGCGCTCGTTCGCGGTGTACGACTGCGCGCCGGTCTTGCTCGAGCAACACTGCTTGAACTTCAGCCCGCTTCCACACGGACACGGATCGTTGCGGCCGATGGAACTCACGAGTTCTCCTTTAGTCCACCTCGATCGGGTTATGCTCGAAAAGGCTCGATCAACCCGGGGATCGAAGACGCGGAAGATTCCGTTACGGGGTCAGAATCGGCTTTACGTTTCATGCCCGTCCTCGAAAGAAAACACCTTGCGGTCTGAAACGAATCCAGCTCGTGAACTTTCTATAGCACAAATATTGCAACCCGGGATAAAAATTCCCGAGTCGAACCGACAACATCGGCCGCGCCTTTTTGTTCCGCGCTACCGGTCCAGTGTTTCCCGGCCGACCAAAGCGAGCACGGTGGCCGCGACGATCAGTAAAGGCGCATAGACGAGAAACGGCAGCGCGGGGCTGAAGGCGTTGGCGAGATAACCGCCGATGACCGGGGCCACGCCGCTTCCCAGCTCGGCGATCGTGCGGCGCACGGCCTGCAACCGGCCGCGCGCGTGCGTCGGTACGACGTCATAGGTTGACGTCGCAAGCGAGCCCAACGACAGACCCTGGGCCAGCCCGGCGAGCGCGATCAGGATTGCCAGTTGATAAAAACTGCGCGTCAGCGGAATCAGCAAGAAAACCAGCGCCGGCAATCCCGTGCTGGGCACGGTGGCCCATTTTCGCCCCACCCGGTCGATGATAAACCCGGCGGGAATGATCATGACAAAAACGATCACGCCGGAAATCGTGAACAGCATCCCGACCTGCGACGGGGAGAGCCGAAGCATCGTCCCCGCGTACAACGGCAGCATGCTTTGCACGATCATCCGCTGCGACTGGCTCGCCAGGGTCGCCAGCACGAGGGCCAGGTACGTCGTCCTGAGCTCCGGGCGTATCTCCCGGTAGAGCGCGATGAGCCGCCGCAACCGCGCCCGGAGCGCGCCCGGGCTCCAGCCTTCGATCGAATCCCGTGGTCGATGCGAAGACGCCGGCGAAGCAAACTCCGGCCCGAACCATCCCAAGAGGACCGCGATCCCGCTCGCAGCGGCATACGCGAG
>DATMBL010000010.1:0-19907 GCA_035559295.1 Candidatus Eiseniibacteriota bacterium
CCCGCCAATCGTTCGGCGATCTCGCCGCCGATTTGCCAGACGCCTGGCACAGGAGTTGTGATCGTGAGATCGGTCTTGCCGCCGACAACGCAGTGGCCGAAAAGCGGCGACAGCTCTCCCCGGAGCAGCACCATTCCAAGCGGGCGGCGCTGCATCAGCTCGCCTTCGACACCGGCCCGCGCCAAGAGATCGCCATTCCCCTCGCCCGCGGCCAGAACGACGCACCCGGACCGAAACAGCGCTTCCCCGACCTCGACCCCTTCGCTCGTGAACCGAAGGTGCGATTTGGCGTATCTATATATATAGCCACGGTGGCGCTCTGCCAAATTTTCCAAAAGCGAGCCGGTTGCAATCACCGGTTCGGCAAGCGAGTAGACCGCGAGCGCCGAGCGCTCGAGCGCAATCGGCCAGGCGCCGGCTTCGACCGGTTGCGGCGGCGTGGCCAACAGACCGGTCCTGGCGAGCAGGGGGACAAATCCCCAAGACTGCATCCAGCCGAGCGCGGATCCGCGGGGCAGCCAGAGATAGCAGCGATCGGACAGAACCCGCGTTCGGGTCAAATGCGGTTCGAGCGCGCCTGCCAGGCTCCGGCGCCAGCGTTCGGGCATGTCGCGGGTTGAGCGCACCGCGGCGTAGTCGCGCACCCGGTGCAGCGCATACTTCCCTCCACCATGAATAATGCCCTGCGCTTGAATCGTCTGGCCACGGCCCAGAGCGGCGGATTCCAAAAGGACGGCCGCGTATCCGGCGCGGCGAAAACGGTCCAAACACCAGAGGCCGGCGGCGCCGCCGCCGAAAATCAGGACATCGACCCGCATGGGCGTTCAGTTGCGCGGTTGAGCGCCGCCGCGCTGCAAGCTTCCGGATCGGAGCGCGGCGGATACCGAGGGCCGGCGCTTCAGCGACTTTCGGCTGGGAAGAGCTTCCGATCGACGATGTCGCAGATGATGTGTCCGATGAGAATATGGGTCTCCTGAATTCTCGGACTGCTCCGGCTCGCGCCTACCCTGAGCAAAAAATCGACTTTCCCAACCATCTTGCCGCCGCTTCCTCCCGTGAGGCCGATGGTCCGGATCTTCCGCTCCCGGCATGTGTCGATCGCCGCGAGGACGTTCGCGGAGTTACCGCTGGTTGAAATCGCCAGCGCAACGTCGCCCTCCCGGCCCAGCGCCTGCACCTGTTTGGCGAAGATCTCGTGGTAGTGGTAGTCGTTGGCGATGCTCGTCAGTACCGATGTGTCGGTCGTCAGCGCGATCGCCGGCAGCGGTCTTCGCTCCTGCAGAAAACGGTTGACGAACTCGGCGGCGATGTGCTGCGCATCGGCGGCGCTGCCGCCGTTGCCGAACAACAGAAGTTTATGACCTGCTTGCAGCGCCGCCGCGACCGCGTCGATGGCATCGCTCAGGGCATCGAGGTTGTCGCGCAAGAAGGCCTGCTTCACTCGGATACTCTCGTTGAATGCCTCGATGATCGCGTCTTTCATGGATCCGATCCGCTCTCCTTCGGCCCCGCGCCGCATCAAACGCTCGTTTTTACGGCCGGCGCGCCGCCCCTGAGCGCGCTCTCGGCGAGCTCGGCAAGCAGCCGGTCGTGTTCGTGATCCAAAGCAAACACCCGAAACTGCACCACCTTGGAGGGGATGAATTCGAACAACTCCGCGAGCGACTCCTTGGTGATCTCTCCCGTGGACGGATCGAAGATATGGATCTGCTTCTTGCCCATGGCAAAGGGGTTTTCCGGCCGGGGATCCTGCGTCGCCATGTCCACGCGGAACGTCAGTTCTTGCAGCGCGGGCGGCAGCGCGGCGCGGATTCTCTTCTCCCAATCCGCGTCCTGTAGCAACGTCACGCCGTACTGCAGCTCGTTCAGCGACAGCGTGCGGTCAAACGCCATCTTCCATTTCACTTCCCGGTGCAGCACCGTCTCCCATTCGCGCGCGATCGCGTCGCGTTCGCCGCGAATGCGCCGCCATCGAGACACTTCCTCGAGCAACGACCAGTCGGTGAGATGGAGATACTCTTCCATGTGGTCGAGCGGGTTTCCTGGAAACAGTACGCGCATCGTGTCCGGAAAGATGTCGCGCAGGTGAAGATCGATCGCCCGCGTCGTGCGATGGTAATAAACGTTGGTGTAGAGATAGAGCCGGGTATTGAGAAACATTGTCAGCGCGCTGTTCCCCGCCTTGTGTAAGGTGAGGCCCTTGGGTGAAAAGAACGTGTAATAAATCAGCCGGGCGCGATCGACCGGGCCGGCGGCGATGCCGCACATATAGGAATCGCGCGACACGTAATCCAGGTTGTCGAACGTAAAGATGCCGCTCGTCAGCGGCTGTAAGAAACGCACCCACCGCGGCTTGGCCTCGTCCTCGTCCCCGTTTTTCTTGATCGGAAACGCGACGTCCTCCGGCCGGAGCTCCTCGCCCGCAGCAAATGGACCGGTCGGGCTCCGGCGGATTTGGCGGATGAGATCGCCAAGGTGGTTCTGGATGATCACCTGGCCGAGATCCTCATGCGTCAAGTCGTAGTGCTGAAGAAAGTTGTCGTCGAAGAAGTGGCCGAAGGGACCGTGGCCGATGTCGTGAAGCAGGCCGGTGAGGCGCATGTATTCTTCGATATAGGGAGCCGAAGGACACTCCTCGCCGAGCACTGCGCGAAGCGACGGATAAAGGTGTTTGGCGAACTCGCCGGCGAGGTGCATGGCGCCGAGCGAGTGTTGAAAGCGGCTGTGCTCCGCCGACGGGTATACCCAGCGCGCGCTTTGAAGCTGGTAGATGTAGCGCAAGCGCTGCACCCAGGGCGAGTCGATAACCGCCTTTTCCGTGACCTCGCCCTTGGTGCGAGGCACGGTGAACTGGATGTAGCGGTGGATCGGGTCGGCAATCAGCGCCGTTCCGTCGTAGTCGCTTTCCCCGAGTTGCGCCATCTCGCTACGTCTCGAAGATCAGCTGCGCGGTCCACCGGTCGCCGGTTTTCTGCATGCGGCTTTGATGATGCGCGATGCCGCTGATCTCCTTTTTGATTTCGTGCCGATCGGGATCGATTTTTTCGCCGCATACTTCGGCTTTGACCGAGGTCTCTTTCGCTTCTTGGATATTGAATTCGCGGAGCAGGTACCCGCTCCCCTGGTACAGATAGAGCAACTCCCGCGTCCAGTTGATCATCAGTTCGTCCATGTCGGCGCCTTCGACTTCGAGCGGCACGCGATCGCGGACCTCGATCTTTTCGATGTCAGTCATGACATCGAAAAGCGCAAAGCCCGCGTTGGCAAAGAGTTCGGGTTGCGATTTGCCGGATACCCTGACGGCGAGTTCCGACTGGCGCGGCGTCACCCGGTAGCGCGTCTGATTGCTCATAGCTCGCGAGACCCTGGTTCAAGTTGGAATCGTTCCTGCTCGGCGCTTTGGACCGGCCATGCCGGCTCTGGCGAGAAAGGTAGAAAAAAACCCGTTCATCGGTCGAGCGAGACGGCGCGGCCGGGCGTCCTTACGCTTGGCTGCGGCTTACCGCGCACCGGCTCATTTATAGCCGGTTTATCAGACTGGCTGCAAATCCGGCGCCAAAACCGTTGTCAATATTTACCACGGTGACTCCCGCCGCACACGAATTGAGCATTCCGAGGAGCGCGGCGAGCCCGCCGAAGCTTGCGCCATAGCCGACGCTTGTCGGAACCGCAATCACCGGTTTGTCTACCAGGCCGCCGACAACACTCGGCAAAGCACCTTCCATCCCGGCAACCACGATCGCAACCGCGGCGGCCTCCAAATGGCCCCGGTTTTCGAGCAAACGGTGAATCCCGGCAACGCCGACATCGTAGAGACGTTCGACCCGATTGCCCAAAATTGCCGCTGTCAACGCCGCCTCTTCGGCAACCGGGATGTCCCCCGTGCCGGCACAGACCACGAGCACGATCCCCTTCCCGCGGATCGGCACCGGCTTGTTGACCCAGGTCGCGGCACGCGCCCGCGCATGATAAGTGAGACCGCGCACGAGCGTTCGCAAACGCGTCATTTTTTCACGGGTTAGCCGAGTCACGAGGATGCTGTTGGCCTGGCGGCGGATTGAGCGCACGATCGCGGCGATCTCTGCCGGCTCCTTGCCTTCGCCCAGCACGACCTCAGGGAAACCCTGGCGTAGCGCCCTGTGGTGATCGATCTTGGCAAAACCGAGATCCTCAAACGGCAAATGGCGTAGCCGCTGGGTTGCCTCTGAAACGCTGACGGTGCCCCGCCGCACGCCCTCGAGCAGCGTGGTCAGACGCTCCCTGTCCATGGGAGTCGAACCGCGCCGGGATAGCGGCGTCTGTGATTACGCGAAATGATCATGCCCCTTTACTGGTGTCTGCACGTCGCGGCCGAGACAATCAATCACCCGCACCCCATCGCTCGCTTCAACGCATTGGCCGATGCGCGTCACCGACGTCTTGAACCAGCGCTCGGCGCGCCGGAGACGAGAGCGGTCTCTTGGCCGGACGCAAAATAGCAGCTCGTAATCTTCGCCTCCGCTCAGGGCATAGCGCGTCGCGCCCGGCGCCGCAAGCGTTCTGTACGCGGATGAGAGCGGCAGCGATTCGTTGAAAACCAGGGCGCCGACACCGCTCGCCGCGCACACATGCCCTAAATCCTGGAGCAGCCCGTCGCTCACGTCAATCATCGCTCGCGCCAGTCCCAGCTTCGCCAACACCGCTCCCTCGGTCACCCGGGGCGTCGGCCGCCGATGCCGCCCGAGAAGATATGCAACCGCCGCATCATTCTTGCGCGCCGCTCCGGCGCGGAGCAAGCTCAAGGCAAGGGCTGAATCGCCGAGCGTGCCGGTAACATAGATATCGTCGCCGGGCTTGGCGCCGGCGCGCGTGACCGGCGAGAAAGGCGCATCGCCCATCACGCACACCGAGATCGCAAGTGATTGCGCCGCGTTGGTATCTCCGCCAACCAACGCCACCCGATTTTTTTTTGCCAGCGCGCGGATGCCCCGGTAAAGCTCATCGATGTCGCTGGCCGAAAAGCCCGGAGGTAACCCCAGGGATATGAGCGCATAGGCGGGGATGCCGCCCATAGCCGCGATATCGCTCAGGTTTACGGCGAGGCTCTTGTGACCCAAGTCATACAATGAAGTCCAGTCGAGCCTGAAGTGGATGCGTTCGAGGAGCAGATCGGTTGTGAGGAGGCAGGAACCCGCACGCGTGCGCACCCACGCGGCATCATCGCCAATCCCGATCAGAACGCCTCGTCCAAGCGGCGTTGCGCGCTGGATTCGTCTGATCACACCAAACTCGCCGAGCCGGCTAAGAGTCATCGAGGGACGCGCGTTACGTCGAGAAGCGGGCAAGCCTCCTGAACGCGGGCACACGGCCGGTGATCGTTAGAGGCGGATCGAAACCGGTTTATCGCGATTTCGCCGCGACGGTTTGAGCTTGGAATTGCGGTTCTTCTCCTTGCGGGCGGCGGCCGCGGACTGACGGAACATGCCCGCGCCGTTTTCTTTGCCCAGAAGGGCGATCTTGAGGACATCGGACATATTGCTTGCGAGAACCCAGTCCAGCTTGCGCCTGAGCGGTTTCGGGATCTCGTCGAGATCCTTTTTGTTGCGGTCCGGAATAACGATCGTCTTCACCCCCGCGCGGAAAGCGGCAAGCGACTTTTCTTTTAAGCCGCCTACGGGGAGAATGCGGCCCCGAAGCGTGATCTCGCCGGTCATCGCGACGTCGCGGCTTACCGGGCGCCGGGTGAGCGCCGAGATGAGCGCTGTCGCCATCGTGATACCGGCCGACGGCCCATCCTTGGGAATCGCGCCCGCGGGCACGTGAATATGGATGTCGGCTTTCTGATAAAAATCTTCTTCGAAGCCGAGCTCGCGAGCGTGCGCGCGCGCGTAGCTCACCGCCGCTTGGGCCGACTCCTTCATGACGTCGCCGAGCTGGCCGGTGAGTGTGAGATTGCCGCGGCCTTTGGAAAGCGACGCCTCCACGTGAAGGATTTCGCCTCCGGTGCTCGTCCAGGCGAGCCCGGTGGCGACGCCGACTTCGTGCCGTTCCTGTTCGGCTTCGGGCAGGAATTTGGGCGGACCGAGGAACAGATGGATGTTGGCGCGCGTAATGCGCGTGAGCTCGGTTTTACCTTCGGCAACCTTGCGCGCAACCTTCCGACAGATCGAAGCGATCTCGCGCTCCAAATTTCTGAGCCCCCCCTCCTTGGTGTATTCCGCAACGATCCGGAGGATGGCGTCGTCGGAAATCTCCAGGTGCTTGGCGCTGATGCCGTTGTCCTCGAGTTGTCTCGGGATGAGATATTTGCGCGCGATCTCGAGTTTCTCTTCGTTGGTATAGCCTGATAGTTGCAGCACTTCCATGCGATCGGCCAGCGCGGGGGGTACCGGATCCAAGAGGTTGGCCGTGCAGATGAAAAGCACGTTCGACAGATCGAAAGGCAGGTTCAGGTAGTGATCGCTGAAGGCGTGGTTTTGTTCGGGATCGAGCACCTCGAGAAGCGCGGCCGAGGGATCGCCGCGAAAGTCCGCGCCGACCTTGTCGATTTCGTCGAGCATGAATACCGGATTGTTCGAGCCGGCCTGCTTGATGCCCTGGATAATCCGGCCCGGGAGCGCGCCGACGTAGGTCCGACGGTGGCCGCGGATCTCGGCCTCGTCGCGCACGCCGCCGAGCGAGATGCGCACGAAATTTCTGCCGAGCGCCCGCGCAATCGAGCGGCCGAGCGATGTCTTACCGACGCCGGGAGGGCCGACGAAGCACAGAATCGGACCTTTGATTTTGCGCCTGAGCTTGTTCACGGCGAGGTACTCGAGAATCCGATCCTTGATCTTCTCGAGGTTGTAGTGATCCTCGTCCAGGACCTGTTTCGCCTTGCGGATATTCAGATTATCTTTGGTCCTCTTGCTCCACGGCAGCTCGACCAGCCAGTCGAGATAGGTGCGCACCAGCGACGCCTCGGAAGACTCCGGATGCATCTGCTCGAGACGCCGGAGCTGCTTTTCCGCTTCTTCTTTGACTCCCGTCGGCATCTTAGCCTTCTCAATTTGCCGGCGCAGCTCGTTGATCTCTTCGGCGCGCTCGTCGCCTTCCCCCAGCTCTTGCTGAATCTGTTTCAGTTGCTCGCGCAGGAAATAGTCGCGCTGGGTTTTCGTCATCTCTTCCTTGGCTTGGTTTTGAATGCGCGCTTGCATGGTCGAGAGCTCGAGTTCTCGGCTCAAAAGCTCGTTGACCTTCTTCAGGCGGTCGATCGGATCGAGGATCTCGAGAATCGCTTGGCTCTCCTCGATCTTGAGGCGCAAATTGGACGCCACCAGATCCGCCAGCACGCCGGGATCGCTGATGTTGTCGGTCACCATGACGATCTCCGGCGGCAGATTCTTGAGATTCAGGATCTGCTCGATTTTCTCCTTGGCGTTGCGCATGAGCGCCTCGACTTCGATCGGCACGTCCTTCAACGCGGGCTCGATGACCTTATGGATCTTGACCTCGAAAAACGGCCGCTCTCTGAGGTAGGTATCGATCTCGCCCTTGGCGAGCCCTTGGACGAGAATCTTGACACGCCCGTCCGCGAGTTTGAGCATGCGCATGATCGATGCGATCGTCCCCACGCGGTGAATGTCCGCAGGATCCGGGTTCTCGTCGGCGGAGTTCTTCTGAGCCACGAGAAAAATCAACCGATCGCGGGACAGCGCTTCTTCAACGGCGCGAATCGAGACGTCACGGCCGACGAAAAGCGGCAGCATCATATAGGGATAGATCACGATGTCGCGAATCGGCAGGAGCGGCAGGACGTCGGGAATCTCCACCTGAGCGCTTTTTGCGTCAGGCCCTTCGACTTTCCATTCGGCTTCGCTCATTGAAGTGGGTTTCCTCGGCTCCAGTAAATCACAGGCGCGCTGGAGGTCAACAGAAATTTGCGCCGTGGCGCCGCTTGGGCACTAAGGCAACTACCCGAACAGCTGCTTGACCTTGTCAAAAAAACCTTTCGTGAGAGGATGCGTGTCCTCGCCGTCGAGCGCGGCGAACTCTTTCAGCAGTTCCTTTTGCCGCGGGCTGAGATGCGTCGGCGTTTCCACGATCACGCGCACGTGCTGATCGCCCCGCTGGTATCCTTGGACATCGCGAATGCCTTTGCCTTTCAAGCGGAATACCTTGCCGGATTGAGTTCCGGGCGGGATTTTCATTTTCACTTTGCCGTCGAGCGTGGGCACGTCGATTTCCGCTCCGAGCGCGGCTTGAACAAAGCTGATGGGCACGTCGCACAGCGTGTCGAGATTGTCGCGGACAAAGATCGGGTGCGGTTCGACCTGAATGACGACGTAGAGGTCTCCCGGCAACCCGCCAGCGGGACCAGGTTCCCCCTCGCCACGCAATTTAAGGCGGGAACCGGTATCCACTCCGGCGGGGATCTTGACGCTCAACGTATGGAGCTTTCGCACGCGCCCGGCGCCGCCGCAAGTGGCGCACGGATCGCGGATGATCGTCCCCTGGCCGTGGCATTGGCCGCAGGTCCGGGAAACGCTAAAGAATCCCTGCTGAAAGCTCACCTGCCCTCTCCCTCGGCATGTTGGGCAGGTTTGCGGCCCGGTGCCCGGCCGCGCGCCGGTTCCGCGGCAATTGTCACATTGGGAATGCCGCGGGATTTTGATTTTCTTTTCCGTCCCGGAGACGGCTTCCTCGAACGTGAGCGTCAGATTGTACCGTAGGTCTTCGCCTCTGGAGGCGCGCCTGCGACCGCTCGTTCCCGTACCGAAGAAATCGCCAAAGATATCGCTGAAGATATCTTGGAAACCGGCGTTGAAATCGAAACCGCCGGCAAACGGGCCGCCTTCACCGAAGGCCGCGTGGCCGAACTGATCGTATTGGGCGCGCTTCTGCGGGTCGGAAAGAACCTGGTAGGCCTCGGAAACCTCCTTGAATTTTTCCTCCGCGCGCTTGTCCCCGGGGTTGCGATCGGGATGGTATTTCAGCGCCAGCTGCCGATAGGCTTTCTTGATCTCGTCTTCGGTGGCGTTGCGGCTGACGCCGAGCAGTTCATAATAGTCCTTTTTACCGTTCAACGGGCACCACCACGCATTGATGGAACATGTAAGAAGGCCCCTGTCCCGTCTATCATAGGATCAGGGGCCGTGTTAGTAAACAAAAATTTCTTGTCCGCCGCAACCGGCGCGCGTTTTACTCTTTGACTTCCTGAAAGTCCGCGTCGACGACGTCGTCTTTTTTCTTCTGCTCGCCTTTGTTCGCGTCGCCTTGCGCGTCGCCCGCGGCACGCGACTGCTGCTGCGACGCTTTCGCGTACATCGCTTCGGCGAGCTTGTGCGACGACTGGCTCAGCTCCTCCGCCGCCTTGCGCATCGCCTCGGCGTCCTGCCCCTCCAAAGCGGTCTTCGCCTTCTTGAGCGCTGCGTCGATGTCGCTGCGGATTGCCGCATCCAGATCATCCCCGTGTTCCTTGAGCGACTTCTCGGTCGAGTAAACCAGCGAATCCAGCTGATTCCGCGCCTCCGCCGTTTCCTTGCGTTTACGGTCTTCCGCGGCGTGAGCCTCGGCATCCTTGATCATCTTTTTGATTTCCTCTTCGCTCAGGCCGCTCGACGCGGTAATCTTGATCGACTGCTCCTTGCCGGTGCCGAGGTCCTTCGCGGACACGTGGACGATGCCGTTCGCGTCGATGTCGAACGTCACCTCGATCTGCGGCACGCCGCGAGGCGCCATCGGAATACCGACGAGGTCGAACTGCCCGAGGAGTTTGTTGTCCGCCGCCATCTCGCGCTCGCCCTGAAAGACGCGGATCGAGACCGCCGTCTGGTTGTCCTGCGCCGTCGAGAAGATTTGGCTCTTCCGCGTCGGAATCGTCGTGTTGCGCTCGATCAGCTTGGTAAATACGCCGCCGAGAGTCTCAATCCCGAGCGACAGCGGCGTGACGTCGAGCAGCAACACGTCTTTCACGTCCCCCTTGAGCACCGCGGCCTGAATGGCGGCTCCGACGGCAACCACCTCGTCGGGGTTGACACCCTTGTGCGGGTCTTTGCCGAATATCTTTTTCACCCTCTCCTGCACCGCGGGCATGCGCGTCATACCGCCCACCAGAATCACCTCGTCGATATCGCTCGCGCTGAGCCCGGCGTCTTTGAGCGCCTGCCGGCACGGTCCTTCGGTCCGATCGATGAGATCGGCGCACAAGGCTTCGAGCTTCGAGCGCGTGAGTTTCAGGTTAAGGTGCTTTGGTCCCTGCTGGTCGGCCGTGATGAACGGCAGATTGATATCGGTTTCCATCGACGAGGATAGCTCGCACTTCGCCTTTTCCGCCGCCTCCTTAAGACGCTGCAGCGCCATGCGGTCACGACGCAAGTCGATCCCCTGGTCCTTCTTGAACTCATCGGCGAGATAATCGATGACTCTCTGATCGAAATCTTCGCCGCCGAGGAAGGTGTCGCCGTTGGTCGCTTTGACTTCGAACACGCCGTCGCCGAGCTCGAGAATCGAGATATCGAATGTGCCGCCCCCCAGGTCGAAGACGGCGATCTTTTCATCCTTCTTTTTATCCAGTCCGTAAGCGAGCGAAGCAGCCGTCGGCTCGTTGATGATGCGGAGCACGTTGAGACCCGCGATCCGGCCGGCGTCTTTAGTCGCCTGACGCTGGCTGTCATTGAAGTAAGCCGGCACCGTAACGACCGCTTCGGTTACTTTTTCGCCCAGGTAATCCTCCGCAGTTTGCTTCATTTTTTGCAGGATAAAGGCCGAGATCTCAGCCGGGCTGTACTGTTTGCCGCGGATCTGCACCCAGGCGTCGCCGTTTTCGTTGCGGACGATCTTGTACGGCAGCACTTTCATTGCCTTCTGCACCATCGGATCGTCATAACGGCGTCCAATCAGCCGTTTAACGGCGAAAATCGTGTTTTCCGGGTTCGTAATCGCCTGGCGGCGGGCGATTTGCCCCACGAGCCTCTCGCCGCTGTCGGTGAAAGCAACGACCGAAGGGGTCGTTCGGCTTCCCTCCGAGTTCGCTAGAACGACCGGGTCTCCGCCCTCCATGATAGCGACGCAAGAATTGGTGGTTCCAAGGTCGATTCCTATGACTTTAGCCATGGTCGTCACTCCTAGTGTTTTTGCCTCCGCTGCGAGACGAGAGCAGTTATTTAATCATTGGAAGGGGGCTTTTCAACCTCCGTCCCGTCGGTTTTTTTACCCTTAGCTTCCGGGGGCTTAGCCACGCTCACCAGCGCGGGTCGCAGCAGGCGGTCGAAGAGGCGGTACCCCTTATGGTGCTCTTCGATCACGGTGTTCGGTGCGTGCGCAGCACTCTCGACTTGCGCCATCGCTTCGTGAACCGCAGGGTCGAAGGGTTGCCCGATGGCCGAAATCGGCACGAGCCCGTGCTTTGCTAAAACATCGAGGAGCCCCTTGAGTACCATCTCGACGCCCTCGACCAACGGCTTGCCGTTCCCCCCTCCCTGAGCGTGAGCAATGGCCCGTTCCAGGTTGTCGATGACCGGCAGCATGTCGCGTAGCAGCGACTCGTTGGCGAACCGGATCATGTCCTCTTTCTCACGCGCCATGCGCTTTTTAAAATTTTCCACTTCGGCCAACTGACGGAGATAGCGATCGTAATTCGCTTGGGCTTCTTTTTCCTTTAACTCGAGCTGTTCACGGACTTGGGCCAGTTCCGTAGCCGCGGCCGTCGATTCGGTCCTTTCAGCCTCGGCTTTTTCGGCTTCACCGTTGACGATATCCCCGGAATCCCCGGGCTTGATTTTGTCTGCCATGCCGCAGTTTTCTCCTTCTTGTAATGCTTTGAAATGTAACCACGGCCTTACCTGGTGTCAAGCCGGTATCATCAAAAAACCGCCGATAATTTAATGACTTGTGCAATTTCTTCCGAGGTGGTACGATGTTTTTCTCAGCTGCCCGATGCGTACGGTTTTCGTCAGCCCCGCAATCGTTCTTCGAACCTGGCCGTTTGGAGAATCCGACCTGATCGTGTCATTGCTAACCGAAGACCACGGCAAGCTCCGGGGGATCGCGAAAGGCGCGAAAAGGTCGCGTAAGCGCTTCGCCAACTGTCTTGAGCCGTTCTCGTTGGTAACGCTGCGGTTTCAGGAGCGGCTCCACGGCGGCCTCGCCTTGATCGTGGGGTGCGAGCTCCAAAGCGCACATCGACGGCTGGCAAGCAGTCTGGAAAAAATCGCGTACGCTTCTTACTTCGTCGAAATCACTGAAGGGCTGATCGGAGAGCGCGAGCCCAATCGGGCGGTGTTCGACCACTTGAGAGAAACCCTCCTACGGCTCGATCATGGCGATGGGCCGGCTGTGCTAGCGATCGCTTTTGAGCTGAGATTGTTGCAGCTTGCCGGGTATCAGCCGATGTTTGACAGCTGCCGCCGATGCGGTGTAGACCGTTTGCGGTCGCTGGCGCCGGCGTGGCACTTTAGCCCGCGCGATGGCGGCATCCTGTGTGGCGGGTGCGCACGTTTTCGAAAGGAACTCTTTCCTTTGACCTCTGATGCTGTCGAACTGCTGAGCGCGATGCAAAAAGATCCGACGGTGGCCGGCGGTTCCTCTGCTCCGCCCTTCACGCGGGAAATTCGCTCCGCGCTTTTACGTTTCGTGCGATTCCAGTTGGGAAAGGACATCAAATCGGCGGCTTTTCTCGACCGGTTTGCCGCGCTTTAACTGTCGCGAAACCGCGCCCTTGCCCGAAAAAAATGGAGCCGAAAAAACCAAAGAAGGCGATTTACTTCTTCGGCGCAGGCAAGGCGGAGGGCCGAGCGGAACTGCGCAACCTTCTCGGGGGTAAGGGCGCCGGATTGCACGAGATGACGCGCATCGGCGTGCCGGTCCCGCCGGGTTTCACAATCAGCACCGAGATCTGTAGTTACTACTACGCACACCGGCAGCGCTACCCCAAAGCCCTGGAACGCGAGGTATTAAAAGCGCTCGGACGGATCGAATCGATTCTCGGTCGGCGCTTCGGCGATGAGCGCAACCCCTTGCTCGTATCGGTTCGCTCCGGCGCCCGCGAATCGATGCCGGGCATGATGGACACGATCTTAAATCTCGGTCTGAACGACCGTACCGTCGAGGGACTGATCGCGCGCACGCGAAACCCGCGTTTCGCTTACGATTGCTATCGCCGCTTCGTGCAGATGTATGCGGAGGTCGTGCTCTCGATAAAAGGGAGTGGAGCCGAGCCCAATCCGTTTGAACGCATCCTGGAACAGAAGCGTAAGGAGCAGGGCGTGTCTTCGGACAACGACCTCGATGCCGCTGCGTTGAAGAGTGTCGTCGAGGCCTTCAAAGCGGAGGTAAAAAACCGCTCCCAGAGTTTTCCGGAGGATCCGTACGCGCAGTTGTGGGGAGCGATCGGCGCGGTCTTTCGCTCGTGGAACAACGACCGGGCGCGGGCCTACCGAGAACTCTACAGCATACCCGATGAGTGGGGCACTGCGGTGAACGTCCAGGCGATGGTCTTCGGCAACCTGGGGGCGAACTGCGCCACGGGGGTCGCGTTCACACGCGATCCTTCGACAGGGGAGCGCAAGCTCTACGGGGAGTTCCTGCCCAATGCGCAAGGCGAGGACGTGGTTGCCGGCATCCGCACACCGCGACCGATCGCGGAGCTGGAGTCTTCGATGCCCAAGCCATACCGCGAGCTGCGCCGCGTCTGCAGGCTCCTCGAACGCCACTATAAGGACATGCAGGACATTGAGTTTACAATCGAAGACAACAAACTCTGGATGCTGCAGACGCGCACCGGCAAACGGACCGGCTTTGCCGCAGTCCGAATCGCCGTGGACATGGTCGATGAGCGTATTATCAGCAGGGACGAGGCCCTGAAGCGCATCGAGCCCGATCAGCTGAACCAGCTGTTACGACCGATTTTTAGCGCTGAGGATAAGGAAACCGCGCGCCGGGAAGGGCGGCTCTTGGCGCGGGGACTGCCGGCCGGGCCTGGGGCGGCCACCGGCAGAATCGTGTTCGATGCCGCCGAGGCGGTGGCATGGCGAAAGAACGGCGAACGCGTCATCTTATGCCGCATCGAAACCAGCCCCGATGATATCCGGGGCATGGAAGCAGCCGAGGGTATCCTGACAGCCCGCGGCGGCATGACCTCGCATGCAGCGCTGGTCGCCCGCCAGATGGGCAAGGTCTGCGTTGCCGGGTGTGAATCCCTGCAGATCGATTACGCCAGCCGAACGTTAACCGTGGACGAGGTCACACTTAAGGAGGGAGACTGGGTCTCGCTCGACGGCAGCACTGGCGAAGTCATACGCGACGAGATCCGCACGTTTCCATCGGAGGTCCTCCGCGTGCTTTTGGACGGCAACCCCAGGGCCGCATCGTCTTCGGTTTACCGCCAGTACGCAAAACTCATGCGTTGGGCGGATGCCGCGCGCAAACTCGGCGTGCGCACCAACACCGATCAGCCGGATCAGGCCCGCGTGGCGCGCGCCTTTGGTGCCGAGGGAATCGGCCTGTGCCGCACCGAGCATATGTTTTTTCAGGGCGACCGCATCCGGGCGGTGCACGAGATGATTCTCGCCGAGGACGAGGCGGGCCGGCGCCGGGCGCTCGCCAAGTTGCTGCCGATGCAAAAACAGGATTTCAAGTCGATATTGGAAATCATGGGGAGCCTTCCGGTGACGATCCGAACGCTCGATCCGCCGCTGCACGAGTTTCTTCCCAAGACCGAGCGCGAGATCTGCGAGTTGGCGGAGGTCATGGGCGTCCCGGCTCATGTGCTGCAGAATAAAGTGACGGTGCTTCAGGAGTTCAATCCGATGCTCGGGCACCGCGGTTGTCGGCTAGGTATATCCTACCCCGAAATAACGGAAACCCAGGCACAGGCGATCTTTGAAGCCGCGTGCGAGCTTCGGCAGGAAGGGAAGAATCCATTTCCGGAAATCATGATCCCGCTCGTAGGCTCGCGCGAAGAGCTGGCGGCACAGCGACGGATTGTCGAACGTGTCGGTGCCGAGACGATGCGCCGATACGGAGTCAAAGTCCGCTACCTCGTCGGTACGATGATCGAGTTGCCCCGCGCCTGCCTGGTTGCGGATGAGATTGCCGAGGAAGCGGAGTTTTTCTCCTTCGGTACCAACGACCTGACCCAGACGTGTCTCGGGCTGTCGCGCGATGACGCGGGGAAGTTCCTGCCGACCTATGTGATGGACGGGTTACTGCCGGAAGATCCGTTTGTCAGCATTGACCAAGACGGGGTTGGCGCCCTCATGCGCATCGCCGTCGAGAAGGGTCGAAAAGCCAACAAAAACCTCGAGATCGGCATCTGCGGCGAACATGGAGGCGACCCCAAATCGGTCCGGTTTTGCCATGAGATCGGACTCGACTACGTCAGCTGCTCGCCGTTTCGCGTGCCCATTGCGAAGCTCGCCGCCGCCCAAGCGGCTCTGAAAAAAAGACCCTGATTTTGGGCACTTAAAGGGTGCCTAAAAGCCGCTCGCCCCGGTCAATTTTGTTGACAGGTTGGGGCTTTTCGCCGATAATTTTGGGCTATTACGCATTGATCCATGGAACCGCGCATAGGAGAAATCCTCGTCCGGGGAGGTGTGGTCACACGGGAACAACTCACCCAGGCGCAGGAAAAAGAGCGTGAAAACGGCTCGACGCTCGTTCGCGAACTGGTCCGGTTGGGATTCACAACCGAGACGACTCTCACCGAATTTCTCGCCAGGCAGTTCGGCATCGAAAGAGTCGAACCGAATCCTGGCGACATCGAAGATTCGGTCTTCGCTCTAATTCCGCCCCAACTGATTCAGAAGCACCAGATCGTTCCACTGAAGCTTCTCGGCTCAACGCTGCACGTGGCGATGGTGGATCCCACCGATCTCGTGGCGATCAACGAAGTCAAATTCATCACGGGTTACGGTGTGCGCGTTGCGATCGCTTCACCGTCGGTCATCAAAAAGGTGCTCGATCATCGTTTCGGCGGCGTCAGCTACGATGATGTCCTAAAGAAGTTCGGCGATGGCGACATGGAGGTCATCCACGAGCAGGAGGATGTCAGCCTCCAGGAGCTCCAGCAGGCGACCATGGAAGCGCCGGTGGTCACGCTGGTGAACGCGATCTTGGCCGATGCCGCCAAGCGGCGCGCGAGCGACATTCATATCGAGCCGTACGAAAAGGTCTTTCGCGTGCGCTTTCGCGTGGACGGCGTGCTGCATGAGATCATGAGCCCGCCGCTGCGCCTAAAAAACCCACTGGTGTCCCGCTTGAAAGTCATGGCCGGGCTGGACATCGCGGAACGCCGATTGACGCAGGACGGCCGAATCAAGCTCAAGATGGGAGCGGGAAACGAGCTCGATATCCGTGTTTCGGTGCTGCCCACGCTGTTTGGGGAAAAGGTGGTCATGCGACTGCTCGACAAGTCGAATTTGCAGCTCGACATGTCGAAGCTCGGGTTCGATCAGAAAACGCTCGAGGACTTTCAAGAAGCGATCCACAAGCCCTACGGGATGATCCTGATTACCGGGCCGACCGGCAGCGGCAAGTCCACGACGCTCTATTCCGCGCTTTCCGAGCTGAACAAACCGGACGTCAATATCTCGACCGCGGAAGACCCGGTCGAGTACAACCTCATGGGCATCAACCAGGTCCAGGTGCGCGAGCAGATCGGGCTTACGTTTGCGGCGGCGCTGCGCTCTTTTCTCCGGCAGGATCCCGACATCATCATGGTCGGAGAAATTCGCGATCTCGAGACCGCGCAAATCGCCGTCAAAGCCGCGCTGACCGGCCACCTCGTCCTGAGCACGCTGCATACGAACGACGCGCCGTCGACGATCGATCGACTCATCAACATGGGAGTGGAGCCGTTTCTTCTTACGTCATCGATCAATCTGATTGCCGCCCAACGTCTGGTGCGCAAGATCTGCGAGCACTGTAAAGAGCCGATCGAAACGAGCGCGACGACCTTGATCAACGTCGGCGTCGACCCCGCGGAGGTGAGCGCCGGGTTTCCAACCATGCACGGCCGGGGATGCCCGAACTGCAACGGCACCGGCTATCGCGGGCGGGTGGCGATTTACGAGATCCTGGTGATGCACGAGGGCTTGAAGGAGCTGATCTTGCGCGGCGCTTCAACGATCGAACTCAAGCGGGAGGCCGTGAAGTTGGGCATGAGCACGCTGCGCATGAGCGCCCTGGCGAAAGTTCGCGAGGGTTTAACCACGATCGAAGAAACGATTCGCGTCACGGACGCGGATAAGGGTTTCGGTTCGGTGTTTTCATTGGGATTTTGACCATGCGCGTTAGAGATGCGAGCGCGCGGCTGGAGCGGCGGCGCTCTCATCTCTGAAAGAGAACTGGTATGCCGACATTCGTTTGGGAAGGCAAAACGGCTCAGGGGAAGGTGCTCAAGGGAGAGATCGAAGCTCCGAACCTGCAGGCGGTGCTCGCGGTTTTGCGCGATCGGAGAATCCGTCCGATTCCGGCGCGCATCCGCGAGAAAGGGAAAGGGTTGGACAAAGAGATCAGGCTTCCGGGTTTTAGCGACAAGGTGAAGCCTCGGGACATCGCGGTCATGACCCGGCAGTTCGCCACGATGGTGGATGCGGGACTCCCAATCGTCCAGTGTCTCAACATTTTGGGCGAGCAAACCCAGAGCAAGTCGTTGGCCAAAGCGTTGCGAACGATCCGCCAGGACGTCGAGGGAGGAACAACGCTTGCTGAGGCGCTGAGAAAGCATCCCAAGATCTTTGACGACCTGTACGTCAATATGGTGGAAGCCGGTGAAACCGGCGGCGTTTTGAATTCGATTTTGAACCGGATTGCGCTTTTTATCGAGAAAGCGGCGCGCCTGAGACGCAAAGTGAAAGGCGCAATGATCTATCCCTGCGCCATCGTAGTCGTGGCGGTCGTTGTCGTCGCCATCTTAATGGTGTTTGTGATTCCTGTCTTCGCCGAGCTCTATAGTAGCATGGGTAAAGCGTTGCCGGTGCCGACCCAAGTCACGATCAATCTCAGCAACTGGTTTCGCGGCAACATCTTCTACATCATAGGCGCAATCGGCGCGGCCGTCGCGGCGATCCGCTTTTACTACAGCACGCCCAAGGGGCGCATGGCGATCGACGGTCTACTGTTGCGCATGCCGGTGATGGGCGATCTCTTGCGCAAAGTGGCGGTGGCGCGGTTTTCACAGAATATGTCGTTGCTTCTCAGTTCTGGCGTGCCGATCCTCGACGGTTTGGCGATCACCGCCAAGACGGCCGGTAACAAAGTCGTCGAAAAGGCGATTATGGAAAGCCGGGTGAGCATCAGCCAGGGAAAAACGGTTGCCGAACCGCTGCGCGAGAGCAAGATCTTTCCGCCGATGGTCTGCCAGATGGTGGCGGTGGGCGAGAGCACGGGCGGTCTCGACACGATGCTCAAAAAGGTTGCCGAACTCTACGAAGAAGAGGTCGATGAGGCGGTGGCGAACCTGACGGCGCTCATGGAGCCGATGATCATGGTCGTTCTCGGCGTGATCCTCGGCGGCTTGGTCATATCGATGTATCTCCCGATCTTTCAACTGGGATCGCTGGCGTAAAGCGTAGCGGCTGCCGGCAGCACGTACTTGAGCGAGCAACCCAAAGACCTGTTCGAAAAAATCAGATGGTTATTGTTGGTCCGAGTAACCATTCTGTCTTTCTTTTTGGGCGCCGCGGCTCTGTTTAATTTTTTTCGGGCCGACGGCGATCCTCGGTTGGTTTATGCGCTACTCGTTCCCCTCATCGCTTCCTACATCATTTCCTTCGGCTCGTTCATCGTCTTGCCTCGCCTGGGGAATCCACGGGCCTTTGCCTACTTCCAGCTGGACATCGATGTCATCCTGATCACGGGGATCATCTGGATCACCGGCGGCGCGGAAAGCCCGCTTTCCTTTCTTTACAATCTCGCCGTGATGAACGGGGCGATCTTGTTGTTCTACCGAGGAGCGTTCTGGACTGCAGGATTTTCGAGTCTCTGCTACGTGACGTTACTTGTCTGGGCGCAATACCAGGACAACGGCGCGACGGCTTTTTCCTGGACCGTGTTGATGCCCATGTTGATGAACGTTGGAAGCTTCTTCGCGATCGCGGGCCTCGGCGCATTTCTGGCCGGAAAGCTCAGCAAAGCGGAAAAACTGCTGCAGGCAAAGCAATCCGACTATCAACAACTCGAGGCGTTGAAAGAGGCGTTGCTAAACGGCGTGGGCAGCGGCATCGCCATTACGGATGCGCGCGGAAGGATCAATTATTATAACGCGCAAGCGCAGAATCTCACGACCCTACAGGAGCAATTTGTAAGGGGAAAGAAACTCGTAGAGATCTTTCCGGGGCTGACCTACGGCTTTGACGGATTGCCGGAGGGCCGGCGCATCGTCGCCGAAGAGATCCGGTTTTCGACGTCCCAAGGACAACAGAAGCACCTGCGCCTCACCGTCGCGCCCCTCAGCAACGCGGCGGAAGAACTGATCGGGTACGTGTCGATCTTCGAGGACATTACCAAACAGAAGGAATTCGAGGAGAAAATCCGACTGGAAGAGGAACTCCGTAAGGCCAGGGAAATCTCGTTCGCAAGCGGCAGTGTCTCCACCGACGACGCGGAGTTTCGGTTTGAAGGCGTCATGGGCCGCAGCGGGGGCATAGAAAAAATTCACCAGCTGATCCGCAAAGTCGCGGGGAGCAGCACGAACGTACTCATTTGCGGCGAGAGCGGGACGGGCAAAGAACTCGTGGCGCGAGCGATTCATTTCAATGGTCCGCGGCGCGACCAGCCGTTCGTTGCCGTCAATTGCGGCGCGATTCCGGTCGAACTCATCGAATCCGAACTTTTCGGGCACTCGAAAGGCGCTTTTACAGGTGCCGACCGCGAACGCGCAGGTCTTTGGGAAGAAGCCGACGGCGGCACGATTTTTCTCGACGAAATCACCGAAACCAATCCGCTTT
>DATMBL010000011.1:0-55428 GCA_035559295.1 Candidatus Eiseniibacteriota bacterium
CTGGCTTTATCAAGAGCAGCGAGGCATGTCAGCCTTTGCGCTTAAATTTTGAATTCTTGGTCGGTGCTGCGAATTGGTTGTGAGCTATGAAACTCCAGATCTGCCAATCCCCGAGAAGAGTCGGGCTCCTGCGGGCTACTGATCAGCTCGTGAAGGAAGTAAGGGATGCGCCCGAAGCGTTTTCTCTAAACCGTCCTTATCGAGTTTCTTTCCATTGTACATCATGGTAGTGACGGCACCGGCACCTCGCGGGGTTGAACTAACGTATGGTCCTACGTGAGATGCCTCCACGCATTATATCTATGTGGGCTTTTCTTTTAGCGACCGCCAGCACTCTCGCCTTGCTTACTTTACTAACGCGAATATCGCTGTACCCAACGTCCTCCATCATGTGACTTAACGTCACCGGCGAAGGGATGAACCAGTTCCACCCACTTCTGCTTAAATCCTGAGCGTTACCCTCGCAAAAAATTCGCGGGCCCTCATATCTCAAAATCGGCTGCGTGGAATCAATCGCCGCCGTTTCGAGGAGCAGGGTCCCACCGTCCTTCAGACAGTTGAACGTCGTCCTGAGAGCGATGAGAGGATCGGTGACATGATACAGAACGCCCGCGAATAACACGTAATCGAAAACGTCATCAAAATCACGTCTTTCTATGCAATCAAAAAGTGAAAGATTCAGCACTTCCAAGTTCTGGATATTGAAAGCGTGTTTTAGGTATTTAAGAGCGTCAATGTACTTCTTTACCTCATCGATTGCCACGACATTGGCGCCCATAGCGCAGAGTAACAGGCTGGCACCGCCGGTCCAGCAGCCGATATCGAGAATCCGGAGACCAGTCAGACAGCTAGGAAGCGCCCGGAATTCACTAATGAATGCATCCAATATGTTGATATGACGCTCGCCCATGCGACCCTTCACGAAGAATTCTCCAAAATCATGGTCGTGGCCCCAATGGAACTTGACCGATAGATCGCGTTGCCTTTCGGGGCTTTTGAAGCCCTCCACCTCCCAATTGACCGTTCCGAGAAGGCGCTCAATCGACTGGCGAAACTCGCGGGGCGATTCATTGACGAGGTCTTTAGTTTGGTACCGAGACATCAGATGCTTTAGAAGCTGAACCGTTTGAGGCTTGCTCACTTGACGAATGTCGGGGTGATAATAGCGACCGAGTTTGCGGATGAGTGGTTTAAACATGTCTAACGCGTCTGGCCCAATTCAACTTTTTAGCATCCGGCAACTGCTACGTCGCGGGGAATCAGTAATGTGGATTATAGTTGCGTGTAATCGAGCTGAGTGCCATCTAAGGTTCACTGTACCCAAATGTCTCCAGCTCGAACTTGTAGATACGTTTCACAATCGCGATGGTGGCGGCGTCATAGTAATCACGGAGGGGAATTTCAGTTCTCCGAATCCCTGTCTTGAGCCGAGGAATCTTGCGAGGTTCGAAGGGAATATCTAGCTCGCTGCATACGTGCTTAACGCCGGCGGCTAAGTCCTCAAATCTGATGAAATAGTCAACGCATATCTGCCCGTCAATTGTGTATTTATTTCGGTCAATAATGGAGCCTCCGGCTCGAATCCAACTTCTAAATCGTTCCACAGGATCCGTACCGGTGATGCAGGCGATAGGGTCTGGGTTTTTGTACAATCGCTTGAGTTGATCTTTCCACGTGAGTGTCTTGGTCTGCGAATTTCGTTGCCTATCTTCTAAAAAATAGAAGGCCGAGACAAGCTTATCGAAAGGATTGCGTATAACGCAAAATTTAAAGTACGATCGCCAAACTTGATCGCCGACGGCCTGCCGAATCTCACGGGCTGGCATGTGGTTGCGCCATTTGTGTCCCGCTACGTTCGACCCTCGATAACCCACCACACCCTCGGGACCCACGTATTCGTCCCGAGCGTGCTGCAACTGTTGATAGCCTTCAGGCAAGC
The DNA here is from genome assembly GCA_035559295.1 of Candidatus Eiseniibacteriota bacterium. Taxonomy (GTDB): domain Bacteria; phylum Desulfobacterota; class Binatia; order UBA9968; family UBA9968; genus DATMBL01. Next base: position 1,940 of record DATMBL010000011.1, read on the forward strand.
AGAAACGCTCAAAGTACACTTCAACCGATGTGCCCGCAGTTTTAACAGTTTTCGTATAAATGAAGTGCTTTCTGTGGCTGATGAGCATGCTCTACATATTGCCCGTCCGATCCCGGTGAATGGCGTCTTCCCGGGGGGCAGCTCTGGATTCCGCTTTGGCTCGGATATGGAGCAATTTTTCGAGGGAAGTTGTGAACCTCAGGCGGATCGAGTTCGGACGGTGGCTGATGAGTAGTGATTGTAATTCGTCGTAGCTGTAGCCCATTTGACTGACGGTATCCTCGCCGAGAAAGTGTAAGTAATCGTTGGCGACACGCCATGTTTGAGCATCCTTTAAGACCTCAAGCCATCGATCGCCTTTATCAGGAGCAGGCGCAGAATGTTGGTATACCTCACCCTGATCTCCCAGTGACCATTGCGGAAGACGGGCTTCTCCGTACTCAACCATCTTCGGGTTGAATTGAATGCCGATCCATTGGCAAATTCGTTTAACCTCCCATTCAGGATTAGACAACAGCTTCTCGTAGGAGACTCGCAGACCCTGTGTCGCCAAAAAGGTGGTGGCGCGGACCAGCAGAAAGGGCGCCTTGATTAGATCCAAGCGGTATTGTTTTAGCCGGCTCCACCTTCCAGTTACCCATGTATTAACGATTGAGCAGAGCACCGCGAGTGGATTACGCATTAGAATGATATAGTGGGCGGCAGGAAAAGTGCGATGGAGTGCGGGTACGACTAAATAGTAGCGGGGCGTTTTATCCAAAAAGTAACGCTTGGCTGTATTAGCGAGGACTTTGTGGTACAGGAGACCGTAAGTATGACGTACGGCATAGAGATATTCTTCCTCTCCACAATTCAGGTTCGCGATAAATTCCCGCGTTGCTTTGCGGGCCAGTGCCGGAGTGGGATCATAGTCTGCGCGATATTCCTCAGCTTCAACGAGCGGATACAAAGGGTGCAACATTAACCAAGGCTCTGACAGTGTGTGTATCTCTGGGTGGGTGGCCAAAATTCGTTGAAGCATGGTTGAACCAGCCCGTGGCTGTGAGATTAGAAAAATTAGATTCTCACCGGATGAGGAGTGATCAGATGCAAGGTTGCTCAATCCGGGAAAGGAGTCGTTGATGCTCATTCACTGAACCCGACATTGGATTGCGCTGGCTCTTGTTGAGTCCAATGTGCGATAAACATAGCCCTTTGTACAGCATCGTAAAAATGATTGAAGAACCGAGAGCCGTACATCGCTTCAAAATACCATTTCGGCGGTACGAACGTGTGCTTGAATTGCCGATACATTTCACTGTAATCCTTTTCGGCACTGCTGTTCGTATTGCTAAGAACAAAATGTGGAAGTTCCAAAAAATTCCGAATCGCATTCTCTTTGACTTCGTCAGGCAATTCAGAGCGCATCAGCAGAAGTTTGATATTTTGGTGAGAGATCACCGCGCTGCCACTAGCAGGAAATGCGTAGTCATAGACGTCAAGTCCCAGTTCAACGCGGAAACGATTATCAAACCATCGCAGCGCATCGTAGTGCTTGAACTGCCGAAGAAAGAACTGAATCAAATCGTTAACCGAGAAGGTGGAGTTCTGATACTTGATTCCGGTCTCGCACTCAAAATTCTGAAAGAAAGTGGAAACATTCCTAGCGATTGGCTCTCTGACAGGACTGATAACGAAAATAGGCCGCCCCGGACGAATGGCCCGTTCATATATGATATGGGCAGTTTGGCTTTTTTTTGCGTCCCGAGTAATAAAATGTGTGTGCATTGTCAGGCCGGGCCAAATCGGCTTGAGTGAGCGGTATATTGAAGATGAACCGACTTTCCCCATCTGATAGATCAAAACTGGGGGCGCAACGTCCAGGCGGCGGCGAATTTTACCAGCGCGACGGCCGATCGCATGGCTGAAAGTGCTGAGTCTTTCTCGGATATTGTCAAGCACAGTCACGATTTTGGCTTCCTTGTGCTTTCATCTCCCGCCGCTGTGTCCATTCCATGATTAGGCGCTGTCTGTGGTTTTCACCGTAGAAGTGGTTGAAGAAGCGAGAGTCATACATCCTGCGGATATACCAATCGGGAGCTATAAACGCTTCTATGAACTTCCTGTAGGTGTCGGCGTAGTGCTTCTGTGCGCCAATGTTTCTGTTCGAAAGGCGGAAGTCCGAAAGGTTGAGAAACTCTCTGACTGCCCCCTCCTTGACAGAATCGGGCAATTCAGTGCGCATCAGCAATACGTGGGTATCGTTTTGATGGATTATCTGGACGCCATCGAATGGAAAGTCGTAGTCGTACACATCAACCGCCAACACCGGCTTAAAGAATCGGTCGTAGTAGTTAGCGGGCCCATCGTGGTCAAACTTGGTCAAAAAAATGCGAATCAACTCCGCTGTCGAGAACGTCGCTTTTTTATAGGCCACTCCCGTGTGCCGCTCGAAGTTTTGAAAGAACATCGCTATGTTTCTGCCTATAGGCTCTCTGACCGGGCTTATAACGTAAAGCGGTGCGCCCCGCTGAATGACTCTTTCGTACAACAGCTGTACATCTTCCTTATTCCTCGCCAGATCTCGTGTGACAGTGTGGCTGTGCACCGTCAGTCCAGGCCACATTTTTTTGAGTGAACCCTGAAGTGATGTCGAACCAACTTTGCCCATTTGAAAGATGAGAATCGGCGGGGCTGCTTTCAGGCGGCGCCGTATCTCAATGCCTTTTCGCAGATCTCGAAACAAACCCATAGTTTAAGTTTTCTTCAACGGGGACCCATTTTCGCCGGTGGTCTGAGACGTTCGCCACTCACGCCAGCGATGACGCAATGCTCGCCTGATGAACTTCCATTTCCTGCGGAAGTAGCGGCGGCTCAGATTACGTTTTAGACCATCAGATGTTAAGAAGTGGGTGGCATCTTCGAGGGTAAAAAGGTGGTGCGACCCGCCCATCAACTCCCTGTTACGCTTCGCCTCTAGGCCTAGATAGACGCCATCTCGCCCCTCAGGATGATGCGCGTAATCGTGGTTTTGATGGATCGCCATCACCATTTGCGAGGCATCCACAATCATAGCGCCCGATGACCGAGCCCTCCAAAGTAGCCAGTTGTCAAAGCCGGCGCGGCCGATGACAAAAGGAGGCAGATTTCCGAACAGTCCTTTGCGGAATACGAAATAGTCGATGTAATAGGGCAGTCCACACTTGCCGCGCTGATTTACCACTGTCCGGAGTTGTTCTTGCCAATCGTCACGCTGGAAATCCAAAGGTGCATTAATTTCAACGTTCCACCTTCGACCAACCATAAGGAAGGATTCGTTCAGGTTAGAAACCGCGTCTATAGCGCGGGCAAAATCCTGCATAAGGATAATATCAGCGTTCGCAAAACAAACGAGCGCATGGGTTGCGGTATTTTGTGCTTTACCGAACACGTCGTTCAGCAGAGGCGTTCCGAATTCATTGCACGATATTTCCGGGACATGTGATGCGCCGAACCGTTCGGCCATTACCGCTGTTCCTTCTTCGTCGCCAAAAAGAATAACCTCACAGCTAGGGACTAATCTCAACCAACTCTGCAGCGCGTTAATTTGGATCGTGCCGATGTGGCCGCGAAACGGTTTCGGTACAGAGAACAAAGTTACCACGATAAAGTCAAGCTCGCGGAATCTCGGACGCTGTCCCGCCAGGGTGATCTCGAGTACTCAAGATTGATTCAGTACGGAACAGGCTCTTGTCGGTGTGCCGTAGAAGCGTGCGTTTGCGTTCCCCGCCTGGCGGTCGCGAGTTTTTCTCTTAACATCGCCCTGTAATGATAATATCGTCCCTTAGCGCGATACTTTTTTCGCTCTTCGTTCCGGATGAAATGCCACAAGAAATCCACGATGGAGTGCGCTAGATCGGCCAGGATGGTAAGCATCGACGGGTTCTTATAGATGAAACGACTCCGCCCTTGCTGTTCGTGGCGATACCGAAAATAGTCTTCGGTAAGCCGGCTCCAGTCTACTTCGTGATAGACTACTGCGCCGGGTGCGCAGCCTATTCGGGCACCCGATCGAAGGATTCTCTCGGCAAGTTCGGTGTCGTCGGAAGTTCCCGACTGACCAGGCCCAAGCCGAATATCGAATAGTCCGACCGCGTCGAATAGGTCCCTACGAACCGCCATGTTGGCACCGGTAAGGGTTTCTATCTCTTCAATCGAATCACGGAGTGGGAATAAACAGATGGTTCTGTAACGGTTGTAGAGCTGTTGGAGTCGGACATCGTGTTCGGATCCGGGCGGTAAAAGAATGGTCCCCTGCATCGCCGCGAACTGAGAGTTCTGAAAGAAATCCGCAACCGCCAGCAACCAGCCCCGCTCAACTGCCACATCGTCATCAAGGAACGCAGTAATGTTTCCGGCGGCGACGCCGATCGCGGTGTTTATAGCAAGACTCTTTCCCGGGGTTTTAATGCGGATCAGCCGAAACCGACTCGGCTCTCGCCTGATAAACGGCAACACCACTTCATCGACACCGCGAGCCCCAGCTTCGTCGGCAGAGTTGTTTGCGATGAGTATTTCGTGAGCTATGGTATCGCGGGCATCCAGCCGGCAAAGACTCTCTAGGAGCTGAGCAAGGCTGCTCCTGCCTCGTGTCGCGATAACGATACTGATGAAAATCTCGCCGTTTCTTCTAACGTTCACGGTGCGGAAATCCGCAACTAGCTGGTAGAACTAAAAAAGTTACCAACTATAACTGCCATAAGCTCCCAGTGTCAAGCTCAAATTGTTCAAGCCGCGGGCGAGTTCTGGAGTTACGGCGAGTGAACAGAAATAGTCCGGAGGCTTCACAGACTAGCGATCCTCGAGCCAGCGTTGTTTAACGGCGTGCAGGTCACGGCGGTTAGGGCGGAATAAAACCAGCCAGCTCCAAAAACCTCGCCAACTTTGGGGCCGGTATCTGCAGGCCTGCCTGAAGTAATCGGCCGCAGCACCGAGATCACCCGCTAACAAGCGTTCCCTAGTGAGCCGAGCGTAGTATTTTGCGAATTGGCGCTGAAGCAACTGCTTCTTCTCCTGATCGTCGCTCCATAAGTCGGTTAGGCTTTGAAGCAACTTAAACCAGTTTTGATGGCGCACCGACTTGTCTCGAGGCGGCGGATGGGCGCGATATTTCACGAGCGCTTGCGGAATGAACCGCATTTCCGACAAGCGAATGAGCCGCGCGAAAAACTCGAAATCCTCATGGTAATTACTCTGGAACGCAGGGTTGAAACCCCCGGCGCGCAAAAGCAGGTCTCGGCGCGCTAGAACGGTTGAAGGATAGGGAAAGGGCTGACCATTAAATACAATCGACACAAACGTGGGCCGACGCGTACGGGCTGACAGAGGGAAGGGACGCCATGTCGGTTTGCGTTGTCCTGCTGTCAAAAAACTCCGCTGCTGGATTTCACTGTGGCCATCAATGACGTCGATATCGGAGTAGACGAAGAAAGTTTCGGGATGAAGTTTTATATACTCAATCTGGGTGGATAGCTTGTTGGGGTACCAGGCGTCGTCGGCATCCAAAAGGGCTACCCAATCTCCCTTTGCCAAAGAAAGCCCGAGGTTGCGTGCAGCGGCCGCACCCTTATTCGGCTGCCGGTAACAGGTAATAGGACCTGTAAAACTGTTGACGATGTCGCTCGTACCGTCCGTCGAGCCGTCATCGACGACAACAATCTCGAAATCGCGGAATGATTGCTCAAGAACACTCTGCAGCGCTTCGCCGATGAAACGCTCACAGTTATACGCGGGAATGATTACGCTGACCGCAGGCATTCGATCTGATTGTCTCGCGGACACTGTATTTATCACGGATCGATCACACCAGAGAAGTGCAGTTTAGTTGATCGATCGAGTTCGCCGCGTCTATCAGGGCCCGAAGATCGCGCGGCAGCGCCGGCATAGTCGCGGCTTCTAAGGGCACGCAAGACTAAGGACCTATTTTCAGGAGTAGAGGTGAAAGGTCAAGAGGTCGCCGTACAAAAACCCCCGCTTCCGGAGCGAGGGCCGGGCGTTCGGGGGTCGTAAAATGGACGATTCGGTCTTAAGCCGCGGGGCCGCCGGCCGTGATGACGAACCGGGCGCGGCGGTTCTTCTCCCAGCACGCTTCGGTCCGTTCTCGGCAGAGCGGAATCTCCTCGCCGTAGCTGATGTCTGACAGCCGCTCGACGGCGATGCCCAAGGTCGCCAGATAATCCTTCACGTTTTTCGCCCGCCGCGCTCCGAGGGCGAGGTTGTACTCTACCGTGCCCCGCTCGTCGCAGTGTCCCTCGATCTGCACGCGCACGGACGGGTTGGCCTTGAGCCATTCGGCATTGTTTTTCAGGATCCCGCGCGCCTGCTCGGTGAGTTCATGGCTGTCGAAATCGAAGTTGACGTCTTTCAACGGGCTGGAATCGGGAGTAGCCGTGCTTTGTCCCATCTGGAGAGAATCGAGGCTCGACGTCGAAACCTGGGTGGCCGCGTCGCGCTGCGCCCCGGCCGCCGAACCCTTGGCGATGCCTCGCGAGGCATCGGGATTCTCCACCGTCCATCTCGGAGCTTGGTTTTGAACGTGTTGCGTCTCGGCCGTGCACCCGATCAGAGCCATCGGTATTAGTAGAAGCCAACTGAGGCGAAGCATGCGGCGTCCTCCTCATGTCCAACAGATGGGTTTTTTGATTGGGAAAAATTTTGCGCGATCGCGTGCCGGGTGTCAATTAAAATTCCGCGCGCGTCGGAGGGAACTCTAGGCCAATTAGAATACTTTAGGGAGTATCAAAGAGGTGTGGAACCATTGCAGCCACTCGTATCGCATAAACAACCCACCTACAGGTTGCTCATGACTCAATCCCTCTAAGTCTCCCCTTGCAAAAGGGAGACTGTTAATCTCTTCATTTCGCCTTGGTGGCTTTCGTGTCCTCGGTGGTGAAATCTCCCTCGGCTTATGTCGTTTCTGCGAATGCTAGCGAGCGGGCTCCGCTTTGAGCTGCTTCATAAACCAGTCGGCGATGTAGGTTCTCCGATCGAAGCGCTTTTCTCCGTGGCCCACGCCATCCAACATTTGGCGGCTGGGGGCGTTTACGGCGCTTTCATAAAGCCTGAGCGCGCCTCGCGGATCCATGACCCTGTCGTCATGGCTGTAGCCCACCAACAGTGGACACTCTATCCGGTCCGCGCGACCCGCCAGCGTAAACTCCTTGATTTTCTCGCGGGCATCGCGCAAATCTTTCGCGCCGATCAGCCAGCGCAGTCGATCCTGAATCGGCGGATAGTAGTCGAAAATATCGTCCACGAGATTGTAGGCCCCGCTCCAAACCGCCACGGCTTTGATGCGTTTCTCCGCGGTGGCGGCGCGCGGCCCTGAATACCCTCCCATGCTCGAACCGTGGAGGCCGATACGGTCGGGATCCACGTCCGGACGGGTGATGAGATAGTCGATAACGGCTTTGGCCACGCGTTCCGAATCGGGAGGCGCAAAGAGCCCTTTTTCCCGGAGAGCACCGCCATGGCCCGGCCCATCCACATCGATGAAGGCCATGCCGCGGCGGAGATACGGCTCCGGGCCTCCCTCCAGACCTCTCAAGAGGATGCCGTCGGCTCCGGCGTAGTTATAAACCACCGGAAAGCGATCGCCGGGCTTGCCCCTGGCGGGATAGAAAAGCCCGTCGAGGAGGTGTCCTTCCCACGGAATCTGGACTCGCTCGAAGGGCGGACGAACGAGCGACCATGCTTTGTCAAAAGTGTTCTTGAGTTTTCTGTAGGTTGGTAGCATGCGCTCGTCGCTGTCGGGCATGTAGACCACCGCGCGGCGGTAAAACTCGACGGCCCGAAGATAGAACTCGTGCGCGGTAACCTTGCGATCGTCGCGCGCGAAACCTTCCGCAAGCTCTTCGTTCTTTTCGGCGACGGCCATCCATTCCGTATGCCAGCTTTCAAGGTTGCATGGTTTGATCCTTCTTGCCACCGCACGGATGTCAGGATCGGGATGTTCGGCGGACGCCTCCATCCTGATCTCCAATTGCCCGCCCCCCGGAAGGCCGCGGGCCGGGAAAAGCGCTCTTTCCGCCGCCTGCTTGTTCAGAACATCCCTCGTCGTTGGCTGCGTCATAACACGACCTCCTTGGCCGAACGCGGTGTTTGCTCCCTCTTTGCCGCACGCGATAGCGAAAATCAACGCTGGTAGGGATGAACGAGCGGAGTTTCGCGATTTAGGTGAAAAGGGAACGCTAGATTAATAGCGGCTCTCTCCCCGTCTGGCGCGCCGGGGCACTTTAAAACCGGAATGGATACGCTCTGCGATGAGGATTGTATCGGAGATTCGAAGGAAAGGGGAAAATTGATGAAAAAGGAAAAACAGCGGAAAACCACTATCACCATAAGACTGACAGAAGACGAAGACCGAATCCTACGACACCTTTCCACGCTTAAAAGGACTAGTAAGACCGGGTATCTTACTCAGCTCGCCACAGATCAAGCGAGAAGAGAGCTTCTGAGCTACGCTGCGCGAGAATATCTGGAAGCAAAGGCGTCCTTAAGTGAGTTGGCGAAAAAGACCGGCCTGGACGTACCCACGATTATGGAAGAGGTCGCGAAGATGAAAGGGAGCGAAAAACAGGCAGTCGAGGCGTTTTTGTCGGCTGTGGAAACGCTCTCCAAGATCAATGAAGACCCAGAGCTTTACAACCTCGCTGTAAAAGCCGTCGGAGATTGAAGATCGCGCTCATCGTGAGCTGTTTCCAAATTCCTCTAAATCTCCTTTTACAAAAGGGAGACTTTTAGGCCCTTCGTTCCTTCCTTCGTGCTCTTCACGTCCTCTGTGGTGAGGGTCTTCCTTGGTTGGCGCGTTTATGCTGCGCGTTTGCAGCTTGCGACGAAGCTCGTAAAGATTCGTCGATGGTACGGGCTGGTGGGGGCCAGCACTTCGGGGTGCCACTGCACGCCAAGGGCGAAGGTATGGAACTGGCTTTCGATGCCCTCGATCACGCCGTCCTCGGCGACGGCGTTGATCACCAACCCTCGGCCGAGACTTTTAACCGCCTGATGGTGCGTGGTATTCGTTTCGATGGCGTCGCTCTGAACGATACGCTCGAGGCGCGTGCCCGGTTGGATGCGAACGCGGTGGCCGCCGGTGTGTTTCCGGGCGCTCTGTTGATGATCGGCCGCGCGCGGCACCTGCGTCGCAATGTCCTGATACAGAGCGCCTCCGAGCGCGACGTTGAGCGCCTGGGCGCCGCCGCAAATCCCCAAGACCGGCAGATCGCGGGCCAGCGCGAGATTCACGAGTTCCAATTCGAACTCGGTCCGCTGATGCTTGATCCGTCCGAGTTCGTTGATCGGTTCTTCGCCGTAGTAACTCGGATGAATGTCGAAGTCGCCGCCGCTTACGATCAGCCCGTCCAATCGCTCGAGAAGACGGCGCCGAGCGGCAGCACTCGTGGAACATGGGAGAATGAGCGCCACGCCGCCCGCCTCCTCGACCGCGCGGCAGTAGCGCTCGGCCAAGAAAAGAGTCGGCTCGCGCGGAAAACCCGAGTCCGCATCCGCAGCCATCCAATCGGCGGTGATCCCGATGGAAGCCGGTAGTCCGAAGCCGCTCATCACTGCCGCTCGTAGAGCCGTTTGTAGATCCGGTGGTTGCGCAGGACGAGTTTCACGTACTGTCGCGTCTCGAGATACGGGATGCGTTCGATGAATTCCTCGCTGTCGTCGCTGTCGATCTCCTTCTGCCAGCGATCCACCGCTTGCTCGCCGGCGTTGTACGCGGCGATCGCTTTGTGCCAGTCGTTGCCGTAGCGTTCGAGCAGATCTTTCAGGTACTGCGCGCCCAGAGTGATGTTGATTTCGGGCTCGAACAGGCCCTCCGTAGTCGGCGGCGACCAGCCGATCTGTTTCGCGACCCGAGCGGCGGTGGAAGGAATCAATTGCATGAGGCCCAGGGCGCTTGCCGACGAGCGGGCCCGCGTATCGAACAGGCTTTCCTGCCGAATCAAAGCCAGGAGTAGATAGGGGTCCAGTCCGTGAGCGCGGGCTTTCTCCTCGATCATGTCCCAGTAGGCGAGCGGGAAACGGTGGCGCTCTCTCTCTTCCAGGCCCTGCGGCAGCTGGTTGGCGAGCGCCAGGCTACGCGCGTAGGAGCGAGTTTTCGCGTACTCCCTGACCAGCATTCGCAGAAGCGCCGGCTCGCTGCCGGCCAGCCGGCTCGCGCGGTCGAGCTCGACAAGCGCGAGCGAGTCCAAGTTGAGTGCGGTGAGTTCTCTCGCTCGTGCGAGGTGAAAACCGATATCGGCGGGAATGGCAGGCGCTTCGTCGAGACTGCCGGAGCCGCTTTTGCCGTTTTTCGCCGCCGGTACCGCGATGCCCAGCCGGGCCAGGCGCCGGGCGGCCAATCCATGATAGTAGGATTCATCCCCGGCCTGGAGGATTTTGTGATAGCTTTGCTTGGCGCTTTCGACGGCCCCGAGCCGCTCGGCGCTCCGGCCGTGCCAATAAAACGAGGCGGTTCGCAGGCTGTCGTCCTTTGCTCGGCCGGCAAGGGATTTGAAGACCGCCGAGGCTTTTTTGAAATCCCCTCCGATGTAGTAGAGCCACGCCAGCCGCCATGCCGCCGCATCGCGCGCCGGACTCTTGGGAAAACGGGCTTGGATCGTGTTGTAGAGCGCGACGGCTTCGGCCTTTTTGCCTTGCGATTCATAAATACTCGCTGCCGCGAGCAACGCCCGGTCGGCATCCGCGGCGCCCGGATAGCGCTCGGTCAACTGGTTGAAGTACTCGAGCGCTCGTTGGTTATCATTGCGGTTCCATAGAATCTGCGCGATGCGGTAAAGCGCCCGCGGCGCTTCGGGTCCCTCCGGATAGTCGCGGGCGATTTCTTCCAGAAGCGGCATCGCTTCGCTTCTTTTGCGAGCGCTTAAGTAGAGGTCGACCAGGCGTGTGAGGATCCGGAGGCGGAACGAAGGAGCGATCTCCTGCTCGAGGAGCCGCCGATACAAGAGCGCGGCATCGCTGTCTTGCCGCTCCCGCGCCAGCCGGTCCGCCTCCTCGGCGATCGCCGCTTGAGTATTGAGACCGAACAGGACCGGAAACTCGCCTCTCAGACGGCCGGTTTCTTTCCTCGCGAGCGCCGCCCAGGGAGACTGGGGGCGCGATTGCGCACCTCGAGGTAAAGCGAAAACGCCTGCGCCAGGTCTCCCCGCGCTTCATGCGCCTGCGCTTCCAAGAAAAGACTCTCTTCGGCGATCTGTTCAGGCAGCTCCTTCCGCTCGCGCAGGCTGCGGAGAATGTCAACCGCCTGGGGATAGTCCCGCTCACCGATCGCGATTTTTGCGCGTTGAATTTCCGCATGAGGGAACCAGACGCTTTGAGGGTAGCGACTCTGAAGCCCGGCCAGCAGCTGGCGCGCGGTTTCCCATTCACGCTCCTGGATCGCGATCCGAGAAAGAAAATAAAGCGCGTAGTCTGCGAGCGGCGAATCGGGCGCGAGCGCTTGGACGAAAAACTCCTTGGCTTCGGCGTGCCGTCCGGCAGACCAGCGCGCGTATCCGTGAGCAAACTGCTGCGCGGCGCTGCTCGTTTGCGTCGATGCCGGCGCGCTGCTGCCGCTCAACAGGAGATACACGGCCATGGAACAGAGGACCCGCCGCATGTGCATGCGATTGTAAGGCACGGCGCTTGCCTATTCAATCGAACTCGCGTGCCGATCGGTTGTTTTTTAAGCCGATGAACGTTATGGTTTCGCTCATCGGAGCGCGATCGCCGCCAGACACCGGAATTTTCCCTCTCCGGCGGGCGCATGCGGGTACGCAAAAGGGGATACGTACCTCTCGTGCGAAGCACCCTCCGGGCGATCTTGGCAAAAGGCGCCTATCCCCTTTCCGAGACGTCGATATATTCGCGCGCATAGTTCGAGGGGCAGATTTGAAGATCGAAGGTCAATACACATTCGCTGCGCCCCGGGAGAGGGTCTGGCAGGTATTGCTGGATCCGAAAATAATCGCCCAATGCATTCCGGGCTGCGAACAACTGACCGAAGTCGGGCCCGACGAATACGAAGCCCGGGTTCAGGTTGGAGTGGCGGCGGTTAAAGGCACGTACAAAGGCAAGGTGGCGATCAGAGACAAGCAGCCTCCGTCTCACTACCGGCTGAGCGGCTCGGGGTCGGGCGCTCCCGGTTTCCTGCGCGGCGACGTGGCGATCGACCTCGAAGAGCTTAACGGCCGGACCGTCATCAAATACAGCGCGGATACGCAGGCGGGAGGTCTCATCGCCGGTATCGGACAGCGGATGTTGGGTGGCGTGGCGAAGATGATGCTCGATCAGTTTTTCAAAAAAATGGAAACCTTTGTCACTTGAGGCATGAGGGCTCTCGGGTTGGACTCGCGAGCCGCGCCGAAACCGTGCGCGCGGCCGCTCGTCAGCGTCATCATTCCCACCTATAATCGCCGGGCGATGGTCAAAGAAGCGATCGACTCGGTATTGTCTCAAACGTTTACCGGCTTCGAGTTGATCGTGGTCGATGACGGCTCGACGGATGGAACCGTTGGCGAACTCGAGGCGTACGACACCCGTCTTCGTCTGATCAGCCAGGAGCGGCGCGGGGTTGCAGCCGCGAGAAATACCGGCGCTCGAATGGCGGCGGGGCGCTACCTCGCGTTTCTCGACTCCGATGATCTCTGGTTACCCAAGAAGCTCGAAATCCAGACATCGTTCATGGCGCGCTCCGGCGATCGAATCTGCCAGACAGAGGAAATCTGGATCCGTCACGGTCGCCGGGTGAACCCGAAGCTCAAGCACCGGAAGCCTTCCGGCGATGTTTTTCGCCGCAGCTTGGCGCTTTGCCTGATTAGTCCTTCGGCGGTGATGATGACCCGGGAGCTGTTTGAAAACGCGGGTGGGTTCGACGAAAATTTTCGCGTTTGCGAAGACTACGAGCTGTGGCTCCGGCTCGCGGCAGTTTGCTCCGTCCCGCTCCTGCCGGTGCCGCTGGTGGTAAAAAGAGGAGGTCACGCAGACCAGCTATCGCGCAGCGAATGGGGATTGGATCGGTTCCGGATCGCGGCTCTGGTAAAGCTCTCCGCTGCCGGGTTGGCGGAGGAGAAGCGCCGGTGGGTCGCCGACGAGCTTAAGCGCAAGCTCGCGATCTTCACCGCCGGGGCGAGGAAGAGAGGCCGTGAGAACGAAGCGCTTATGTACGAGCGGCTGGTTGCACGCGCTTTCGAGGATCCGCTCTATGCGGGAAGAAGAGATTCGACGGTATGCTGAAAACCGCCGGTTTCGTCCCGCCACCATCGATCGCCTGTACGGGTGGGGTGAGAAGGACCGGAACGCGCTTTTCCGGCTTGTCTTGAGTCTCAAGATGAGCGAGAACCATGTGCGGGACTTCGCTGATTGGCTGGAAGAAATCTCGCTCAGGGATGGAACCACCGCGGCCGACGTCCTCTCGAGCGCGCCGATCCACAAGATCGAAACGGACCCGCGCCTGGGCCGCGCCGATAAGCTGAAAACGATCAAGGACCAACTCCGGCGGCTGAGGTTTCCCGGGTTGAGCGCGGCGGAAGAGGACATCAAAGCGCGCATCCGCGAGTTGAAGCTGCCGCCCGGGCTCCGGATGAGCGCGCCGCCGGGACTCGAGGGCGGAAAGTTGCGTGTCGAGTTCGAAGCGTCGAGCGTACGGGAGCTGGAAGCAATGGTTGGCGCGTTGACGCAATCGGTTCACCATCCCGCGCTCAGCGCAACGTTCGACGTGCTTCAAGGAAAGCGGCAACCCGAACCGGTGAGGGATTTCGAAAAGCCCGTGAAGTCCGATGCGGCAGGTTGAATTCGATCAGCTGGTAGTCGAGCGAGGGTCGGAGGGAAGCCCGATCTTTGATAATCTGCGGCGCGCGTTACCGGATGTGCCGGTGACGTTTGTCGAACGGGGCTTTCCGCTCAAGCGGCCGGGCCATTGGGGCCATCGCGCTTTCGGCTTGGCCAAAAAACGCCTCTATCTGGCTCGCCATGAGGGTGAGTTTCTCAAGAAATGTCCCGGCAGCGACGGTCAGGTCTGCTGTAACTACTTTGTGGTGAACTTTGCCAGCAACTGCCCGATGGATTGCAGTTACTGCTATTTGCAGGAGTATCTGGCGAACAATCCCGAGCTCAAGGTTTTCAGCAACGTCAACGACTTGCTCGAGGAAACGGATCGACTCTTGAGCCGTCATCGCAGGCATTTCTTCCGTATCGGCACGGGCGAGATTACCGATAGCCTCGCCTTAGAGCCCTACATCGGTTTTGCCCGGACGGTGATCCCCTTCTTCGCCGAACAGCCCAACGTGCTGCTGGAGTTGAAAACCAAGAGCGACGCCGTCGCCGGCCTGTTGCCCCTGAATCCGAAGGGGAGGGTGGTCGTGTCCTGGTCGATCAATCCGCGCGCGGTAATCGAGGCCGACGAACATGGGACGGCATCCCTCGACGAGCGGCTTCGCGCCGCGCGCGAGTGTCAAGAAGCGGGTTACCGATTGGGGTTCCATTTCGATCCGATGGTCGAGTATCCCGAATGGGAGCGGGACTACGAGCACCTCGTCGAGGAAATCTTTGCAACCGTCGATTGGCGGGCGATCGCCTGGTTCAGCATGGGGGTGCTAAGGACAACGCCCGGTTTGAAGCGGGCGATGCGCGCGCGGTATCCGGAAAGCCGGCTGCTCGCCGCTGAACAGGTCCTCTGCCCGGATGGGAAACTCAGGTATTACCATCCGCTCCGTGTTGCGATGTATCGCTCCATGCTGGGCTGGATCCGAAGAGCGGCTCCTACGAGCAAGGTGTATCTCTGTATGGAATCCAAAGACGTCTGGGAGCAGGTTTTCGGTTTTGCGCCGAGCTGCGAAAAGGAGCTGGGCAGGAGCCTGGCGGCGGCGCAATGAACATGCGCATCGAGTCGTTTCGCGCAAGCCCGGCAACGATCGCCGAGGAGACTCGAGCCGCCTCTTAAGTCCGTGCGTCGATGGCATGCGTGGCGCGAAGTCTCGGTTGCTGCCAATGCATTTCTTCAATAAAATGATGTAACTGGCGCTTACCGCAACAGAAACAGCCCTAACGCATTTCATGTTAAACCTCATTAAGAAAATCGTCGGGACGAAAAACGAACGTGAAATAAGGCGCATCGGGCCCTATATCGACCGCATCAATAGCCTGGAGCCGGCTTATCAGAAGCTTACCGACGCGGAGTTGCGCGCCAAAACCGACGGATTCCGCACGCGGTTGCAGGAGAAGACTGCGGGCGCCCGCGCGGCGCTCGAGAACGCCAATACGGAGCTTGCGCAAGCTACCGGGGAGGAAAGGGAGGAGCTCAAGAGCCGCGCCGAGGAGCTGGACAAAGAACTGCGCCAGGCGGAATCGGATGTTCTCGAAGAAATCCTGCCCGAGGCGTTTGCCGCGGTACGCGAGGCTTCCCGGCGCTCCATCGGTCTGCGTCACTTCGACGTTCAGCTGATCGGCGGCGTTGTCTTGCACGAAGGCAAAATCGCCGAGATGAAAACCGGCGAGGGGAAAACCCTGGTGGCCACGCTGGCTCTTTACCTGAACGCGCTCACGGGCCGCGGTGTTCACCTGATCACCGTCAACGATTATCTCGCCCGTCGCGACGTCCAATGGATGGGGCCGATTTATCACAAGCTCGGTCTTTCGGTCGCCTCGATCGTTCACGATACGAGCTATGTGTTCGACCCGGCTTACCTCACGAAGGATTACCGCTATTTGAACTTGCGCCCGGTGACGCGGCAGCAGGCGTATCTCGCCGATATCACCTACGGGACGAACAACGAGTTCGGCTTCGACTACCTCCGCGACAACATGAAGTTCTCGCTCGACGAGTACGTGCAGCGCGAGCTCAACTTCGCGGTCGTGGACGAGGTAGACAACATCTTGATCGACGAAGCGCGAACCCCGCTGATCATTTCGGGTCCCGCAGAGGAATCGACCGACAAGTACTACATCATCGATCGGATTATCCCGAAGCTCCAACGGGGTGCGGTGATCCAGGGCGATCCCTCGCAGGACAAGCGGGCCGCGATCGAAGCGCAGGGAGACTACACCGTGGATGAAAAGAGCCGATCGGTGACGTTGACCGAAAGCGGCGTTGCCAAGGTCGAGAGGCTCCTGGGCGTCCACAACCTCTACGATCCGAGACAAATCGACACCTTGCATCATGTGCAGCAAGCGCTCAAGGCGCACGCGATCTTCAAACGCGATGTCGATTACGTGGTCAAGGACGGCGAAGTCATTATTGTCGATGAATTCACCGGCAGGCTGATGCCGGGCCGGCGCTGGTCGGACGGGCTCCATCAAGCGGTGGAGGCGAAGGAGCGGGTGCACATCCGGGAGGAAAACCAGACGCTCGCAACGATTACGATCCAGAATTACTTCCGCATGTACAAAAAGCTCGCCGGTATGACCGGCACGGCGGATACCGAGGCGCCGGAATTCAAAAAGATCTATAAACTCGATGTCGTCGTGGTGCCGACCCACCGCACGATGATTCGCACCGATCATGCCGATGTCGTGTACCGGACCGAAGCGGAAAAATTCAACGCAGTGGTCGAAGAGATCGAGGAGCGGCACAAAAAAGGTCAACCGATCCTGGTCGGGACCACTTCGGTGGCGAAGTCCGAGCGCGTTTCGCGCATGCTCAAAAAGAAGGGGATCAAACACAACGTCCTGAACGCGGTCAATCATGAGGCCGAGGCGTCGATCATCGCGCAGGCGGGCCGTTTCGGCGCGGTGACGATCGCCACCAATATGGCCGGCCGCGGCACGGATATCCTGCTGGGCGGCAATCCCGATTTCCTGGCGCGCTCGGACATGGAAAACGAATGGATCACGCGCGCCGCGAAGCTGCCGGTCACCGGGGCGTCGCGTTATGAAGATGCGCTTCGAGAACTACGCGAGAAGTACGACGAGGAGGTGCAGCGCGCCGAGAAGCGATACGTGGCCGAAGCCGAGGTTTTCCAGCAGCAGCGCAGCGAGGCGCTCAAGCGCGCGACCGATCTGCAGCGTCAAATCCGGGAGATTTCGCCGTTTCGCGAACTGCGGCGCACGTACGAGGATCTCTCGGCAACGGAGCTGATTGAGGCGTTGCACGGCTTGCGCGCGGTTCCGGAGAGCTACTTGAATGCCAAAACGGACCTCGAGAGCTCGCTGGCGAGCGCGCTCGACGGCGCGCCGTCGGAAGAGCGTGCGGCATTCGAGAACGCGCGGGAAGAATTCAATGAGTTGATTGTCCGCTGGCAGGAACGCGACGGAGACCGGCGCGCGCTGGTGGAGACGCTGGATGAAAAGCGCCGCAACTACGAACAGCGATTGAGCGAGCTGGAATTCGAGGCGGCAACGATCGCGCTGGGCGCAGGCGAAAGCGCCGAGCTGGTCGGCGAGTACCAACAAGCGCATCAGGCTTTTGAGGAAGCCGAGGCTCGCTGCGAAGAGATCCGCCATCCCTACGAGGAAGCGTTGCAGGCGGCGCAGCGGAGTTACGAAACGAAGCGGCAGGAATACTTGCGCCTGGTGGAAGAGATCCGGGAGCAACTGGACAAAGCCCCGGACGAATACCGCCATCGGTTCGATGAACTCTTGAGTCATTATAACCAGATCTGCGCGGAGGAACGCGAACGGGTGATCGCCGCCGGCGGTTTGCACATCCTTGGCACGGAGCGGCACGAAAGTCGCCGCATCGACAACCAACTGCGGGGACGGGCGGGGCGGCAGGGCGATCCCGGTTCGTCGCGGTTTTATCTGTCGCTGGAAGACGACCTCATGCGCATTTTCGGCGCCGACCGCATCCAGGGGATCATGAGCCGGCTCGGGATGGAGGAGGGCGTGCCCATCGAGCACGGGCTCGTAACCCGGGCGATCGAAAACGCGCAAAAGAAAGTCGAAGCGCACAACTTCGATATCCGTAAGCATCTCCTCGAATATGACGACGTCATGAACAAGCAGCGGGAGGTGATCTATAACCAGCGCAGGGAAGTGCTCAAGGGCGAAAACCTGAAAGAGCAGGTGCTGGATATGGCGCAGAATCTCGTCGATGACATCGTCGCGGGCGCCACCAGCAAGGAGCTTCATCCCTCGGATTGGGATCTCGCCGGCCTGCGCGACGCGTTCTACCGCCAGTTCAACCTGCGGCTCGACCTGAAGCCCGAGGAGCAAGACGGGCTCTCGGTAGAGCGAATTTTGGAGATCGCCAGGGAAAGGGTAGTGGCCGCGTATGAGGACAAGGAGAAACGGTTTGGCGAGCCGATGATGCGCCAGCTGGAGAAGATCATCATGCTCCAGACGATCGATACCCTGTGGAAGGACCATCTCCTCAACATGGATCACCTGAAGGAGGGTATCGGGCTGCGCGGTTACGGCCAGAAAAACCCGCTCCAGGAGTACCAAAAAGAAGGGTTTGAGCTGTTCGAAGAGATGATCCATCGGATCCAAGAAGACGTCGTTCAGAAGCTGTTTACGGTGGAAATCGCACGCGAGAGCGCCGTGGAGCGCATGGAAGTGAAGCAGCAGCCTCAGCGCATGGTCCTGAGCCACGGCGGCGCGGTGGAAAACCGCCCGACCGCGCCCAAGCGCCAGGGCGAGAAGGTCGGGCGCAACGATCCTTGCCCGTGCGGCAGCGGCAAGAAATACAAGCGCTGCTGCGGCAAATAAGCCCCGTCCGGAGCCGACCGCTTTCGATCGATGAGCAAAAATCCCGCCTCCCGTCTCGTCCGATGATCAAAGTGCCGGGCTTCAGGTTCTCGGGCGTCGCGAGCGGCGTCAAAAAAAGCCGCCGGAAAGATCTCGCGCTCATCGTGTCCGACCGTCCGGCCGCCGCGGCGGCCCTGTTCACGACCAATCGGGTGAAGGCGGCGCCGGTGCTCGTGGGAATGAGGCAAATCAAGCGGGGCATGCTCCAGGCGATCGTCGCCAACAGCGGCAACGCCAATGCCTGTACCGGCGCGCGCGGCTTACGGCACGCGGAAACGATGTGCCGCGAGACCGCCGCTTGCCTTGGCATCCCGGCCGATCTCGTTTTACCTTCCTCGACCGGCGTCATCGGTGTGCCGCTGCCGATCGACAAAATCCGCGGGGGCATTCGGCAAGCCGTGGCCGCGCTCTCGGAGGAACGTTTCCTCGATGCGGCCGAAGCGATCATGACGACCGATCGCTTCGTCAAGACGGGCCGCGCGGAGTGCCGGGTGCGCGGGCGTCGAATCACGATCGGCGGCATGGCCAAAGGCGCGGGCATGATCGCGCCGAACGTCGCGACGATGCTGGCCTACGTCATGACCGACGCTGCCGTCGAGCCGGAATGTCTCAGGGCGATCCTACGCGAGGGAGCCGATCAAATCTTCAATTGCGTGACGGTAGACGGCGACATGAGCACGAACGACACCGTGGTCTTGATCGCCAACGGTGCCGCGGGGAACGCGCCGATCCGATCGGGGACGGACGAAGCGGTTACGCTCGGGCGTGCCGTTCATGCCGTCATGCAGGCGTTGGCTTTGCAGCTGGTCAGGGACGGTGAGGGGGCTACCAAGGTCGTGGAGATTCGAGTGGAGCAGGCGCGCTCACGTGCCGAGGCGCGACGGATCGCCTTTGCCGTGGCGAATTCTCAGCTCGTCAAAACCGCCTTTTTTGGAGCCGATCCCAACTTCGGCCGCATCATGGCGGCTGTCGGCCGCGCGGGAATCCGGCTTGCGCCCAATGCGATCGATGTTTCGTTCAATCGCGTCAAAGTCGTGAAGCGAGGCGTGGGCATTCCAGCCCGAGAGCGCCCGGCGGCCCGGGTGCTCCGCCGTTCCTCGTTCCGCGTGCTGATTCAGCTGCGCCAGGGGAAACAAAGCGCGTCGGTTTGGACGTCGGATCTATCGCACGAATACGTCCGCATCAACTCCGCCTATCGCACGTGAGCGTCGGTCCGACCTAGTGCGTTACGTGCGCGTGCATCGTCTCCGGATCCGCTTTTGATCTGCCGAAGCTGTTACCGTCGCCCAGCTTGATGATGCGGTCCTTGAGGTCGCGGAGGTTCTTCGTGGCGTTGCGTGTATCGACGATGAGCTTGGCCGCGCCGGCGATCTCGGCCCAGTTGTACGCGCTGTGATCGGTTAAAATGACGATGCAATCCTGGCTCTTGATCAGCTCGGGACTGAGCGCGACGGAATCCAAGTATTTCCCGTTCAGCCGGAGTGACGGTACGAACGGGTCATTGTATGCGAGATTCGCTCCCTTATCGCTGAGCATCCGCATGACGTCCAGCGCCGGAGATTCCCGGCAGTCGCTGACATCTTTCTTGTAAGCGACTCCGAGAATCAGGATTTTCGATCCCCGGATACTCTTGGAGTGACGGTTCAAGCCGTCGGCGATCAGACCGGTTACCACCGCGGGCATCATTCCGTTCACTTCCGAGGCAAGCCCGATGAATCGCGCTTGAAAGTTGAGGGCCTTGAGCTTCCACGCGAGATAATGCGGATCGATGGGGATGCAGTGCCCGCCCAGCCCGGGGCCGGGATAGAAAGGTATAAAGCCAAAGGGTTTGGTCGCGGCCGCATCGATCACTTCATAAACATCGACGCCCAGCAGGTCGCACATGAGAGCAAGTTCGTTCACCATTCCGATGTTGACGCTGCGGAACGTGTTCTCGAGCAGCTTGACCATTTCGGCGCATTTGGTGCTCGACACCGGAATCACCCGGTCGATGAACTGCGAGTAGAAAATCCGCGCGATCTCGGTGCATTGCTCCGTGACGCCGCCCACGATCTTGGGCGTGTTGCGGGTGGTGAACGTTTTATTTCCCGGATCGATCCGTTCCGGTGAAAAGGCGACGAACAGGTCCCTGCCCGCGCGCAGTCCTGAGCTTTCGAGCTCCGGCAGGATAAGTTCCTCCGTCGTGCCGGGATACGTCGTGCTTTCCAGGACGATCAGTTGGTCCCGGTGGAGATACTTTCGGATTTGTTCGGTCGCGCCCAGGATGAAGGAGATATCAGGGTCGCGGCTTTTGCTGAGCGGTGTAGGGACGCAGATGCTCACCGTGTCGGTGTCGCCGAGGGCGGAGAAATCGGCAGTGGGCACAAACCGGGCCTGGCGCAGCATTTCGGCCAGGAGCGCATCCGGCACGTCCGAAATGTAGGATCGGCCCTCTTTGAGGCGCGCGACTTTGCCTTTGTCGATATCGATCCCAATGACTTTGAAGCCGGCCGATGCGATTTCCATCGCGAGGGGCAATCCGACGTAACCCAAACCGATTACCGCCGCGGTCGTGTTCTTGGTCTCGATGCGTCGTTTCAGCTCTTCCAATGGCGCTCAACCTCCTTGCTTTCACGCGACTTGTTGTTTGGTGTGCGGGCTGCGTCCTTTGAAATCTTGAATCTGAATGCCATAGCGGTGCATCAATTCATACAGGTTTACACGACTAATGCCAAGGTCTCTCGCGGCGCGGCTGATGACCCCATGATGACGCATCAAGGCCTTTTTGACAAAATCCTCCTCGATGGCTTTTTTCGCCAGCTTGAGGTTGACGTTGCCGGCCGGCGGGGCGCTGCTCAGGCCCAAATCGCTCCGCCCCACCACCCCGTTGGTGCTGAGCACAACCGCACGGCTGATGAGGTTTTCGAGCTCGCGAACGTTTCCCGGCCAAGCGTAGCTCACGAGCGCCCGTTCCGCCTCGGCCGTCAACACCGCGCGAGGCTTGTGGTGCTCGCGGCAGTACTTTTGCAGGAAATGGCGCGCCAGGGGAACAATATCCTCGGCCCGCTCCCGAAGCGGCGGAATCACCAAAGGAACGACTTTAAGCCGGTAGTACAGGTCCTCGCGGAAAACATGATTTTCCATGTCGCGCTTTAAATCGCGGTTGGTTGCTGCGACGATGCGGACATCGAGATCGATCGGATGCGTTGAGCCGACACGCTCGATCTTGCGGTCCTGAAGAAAGCGCAGCAACTTCACCTGTAACGGCGGCGCGAGTTCCCCGATCTCGTCAAGGAAAAGCGTGCCCGTATGCGCGGCCTCGAACTTGCCCTTCTTTTGCGTGTACGCGCCCGTAAAGGAGCCTCTCTCGTGGCCAAACAGCTCGCTTTCGAGAAGGTTCTCCGGAATCGCGCCGCAATTCACCGCCACGAACGGATTGTTTCTCCTCGGACTGTGGCGATGTATCGCGTGCGCAATGAGCTCTTTCCCAGTGCCGCTTTCACCGCATATGAGGACGGAAATATCCGAAGGGGCCACCCGTCGCACAAATCCAATGATTTCGCGCAGGCTCTTGGAGGCGCCGACAATGCCGTCGAACCCGGCTTGGGGACGGACAAGCTCGTCGTGGGCGCGACGGTAGAGATCGTAGATATGAAACGCCCGTTGCGTGATCGTCTTCAGTTCCTCAAGACGAATCGGTTTGAAATAGTAGTCAAACGCGCCGCGACGCATGGCGCTGAGCGCGTTGGCGTCGTCGCCGTTGCCGGTGACGATAATGACGCGTGTGTTCGGATCGAGCTGTAAAATACGGTCGAGCACGCGCAGGCCGGCAAGCTCCGGGCGGCTCGCGGCATCCAGCGTCAAATCCAGAATCACGACCTGAGGCCGGTGGCGCTCGCATGCCAGCACCGCCTCTTGCTCTTGGCTTGCCGTGATCACCTCGTAGTTCGTGTCAAAAGCCCGGCGCATCAGCGCCACGACTTCCGGCTCGTCGTCGACTATCAAGAGCGTTCTTGTCACGGTTGCGTTTGTCCTTTCCGAGTTGGTCAAGGATGCTCCTGCGCCTGCCTCCCGGACGACACGTGTCCTTTGAAGCGTCGCGTCGCACGAACGCATCGCGCGTCGCGCTGCATCCCGAGCAATGGGGATGCCAACGTCCAATCGCGTAAAATACAGCCAAAAAGCGGGTAAAAGTCCCTTGTACGAAAATTTATCAGTCAGGCAGCTTTGCCTCGTTACTTTTAGTCCGCCCCGCCGGCATGAAACTTGCCCGATGCCGTGGAGAAGAGCGTGGCAAGCGGTGTTTTTTCTTGACATTGTCAGGACGTTGGCAAACAATTGTTAGCTCATCAGCCGTACTCGGATCGGTTACATCTTCAGGCGTGAGCGCCGGTGACGAGCCAGCTCAAACGGTGATCTGCGCATACGTAAATGGACAAGAACTCCGAACAGGCACAAGCGGGTCCCGACTCCGTGCGGACCGGTGAAGCCGGAGCGAGCGGGGCGCCTCAGGCTCTGCCGCGCAATCCTTATCGGCTTGACGAGGAGGCGGAGGCGCTCTTGCCGTGTGTTCTCTACCAGGCCGATCGCTCGCTCAAGCTTTCTTACATTTCCGACAATATCCGAGAACTGATCGGCGTCGAAAGCCGGGTTGCCGTTGACAACGGCTTTTTTTGGGACCGAAGCGTTTTCCCCGAAGATTTGGAGTTGTTCGCCGCCAAAGTCGAGGAACTTCAGGTCTCGGGAGCCGGCGCATTCATCCATCGAATGCGGAGCGCTGCCGGGTTGCCGGTGTGGGTCGCGCACCGATTCAGGAGCCTGAGAACGGATCGAAGCGACGTGGTGTTGGGAAGTCTGGTTTCGTTGGATCACGATCCGAAAGTCCACGGGATCGAGTCCAGCACGATCTCGCGTTTTGTGCACAAGATCGGCAATCAGTTCCAGTT
Source organism: Candidatus Eiseniibacteriota bacterium (assembly GCA_035559295.1). GTDB lineage: Bacteria > Desulfobacterota > Binatia > UBA9968 > UBA9968 > DATMBL01. The sequence continues at coordinate 25,552 of DATMBL010000011.1, forward strand.
GATTGCGCTGAGCGTCGGTTCGATCGCCAAAACTCGCGAGAACTCGAAGGACATGCGGGTATTTCAGGAAGCCGTTGACGGCGCGATCGAGCTCGTGCGCACATTGTCAGAGTACAACCAGATACCCGCGTGCTTGCCCGATGCCAATTTGGGTGAAATCGTCAAAGCCTCCGTTGCTTCGCGGCGTCGATCTTTTGAAAAGCAAGGGATCGCTCTGGAAGAAACGATCGAAGCGTCGATCGACGATGTATCGCTTGCAGCCGATCCGTTCTTGCTGGAGGCCGCAATCGGCCATGTGCTGCAAAACGCGCTCGAGGCGAGCCGTCGCGGCGGCGCGGTGGCGGTTGTTGCGTCTCTTTTGCCCGGCGCTACGGGTGGCATGGTCGCGAAGCTCTGCGTCGAAGATACCGGAGCCGGGATTGCGCCCGATGACTTAATGCGAGTCACCAGGCCTTTTTTTACGTCAAAGAAAAATCACGAGGGGCTCGGTTTGAGCTTGGCATGTCGCTTTGTCGAGCTGCACGGCGGCGCGCTTCGCATACGCAGTGCCGTTCAAGCCGGCACGACCGTCGAAATCCTGCTTCCGGTCAAGCCCGCCAAAAGAGACGCACTCTAAGCGATTCGAGATAACGCGGAAAGACTATGTATAGCGTTCTTATAGTGGAAGATCACGATCGCCTCAGGGAACAACTCGGCCAATTTTACCAGCAGGAAGGGTATCGGGTGACGACCGCCGTCTCCGGCGAGGAAGCGATCGACAAGCTAACTCAGGAAACGTTTTCGATTGTCGTATCGGATATTAAAATGCCGGGCATCGACGGCTTTGAGCTCGCTCGACACATCCGGGAGAAATACCCGGAAACCGACATTATCCTGATTACGGCTTTCGGACACATCAAGCAGGCCGTGGAGGCGATGAAGCTCGGCGCCAGCGATTACATCACCAAACCGTTTCAACCGGAGGCGATCCGGCTGGTAAGCCAAAAACTGATCGAGAAGAGACGGTTACTGGATGAAGTACGAGAGCTGAGGCAGCGTGTCACCGATGGTTACAATCTCGAAAACATCGTGAGCAAGAGCCCGGCGATGCTCAAGGTGTTCGATCTGATTCGCTCGGTTTCGGAGACCGACTCGAGCGTGCTCATTACCGGAGAGACCGGCACCGGCAAAGAGTTGGTCGCCCGCGCCATACACAACTTGAGCCGCCGAAAGAGCAAACCGTTCGTCGCTCTCAACTGCGGCGCGTTCCCCGAGACGCTCCTGGAAAGCGAGCTGTTCGGTTATGAACGAGGAGCGTTTACGGGGGCGGTCCAGAGCCGCGCCGGCAAAATCGAGATTGCCGAAGGCGGAACCTTGTTCCTGGACGAAATCGAAACCATGGCCGGTTCGATGCAGGTAAAGCTGCTGCGCGTTCTCCAGGAGCGAGAAGTCGAGCGCCTGGGTGGAAACCGGAGGGTTAAAGTCGACATGCGCGTGATTGCCGCGACCAACGTCGATCTGAACCTCTGCCTCGCGCGCGGTACGCTCCGAGAGGATTTTTACTACCGTATCAATGTCATTCCTTTGAAACTGCCGCCGCTTCGCGAAAGACTGGAAGACCTGCCGCTTCTCATCCATCACATCCTCAGTCGGCATCCGGTAGCCAAAGAGAAAAAAGTCAATCAGGTCTCATCGCAGGTGCTGGATCGCATGCTTGCATATCACTGGCCGGGCAATATTCGCGAACTCGAAAACATCATCGAACGGGCGGTGGTGAAGTGCCAGGGCGATACCATTGAAGACGTTGACCTGCCGCTCCCGCCACGCCGGGTTCTCGACACGCACTATTCGACGCACAACGGCACCGCGGAACTGTCATTGAAGCAGTGGCTGCTCAACAGTGAAAAAGAGTATCTCCGTGGTTTGCTGATCAAACATCGCGGCAGTATCTCCTCGACCGCGAAACAGGCGGGCGTGGATAACAAGACGCTCTACCGAAAGATGAAACGGCACGGCCTGCACAAAGAATCCTTCAAAGATTTTTCCTGAGTCGGGACCACCGATGGTCCTAAGGTCACGGAGAAAAGGCCGATCATCATGACGACTTTGCGGAACAGCCGATGGCTCAGGCATCATCGCCTTCCATAGAGGTGCGAGGAACGAAAACAGCGGCCGTCGAATCCTCATACACGAGATCGAATCTACGATCCATTCGAAGTAACGACGTCAGTGCCCAATGCTTTCCGGTAATTACGAGCTTGGAAGCTAAGAGTTCAGGATCAGAATCCCAGCCCGGTTGGCCAAACCATGTAGTGATCGAGCGCTCTATGCGTCGATCTCCGTGTACATTTGTACGGCCGTCCATCGAGACGCGCAGTTCCGGTAAACTCCAGATGAGGAAGCCTCCCCAATTGAAATGATTGAATAGAGGTCCGCCGTAACCGGCTGTCCTAATATAGCGCACGGCTGCTACCGGGAAATGTTTTGCGACGGTATCCTGCAGGCTACGTTCTGATACTTGACGGTGGTGTATCAGAACGTAGAGAGGCAAGGCCACAAGTGGGCAGACGACAAACGCATGCCAAGCCTTCAAAGCAAAGGAATCGGTCCGTGCCGTCGACCCTAGCCGCTCGCTCAATACCATCGCACCCGTTATCGCCAACACCCAGCTGTCTCGCTTAGCACTGAACCCGAGAAACATGCCCATCAACAGGAGCGTTACGGCGAAAGGATTCCAATCCTTTCGCCAACCCAGCACGTAGACGGCCGCGAAACCGAGCAGTAGGAGAATCAGCTCGGGCGCCGACCTGAATCGCAACGGTTGGAACTCACTGACCACGTGAAAAACCGTCGTGTGTTGAACGTAGTCCATCACGGGCCAAAATATCTTCATTTGATACGGATTAACCGCGACCGCCAACACACAGGCGAAGGCGATAAGAATAGCGGCGATGACCGATTTCTTATGGGACTCCGAACCGGCAAACGCCTTCCATAGAATCTCTGCCAGTAGTAACGCAACGACGGCGAGACCGTAAACAAACTGAATATGGAGGTTTGCCCAGAGCGCGAACACTGGGGGCAGGAGCCAGAGCACGCGAATATTTCCCGACCGCCTTGCTTGACCGATAATGCCCAGCTCCACCGAAAGGAACAGAATGGAAAAAAGCCAGGGCCGGGGTGTGAGCAGAGGTATAAGCGCTATGAAGACGAGAGCGAGCAGGACGGTTTCGACTAACAGCGAGGGACGAAAAGCTCGAATCATTAGGTGAGTAGTGACGGCAATACACAGCGACAGCCCGAGTACTAATATGACGATGCCATTGAGACCAAAGGCTCTGTAAAGGAGATAAACGAAAACCTCGAATAGCCAACTGTAAGCAATCCAAGTCTGACCAGTGCCGAAGGTTGAAAACGGGTCTTCGGTGGGCACCATGCGGTGTTGGATAATCCATTCACCGGTTTTGAGGTGCCACCATATGTCAGGATCCAAAACGATGGTCGATGTTACCGCGGGCGCTGCGAGCACGAGATAGCATAGTGCAATTATGACCAACCGCACACTTGTGAAATGAACATTGTGCATCGCTGGTAAAGCCGTAACCGGTGTGGCAGGCAGAAAATGGGCCCCGTTTTGCTGCACGGCAGGACCGAAAACAGCAAGTTCCATGCTAAGGCTGGTTTGGGTGAAGCTGGACGTTTTTGTTCGGTTTTGTCGCTTCTCGAGCGACACTTTCAGCCCTCGGGCACTGCTTGTCTCATGAATTTGTCGCACCCCGGTTGTAAGACTCGTCCGCTGTACTTCCGATCACCTCTTGCGAGCGGCCAAGGCGTCTAGAACGCGCGATAATCTGACTTTTTTGCAGCCAAAAAGCGTTATTGGCAGGTTTGGGCTAGCCGTTCGCGCCCATTTGATTCCATGTGAAATCAGGATATCATCCGGCCTACTTGCCTCGGGCGAACCGAAGACGACCGCCAAATGCGGAACGGGGGTGGCCAGAGCCCTGAGAGTCGACGCACCGGTTGGGCGGATCCCAATCACAACCGAAAGGCAAAACAATGATGCGAACTATATTGGGAGCGGGCTTGAGTTGGAAGATCACGCGCATTTTCGTGATCATGATGACTGTTATGGGAGTCCTGCTGGTTGCAATTGTTTATACGATGACCGCACGCGCGCTCAAGGAGCAATTGGGACATCGGGTGGCGGCGATCGCGACCAACCTGAGCGATGCCGCAGCCGGCCCACTCTCGAGAAGGAACCACCTTGAGCTCCATGCACTGGTTGCCAAATACGCTCGGCTGGAAGGGATCGCTTATGCGACGATCGAAAATCAAACCGGCGCAGTCATTGCTCACAGTAGCGGAGCTTTCCACGAGGCGCCGCGCGTCAACCGGGCATCGGACCCGAGAGAACCTCGGCGGAACGAATTGGTTGTCGGAGACCGGCGGGTACTGGAGGTTGGTATGCCGGTCCTCGAGGGGCAGCTGGGGTTGGCTCGGGTGGGAATCTGGGGGGACGTCGTGGAAGCCGAAATTTACCGGGAACTCGTTCCTTTGATATCGCTCCTGGGCGCAGTCTTGGTGATCGGAACGTTCTTATTCATCGCTGTCGCGCGGAGCATCGTACGACCGATTCTGGGTCTAACCGAAATAGCAGTGAAGATGAGCCGCGGTGACCTGGAGACGCCCATCGGAGTGGACCGCAGCGATGAGTTAGGTGAATTGGCGCGCTCCTTGGAGCGTATGCGGGCCAGTCTTCGCGCCGCCATGCTCCGGCTGGCGAGAGAGCATGGCTGAAAACGAATGTCCTCGGAGCGCTCCCCGGATTCGAGCCGCGGGCACGGATTTCAGTGTGGCGTGATCACCGGCAGGGTCGGCGAAAGCGCTGCTATTGGTAGTCGCGCTTTACCTGCTCGGGCGGAATAATCCATGCGCCGGCGCACGCCCGGCGGGCGACTTCCCCGATTTCCCTACCGTTGGTGCCGCCCTCATAGTTTCCAGCTACGCCGTACGTTGCAGTATATGCGACCGCTGTCAGCGCCTGCGTACCGATACAGGTGGTTAGTTTGATCGGTAGATGGAGCACCGACAGAAGCACGCTCCCGGTTACCGCCAATCCGTCCTCGAGCCCGCCTTGAGCGGCGGCGGGCCGGGCGACGGAAAACGTCGACGCCAAGCACAGGGCCGACAAAGTAGCCGTCCATCGAGTTTTCACGGACCCTCCTTTCAACGTAGCGTGATCATAATGCAGCAGCCCGCCCTGATCTGATGATAGCTCGACAACCGCGGCTGCAGATCCCCGCTACGGTCCTCGCGCGACAAATCGTACGATGATTATAGCTCTTTGGCAACGAGCTGCGCAGGTTCTGGTACGGGTAACGGGCGCCCGAACATTCGTGATATTTCGCTCCCGATCCTCGGATGGCCAAAATAGTAGCCCTGTGCCTCATCGCACTCCAACCGGGAAAGCATTTCCTTGGCCGCCGCGGTTTCCACTCCCTCGGCCACGACGTTCAGACCGAGGTTGTGCGCTAGATCGATAATCGATCGCACGATGAGTGTGTTTTCTTTCACCGATCCGAGGCTTTGGATAAAGCTCTTGTCGATTTTGATCGTGGTCACCGGGAGCCGACTCAAATATGCGAGAGAAGAGTATCCGGTGCCGAAATCGTCAATGGCGAGGCGAACGCCGAGGCGCCGAATTTCTTGCAGAGTGCAGAGGGTGCGCTCGGGGTCATCCATAATTGCACTTTCGGTTATTTCGAGCTCGAGCTCGCGCGCCGCGATTCCGGTATCGCGCAGGAGCCCGGCAATCTGGCCCGGTAGTTCGGGAGCGGGCAAGTTCAGCATCGAGAGATTCACCGCAACCGTAAGTTCGATGCCCGCGCGGCGCCATGCACCGCATTGGAGAAGTGATCGGTGCAGAACCCAAAGTGTCAGCGGTGTGATAAGACCGGTCTGTTCCGCGACCGGGATGAACTCGTCGGGTTCAATGAGGCCGAACTGAGGATGATTCCACCGCACCAGGGATTCGACTCCGGAGAGGAGTCCGGTTCTCAGATTCACTTTGGGTTGGAACACCAGGAAGAGTTGGTCTTCAACGATCGACTGCCGGAGATCGCTCATGCGCAAGGCCCTGTACGCCGACTCGAGCGCCGGTTGCGAGTAGACGACGAGCCTATCGCCGCCGCGCTCGGCGGCGTTGAGAGCTTGGGAGGCGTGCTCGACCAATGCGTCAGCCGTTCTGCTCTGGGCGGGGAAAAGCGCGATGCCGATGCGGGCCCGTAACCTGACGCGGCGCTCGTCGAGGAGCAGCGGCTGATCGAACGCATTCAGGATTTTCTTCGCGACGACCACGGCATCGTCGCTCCCGCGGACGGATGGTAGGAGCACCGCCAATCGGCCGCCCTCGAGTTGAAACGTTGTGTCGGATTCTCGCAGGACGGCGCGAATGTGCAGGGACGCTTGTTGGACCATCTGGGTTCGGCCGGTCCCGTCGCGGGTGGAACCCGCGTAGGCGTCGATGCCAATGAGGAGAAGCGCCACCTCGCGTCTGACGCGTCGGGCAGCCGCCAAGACACTACGCAACTGGAGGTGGAGGGGAGATTGAGAGAGAAAATTGGAAAACTGAGCCATTACGAGATACAAAACCGGTTCGGCACAAGAGTCGTGAATTTTGATTCTGCAAACGGAGCAGGGGCAGCAATGAGTATGCCGTTTCGTTTTGGGACGCCATTGATTGTATTTTCAACCGTTTAGGATAAATCGCCGACACACCGGGAAACGGCACCGGCATGCTGTCTCTTTACGAAAGCGACAAAATGGGCCGCCCAGAGTGACAGGATTGTGCAGGCGGCACCGTATAACCACAGTCGTCGGGGAGTGTCGACAGCTGCCGAAATCTGGGGATTCGCAGGAGAAGCGAAGAGGGTTATCCCACGGCACGGGTCGGTTCGCTGGCCTTATCAACACCGCTCGAGTGCAGGGAGGGATCGAGCCTAGTTCGATAGGGCAGTTTGATCAGGCCAAGGAGTTGCCGGCGTTTCGACTCCCGTTGCTCGTAAAGACGCGGAAGAATAATTCTGAAAGTTGAACCCTTCCCAACCTCGCTCTCGACCGTGATCGTCCCGCGGATCTGTTCGACGTGCTTTTTGACGATGCTCAGTCCAAGCCCGATGCCGCCACGCGCATTTTCTGTGGAGGTCTTGTGCACCTGGACGAAGGGATCAAAAATCGTTTTTAAAAACTTTTCAGGAATACCGATGCCGGTATCGGTGACCTCGAGGATGACATCTTTAGTGCGCAAAGCCTGGAGCCGCATCGTGATCGATCCGCGGTCGGTGTACTTCAACGCGTTCTGGAGTAAATTGCTGAGGATTTCCTTGAGCCGGTCTGTGTCGGTTCGGATCATGATCGGCTCGCTTGGAATCTCCCAGTGAAGGGCGAGGCCTTTTTGCCTGCATAAAAAATCAAACGTTTCCCGCAGGTCGTTGACGACGGTGTTGACACACGAGTCTTGAATGCGAAGGGGCTGCCGGTTCGCTTCCAGTCGCGAAAAGATCAGAATCTGATCGATCATTTCCCTTAAGTGGTTGGACTGCTTTCCTACGACGGTCAATATCTCCTGATGTTTTGCGTCAATCTGGCCGTAGAGGCCGTCCGTCAAACATTCGACATACCCGATGATAACCGCCAGCGGTGTTCGCAACTCATGGGAGACCTGGTTGAGAAACTCGGATTTCATGCGGGCGAGCTTTTCCGCCTGTTCCTTCTGGCGTTTGAGCACTTCCACGAACGACTCGTCCTTCGGCTTGGGATCCGATACCGCCGCGCCGATCACAAGACCCATCATGACGACAGCGAAGAAGGCGAGACCGCCGTAAACGAGAACGTCTCTGTTACTCGTAAGCACCTTCGCCCAATAGGTGATTTTCTCCTCGAGGCCCTGCGACCGACGATTGCCCTCGAACCGGGGGGACAGTTGCCTTTTGACGATCTCCGTCGAAGCCGGGCTGCGCTTAAAGGATTTGTGAACGAGGAGAGTGGAAGCGGTGGCGGAAAGCGCGACGAAGAACAGGCCGCCGATGAGGACGCGACGCAAGATCATGGTCAGGAATGCGCTGGCAGCGGGGCTGGGCCGTTTTTGGCTGTGTCCGGCGCATGACCTTCGATTCGATCCTTGCCTTTGTGCTTGGCGGAATAAAGGGCGCGGTCCGCGTCATCCAACATGTCTTTCCAGTTTGTGTACGGCTTTACGGACGTTGAACTCAGCCCGATGCTGACCGTGAGAGCGAACATTTTGCCGGGACTGCCGAAGGTGCTCGAACGGATTTCCTGATGGATTTTGGTTGCGGCCTGAAGCGCATTCTCGTAATCGGTTTCGGGCAGGACCAACACAAACTCTTCGCCGCCAAACCGCGCGGGGAAGTCGCTGCGCCGCGTCTTTTCGCGCAGCGTCGCGGCAATTTTCACCAGCGCGGCGTCGCCGCCGTGGTGTCCGTAGGTATCGTTAATGTTTTTAAAATTATCGATATCCAAAATCAGGACCGAAATCGGATGATGGTAACGTTGCGCGCGCTCAAATTCTTCAGAGATTCTTTTCTCGAATCCGCGCCGATTGAAAAGCCCGGTGAGAGAATCGACCTGCGTCTGGTGCTCGAGATGCTGCTGGTACTGAACAACTCGAGAGCCGACACGCACCCGAGCAAGCAGTTCTGAAAACGAGAATGGCTTTGTGATGTAATCGTCGGCGCCGAGGTCGAGACCTCGGACGCGATCGCCTTCCTGAATGCGAGCGGTAATGAGGATAAGATAAATATGCTTTAAAGCGGCGTCGCTACGAATTCTTCGAATCAGCTCAAAGCCATCCAGCTTCGGCATCATGATATCTGAGAGCACAATCTGAGCATGGGCGTGCGCCAGCTTTTCGAGCGCGTCGACACCGTTTTCGGCCGTGATTACCTGGTAGCCTTCTCGCCTGAGGACCACGGCCAGCAATTCACGCTGATCGACGTGGTCCTCAATGATCAAGACCGTGAGCGGTAACGTTTCCTGGGAGTTTTTAGCCATGGATGGTTCGCGAGTTGTTTTTACGATCTTTTGAGCGCGGCCTTGGCCGGTTGCGGGGGGTGAGAAACAGCAAAACACATACCAGCGGGCCGGAAATCGCCCATTACCGGCGGGCGAATCAGGACAGGACCGGCTAAGCGCGCTTCAATCATGATTGGCGATAACACCTTAGGTCGTTGCTATTGTCAACAGTGCGTTCCCGAATGACCGCTCAGTAGGCGAAAAGACCCGCATGACCGACGACCTCGCCGCCGTTCGTTTTTTGACAAATTGGTTGGTTCGACCTGTCATTTTTGTCAGCCAGAAATTGCGGCCACCGATAGACATCGACGGATAAGCACTTAAAAAACGGGTTCTCCGCGCCTGGCATGGAAGCTGCTGTTTCACGGGCCGGCGAGACGGACCGAGAAACAATGGCGGCCCGTCGAAAAACCTTGCGGGTCATACCGGCCCGATTTGAAAGGAGGTGAATTGTAGAATGCAGCTTCTCAAACGGTTGGTGGCTGAGGAGGAAGGTCAAGGACTCGTCGAGTATACCTTGATCGTTCTGCTCGTCGCATTGGTTTTCTGGGTCGCGATTAAGGGAACGAACATCGGTAATGAGTTAGGGAACGGCTGGAATAAGATTACGAATTGCGTGTCCGATCCGACCTCATGTACCAGCTCATCGTAAGACGGCGTATCTAATCGGCACCTTCAGGGGCGGGATTTCGGTCTCGCCCCTGAGTCGTTCGGCGGTCGGTTAGTTCCTCAGCTCTAATGGATATTCACAGCATGTGAACCCGGGATGATCCTGCTGGACGTTAGTGTGACTGCTTTCACGAGTTTCGTGGCGCTGTACGACGTAAGCGAGCGAAGAATTCCAAACTGGCTTATTCTCACGGGCGTGACGGCAGCAATCATCATTAACCTCCCGAAGGGAATCCACGGACTGTCGCAGAGCGTCCTCGGGTTTGCCATTGGTGTCAGTCTGCTCGTCATTCCTTTTGCGCTCGGTTGGCTCGGTGCTGGTGACGTTAAAGCCTTTGCAGTGATAGGCGCTTTGTTGGGGCCGGCCTGGCTCCCCCGAATCGCCTTCTACACTGCCGTTGTAGCCGGCCTGATCGGGGCTGGCTATGTGGTTGTAAATCGGCTCCACCTTCAGGGTTTTAAAGTAATGTGGACGGATTTTCGGCTTGCAATAGCAAGCTTTGGCCACATTTTTCCAGAACATGTCACGACAAGCCAGGCCAAACAGCGTCATTACATGCCATGGGCCGTCGCGCTCGGCGCTGGCACCATAATCGCTTACTATCTGGACCCTCAAGGCCGCTGGGCCGGCTTTTAGAAAATTTAGAAACGCGTTGTTCAGCTCCGAACGCGTCTGGAACATTCCGACGGGAAGGGGAGGCCTATGCAGAATCGGCTCAAGATAGCGCTTGTGATAGCGGTGTTTTTTGGTCTTATTGCGGCTTACGGAATATATAACTTTTTGCGGCAGCAGAAGCAGGCCGCCGAAGCCCTCAGAACGCAAACGGAGAGCATCGTCGTGGCTGCTCAGGACATCCCAGCGGGCACGGCCATCAACCACGAGGTGATCAAAAAGGGGTTGGTGAAAACGGTTAAATGGCCAAAGGAATCCCTCCCGACCGGGGCGTTTACGTCACCTGAACAGATTGTCGGGAAGACGAACCGAGTGAAGATTCTTGCCAACGAGCCGATTCTCGAGTCCCGGCTGGCCGGCGAAGGGGCCGGCTTAACTGCCAGACTAGAGCCCGGAAAGCGTGCCATGGCGGTGCGAGTCGACGAGATCATCGGAGTGAGCGGGTTTATCGTCCCCGATGACCGCGTGGATGTGATTGTCACCACCACGCCTCCCGGAAACAACACCAACGACAACAAAGTCTCTAAAATCGTCCTGCAGAATAAACGCGTGCTTTCAGTCGCGCAGAATGTCGAGCAAAGAGAAGGTAAACCTCAGCTCGCGCGCTCGATTACTCTGGAAGTGACCCCGGAAGAAGCGGAAAAGCTGTCACTGGCGTCTCAGGATGGAAGCATTGTGCTGGCGCTTCGACCAACCGGTGATGACAGCGAGCCGAAGACTCTTGGCAGCAACAAGTATGACCTGTTGTCGGTGGCTGCGGTCAAGCGACGGGCAGTGGGCGGTGGTCCGAAGCCCGAAGATAAATTTCAAGTGGAAGTTATACACGGAAGCAGCAGAAAAGTGGTGGAGTTCTAACGGAAGCGGAGGTGTAATGAAGAACCCGAGTCTCACATCGATGCGTGTCATCTTCGTGGCATACGCGACCATTGCGTACTTACTGGCTACGCCTGCGGCCGCCCAACAGCCGTCTCCGACCATATCCATCACGGTTAACAAATCGATGGTATTTCGCCTGGCGGACAAAGCGAAGAGAGTTTCGGTTTCTCAGCCGGAGATCGCCGACGTTATGGTCGTTGCGCCAAACCAGCTTTTGATCAATGGAAAAGCCGTTGGTACGACTTCGCTAATCGTCTTCAATGAAAAGGGCGATGTCTCGAACTACGATCTTGTGGTGTTGCCCGACGTGAGCGCGCTGAGGAATCAATTGCGAGCTATCTTTCCGGACGAGAAAGTCGAAATCACTACTTCGGGTCCCTCGATCGTTCTCAAGGGCGAGGTGTCGAACGAGGTCGTGTATGACAAAGTTCTGGAAATCGCTCAAACCTACCTGCCGCCGAAACCCCCGCAGGCGGTGGCGCCTCCGGCCAGCACGACTAACATCAGCGTCGGCAGGACCACGACACGTTTGCCGCCGACCGGCACAGCCTTCGCTGGAGGCGGGCAGCTGGCTTTTGTTGAAGAAAACTCGATCCACGAAGCGGAACGGTGGGGAGATAAAAGAAGGATCGAGGGTATTATCGATCTCCTGGTCATCCGCGAGGTGCGTCAAATCGAACTGGATGTTGTGGTTGCCGAAGTGGCGCTGAGCAAACTGCGTGAGATCGGTTTCGACTTCCTTCTGCAGGCAGGAAACGTTTCGTCTTCTACGTTGCTCGGCGATCAATCCGGATTTCCGACGCCGCTTATTGCTCCGGGGTCGCAGTTCTCACCGGGGGGGCCGTTGACGGTCGGAGCGGCGACTTCGGGCATTTTTCGTTACATTAACGGGTCTACTGCTTTCACGGCATTGTATCGGATGCTCCAGAATAAAGATGTGACGGAGATTCTCGCTCAGCCCAGACTCGTCATGAAGAACGGTCGCTCTGGCGGTTTTTTGGCCGGTGGTGAATTTCCAGTCGTGACGAGCACCGAGGAGCGTTTTGAGGTCGAGTTTAAACCGTTCGGCGTGAGGTTAGATTTTGTGCCCACTCTGACCTTATCGGATCGCATCGACCTGCGGGTTTTTCCAGAGGTGAGCGAGATCGATCAGAGCGTTTCGGTCCAGGGGGTTCCGGGCCTGAGGGTTCGTAGAACCGTTAACCGTATTGAACTCAGGGAAGGCGAGAGTCTGGTCATTGCCGGGTTACTCGATCGCCGCATCCTCAAGGATTTGACGAAGTTCCCGCTTCTGGGAGATATCCCAATTTTGGGAGCGTTGTTCAGGAGCACGCGCTTCCGCAACCAGGAATCCGAACTCGTGTTCGTCATTACGCCGAGAATCGTCAAAGCAATGCGGCCCGGAGAGAAGCCAGCGCTGCCGGGTTTGGAAAAGTTCGACGATCCGGATATCAGGCAAATCCCGCTGCCGGGTGGGTCCGACAACGTTTCCAGAGGTTCCTCGGGGACGGGAGCGACGATCCCGTGAGCTGACAGGAGGGAGATGGAGTATTGAACGCCTCAATCGCACCGGGCCCGCATGAAGCTACCGATCTTTCTAATAGGTGAAGACAGCCTGGCGCTTGCCTCATTGAGGCAACAGCTGGAAAGGGATCCGGCGTTCTTCATTGAACCCCGGGTTTATAATTACGCCGACGCCTTCGAGCACCTGCGCAATGCCTCGGGGCCCGTGCTTGCGGTGATCGATTTGAATCGCGACCCGGAGCGAGCTTTTACGATCGCTGAAGAGGTGAAATTCAAACTCCCGAACGTTCACGTGATCATTACGTCACCGGATGCCAATCCGCAGACGATCCTAAAAGCGATGCGCTCCGGAGCCGAGGAGTTCTTGTCTCAGCCTTTCAATTGGCCCGAAGTGCTGAAGTCCTTCGAGACAATCCGAAGGAAGATCGATGTGCACTCGACGCGCAGCATCGAGAAAGGCAGGATTATCGCGGTTTCTTCCAACAAAGGCGGGGTGGGGTCCACCACGGTCGCAACCAATCTCGCGGCCAGCCTGGTGACGAAAAGGAAATCTGTTTGTCTCGTCGATCTGGTGCTGCAGTTCGGGTCGGTGACCAGTTTCTTAAATCTGGATGCGAGCTACACGATTCTCGACTTGGCGAAAAACATCAAGCGAATTGACCCGCTCCTTCTCGACGGGTCTCTGGTCAAGCACGCGTCCGGCGTAAGAGTTCTCGCCGAACCTTTCTATGCCGAAGACGCTCGGAGAATTTCACCCGCCGATATCGATGAAATCCTCGACACGCTGGCACAATCATTCGAATTCGTCGTGGTCGATACGCCGAAAGATTTCGACGAGATGCTGGCGCTGGTGCTCGACAAAGCGAGCCTCATTTTGTTCGTCACGGAAATGGACGTGCCGTCGCTAAAAAGCGCGCACCGCGCATTCGAGCTGTTCGAACGCATGGGAATTTACGACAAAAAAATACGGTTAGTTCTGAATCGCTACGTCAAGAGCAAACTCATGAGCCTCGAGTCGGTGGAAAAGGCCCTGGGTGTGAGGGTCTTTTGGACCTTGCCCAACAACTACCCGGTCGCGATCGCGGCAGTTAACCAGGGGGTGTCAATTCACGAGTGCGATCAAAAGTCCGATCTGGCGAAATCCTATATGGGTCTAACGGATTCAATCTTGGAGTCGTTTGTGTTCGCAGGCTCGACGATTCGGCGAGACGAAGAAGAGGACAACAAAGCGGGATTGCTGGCGCGATGGATGCCGGTTCGCGGACTTCTGAAATAAGGATGCCTAGATGAAAAACCCTTCCTTTGAAGCCGACAAAGACAGGCGCGAGATGGAACGAAGCGGCTTCGATAACTCGCGCGGCCCCCTGCGTACCATGAGTGCGGCGAATCCGGACGGTATTCTGCAGGACCTGAGACTTCGGATCCACCGTCGCTTGATCGACACGCTCGACCTGACGAAAGTGTCGAGTCTGGAAATTGAGCGGGTCAAGATGGAGATCCGCCGGATCCTCGAAGACATGGTGATGGCGGAAGCGATTCCGTTAAGCCGCGCGGATCGCGACCGGCTCGTCATGGATGTCCAACACGAGGTCTTCGGTCTGGGTCCGCTGGAAACTTTGATGAAGGACCCGGAGATATCGGATATCCTCGTGAACTCGTACGACAGGGTTTATGTCGAGCGATACGGGAAGCTCGAAAAAACCGACGTTCGATTTCGTGACGATGCCCACCTGCTGCAGATCATCGAGCGGATCGTCACCCGCGTCGGCCGGCGAGTTGACGAGAGTTCGCCAATGGTGGATGCCCGCCTGGCCGACGGCTCGCGCGTGAACGCGATCATACCGCCTCTGGCGTTGGATGGACCGGTACTGTCCATCCGGCGGTTCGGCGCCGAGCGTCTGACGATCAACGATTTGATTCAGTTCAACTCGGTCCCGGCGCCAATCGCGGAGGTGGCGGCCGCGTGCGTCAAATCACGCCTGAACATCCTCGTATCCGGAGGGACCGGAGCCGGTAAAACGACCTTGCTCAATTGTTTGTCCAATTTCATTCCGGAAAACGAGCGTATTGTCACAATCGAGGATTCGGCGGAGCTGCGGCTGCAGCAGGAGCATGTCGTCCGGCTCGAGACGCGGCCGCCGAACATCGAGGGTTCGGGCATGGTGACGCAGCGTGACCTGGTGCGCAACGCTCTACGAATGCGGCCGGATCGAATCGTGGTCGGCGAGGTTCGAGGCGGTGAGGCCCTCGATATGATGCAGGCCATGAATACCGGCCATGACGGCTCCATCAGCACGATCCACGCGAACTCGGCGCGGGACGCGCTTTCGCGCTTGGAAACCATGATGCTAATGGCCGGGATTCAACTCCCGGAACGAGCCCTACGGGAACAGATCGCCTCGGCTTTGGACTTGATCATCCAGCTCTCAAGACTGAGCGATGGCAGCCGAAAACTAGTTGAATTTACCGAAGTGACGGGCATGGAAGGCAGCACCATCACGACACAAACGATTTTTAAGTTCGAGCAGCGCGGCGTCGAAAACGGCAAAGTGATCGGCGATTTTGTGGCAACTGGGGTGATGCCGTCGTTCATGGATCGACTCGAACGCCATGGATTCCGCATTCCGAATACCTACTTCCTGCCGTTGGCGGTGAGCTCAAAAAAGAGGGCGCCATGAGCCTCCTTTTAATCAGTGTATTCTCTTTTCTGGCGGCGGCATCGTTGATCGTCATCATTGTCATGTTACCGATGGCCGTCCAAGATTCGCCGCAGGCGCGAATTCGGCGCCGACTAACGACGATTGGGCGTATGAGTTTCGCCTCCCGCTCGGATATTCAAAATCTCCTAAAGAGTTCGGTTTACAGCGATGTCCCGCTAATTCATGCGTTGTTGTCGCGTGTCCAGTTGGCTCGCCGGGTCGATTTGCTTCTTGAACGGGCGAACGTGGACATGTCGGTTGGAACTTTTCTCTTGTGCTCGGGAGGGGCGGGTGCGCTTGTCGCGTTTCTTATGCTCGTGATCGGACAACCCGGCTGGATCGCCGCGGTTATCGGCGTAGTTGCGGCAGTATGCCCTTACTTTTATTTGCAGTACGTCGTGTGGAAGCGGTTGCGACGGTTCCTGGAACAGATGCCGGACGGCCTCGACATGATCAGCCAGAGCCTGCAGGCAGGACTGGGATTGACTCAGGCGATGGTCTTCGTCTCCAAGGAAATGCCGGATCCGATGGGAACGGAATTCTCGGTCTTTATCGAAGAGGTCAATCTCGGATTGCCTTTGGCGGATGCCCTGAAGAAGTTTGAAGAACGGATTGCGCTTCCCGAAGTGCGTTTGTTCAACACGGCGCTTTTAGTTCAAAGGGAGGTAGGTGGTAGTCTGGCGGAGCTGCTGAACAAGTTAGCGGACATCATTCGGGATCGTTTCCGTATCGAGCGGCTGATCAAGAGCCTCACGGGTCAGAACCGAATGAGCGCGTGGGTCGTTTGTTCCGTCCCGCCGTTTCTCGCAGTTTTTATGTTCATGCGCGAACGAGAAATGATGGATATGATGATGAGCGATCCCGCCGGGCGAGGGCTGCTCGCGGCGGCGCTCGTCTTGGAGATCATAGGTATAGTGGTGTTTCGTAAGCTGATCAAAATCCATATCTGAGCGGTTTATGGAAATCGTCATCGCGTTCGGCGTCTTTTGCCTCGTATTTGGGATTCTCTATTTTACCCTGGTCTCCAGAACTCCCGTATCCGAGGAAGCGATCCAACGAAGATTAGAAACGATTGCGGCACAACCCAAAACCACGAGGCGCATACGGCTCCATTCGTCCGACGAGACAAGCTTTTGGGAACGTATCGCGGAGTTCTTCATCGGCGAAAAAGAGTTGATGCCGGCGTCTTTCTCTCATGTGGGCCGGATGCTGCATCAAGCCGGGTACCGAGGTGAGAGATCGATCCGGGTGTTTTGGGGCCTTAGAATTTTCCTCTGTCTCGCCTTGGGATTCGGCGGCTTGCTGGTGTCGTTCGTGTCAAAGGCCAGCCTTCAGGATGTCCTCATGCTCGGGGGCGTCGGCGGACTTTTCGGGTACTACTTTCCGTACCTTGTGGTTCGCCGAAAGGCCCAAGCACGAACGCTGGAGATGCGCGAAACCCTGCCGGACACGCTGGATTTGATTGTCGTTTGCGTCGAGGCCGGTATGGGTGTGGACGCGGCTCTTAACCGCGTCGCCACAGAACAAACGCAGCAGGGACTTGCGATAGGAGAAGAGCTGCTGCTCACGACCAAGGAGATGCAGGCCGGGGCCGTCCGCAAAGAGGCTTTGATGCGACTGGCCGACAGGGTTGGGATCGAGGAATTACGGGGTCTGATTACGTTTCTCACGCAGACCGAAGAACTTGGCGGAAGCATTGCGCGCTCGCTGCGCGTTTATGCGGCCACGATGCGCGATAAGCGGAGCCAGGCGGCCGAAGAAGCGGCGCGTAAGGTGGTTATCAAGCTGATCTTCCCGCTCGTTTTCTTTATCCTGCCAGCGATTTTCATCCTTATCCTGGGACCGGCCGGCCTCAGTATCATGAGAGCCCTTTCCAATCCGTTGAACTAGGATCCGGCATGCCGGTCATTAACCTCACCAAGAAAACCTGGTTGGCGACTAAAGTGCGGAAGGCGGACAGTTTTCTGACGCGGCTCATAGGGTTGCTTAAACGGACGCAACTCGGTCCGGAAGAGGCTCTTTGGCTTACGCCGAGCAAAGGGATCCACACGATCGGCATGAAGTTTCCTATCGACGTGGTGTTTCTGGACAAGAACAATATCGCTGTGGCCACCGTGTCCGATCTTGCTCCGAACCGCGTAACGGGCCTGCACTGGAAAGGACAAAGCGTACTGGAACTGCCGAAAGGAACCCTCCACAAATCGCGCACGGAAGTCGGTGACCAGCTCGAGATCTCGTTTGTCGAATCGCTCGCGGTAGGCGAGTTAAAGGACAACCGGTTAAGTCAACTCGGCTGAGTATATCTTTTTACGCCTTCTGGCCGCTCTTTCGAAACGATCATTGAGTTCAAGCCAAGTCAATCGCCTTGGCCGCAGGATCTGACCTATGTGCGATCGGTCTCCGGGTAAGCTGTGGCTTGGCTTTCACAAGCGAGAGGCATAGTCTAAGGACAACCAAGCGGCTGTAAATACCGTAAGTCGTGGCGTCGGGTTCGTTGATCTGTCAACGAATGCATAGCGCGTTTGCGGTGTGCTTTTGCCATGTTCGCTATGTCGCATCCGTTTCTCGCAACACTTGTCGAGGCGCAAAACCCCGACGGCGGTTGGGGCGCGGTAAGGGGGAGGCGGAGCAATACCGAGGCGACCGCGCTGGCGGTGATGGCGCTTAAAGCTGCAGGCGATCCAGAGAGCGCTTCAAACTTGCGACTAGGGCTGGATTGGTTGGCCACCCGCCAGAATCCTGACGGGAGCTGGCCGGTGATCGACTCAGGAAGCGGTGGATCGTGGATGACTGCCCTCGCCATACTCGCGCTCTCGCAGTTCTCCGGTTTCGAGCGGCAGGCCATGAGCGGCGGCCAGTGGGCGCTAGAACACGAAGGCAGAAGGTACAGCCGGTTGCTGAAGCTCTGGATCACCATAACCGGGCAGAAAAAGAATCTGCATCTGAATCCCGATTTGAAAGGTTGGGCCTGGAGCGACGGCGCTTTCAGTTGGGTGGAGCCAACGAGTTACTTCGTGTTGGCGCTAAAAAAAATCCGTCCGCATCTCGAAGGCACCAGGGTTGCAGAGCGCATTCGGCAAGGAGAGCTGCTGATTTACGATCGCATGTGTAGCGGCGGCGGCTGGAATTATGGCAATGCCAGAGTGCTGGGAGAGGCGCTCTGGCCCTATCCAGACGTCACGGCGATCGCCCTGATCGCGCTTCAGGACCATCGAGACAGCGAAGCTAATCAACTCAGCGCTCGAGCCTTACAGGGGATGTTGGAGAGGGTCGATTCCGGTTTGGCTTTGAGTCTCGGAACGCTCTCCCTCGCGCTTTACGGCCAGGATGTGACGAAGCTCAGAGCGCGCTTGGCCGCCGCCTTCCAGCGGACCAGGTTTCTCGGCGAAACCAAAACATTCGCGTTATCGTTGCTGGCGATGCACGATGGCGAAAGATTGCTACGGGTGTGATCGGTGCTGACTCGAAGAGACTTTCTTCGCTCCTCCGCCGCTTTGTCCCTGGCGCCGTTGTCGGGCAGCTGCGCCGGTTCGCCGCGTTGGACTCGAGAGGCGTACCGCAAACCCCGCTCATCCCGAGTGGCGATCTTGCGCGCTAACGCTTACGATGACAGACTCGTGGACCTGTTGCTTCAAGGCCTCCGCTTGTTCAATTTCGAGTTAAACGGGAAAACGATCGTCTTAAAGCCCAACCTCGTCGAGTTCGATCCCACCGGCGTTATCAACACTCACTCCCGCCTCATTGCCGCCGCGATCGAGGCTTTCCGGATCGCAGGCGCGCGCGAAGTGCTGGTGGCCGAAGGCCCCGGCCATCATCGAGACAACGAGCACCTGTTACTCGCTTCGGGCTTGTATTCGGTTCTGCGCGACCAGCGGACGCGCTATATCGATCTCAACTACGATGATCTTCGCTTGGTTCGCCTGCGAAGCGCGTTCACGAACTTTCGGCAGCTCTATCTGCCGGAGACGTTGCACCGAGCCGACCTCCTGGTCTCGATGCCGAAGCTCAAAACGCATCACTGGGCCGGTGTGACGTTGTCGCTAAAAAATATGTTCGGGATCGTTCCGGGCTCGGTGTACGGGTGGCCGAAAAACCCGCTACACTGGGCGGGTATCCACAATAGCATACTCGACATTAACAGCAGCCTGCCGCTCCCTCAGTTTGCCATCATCGACGGAATCGTCGGCATGGAAGGGAATGGACCATTGCAAGGAGAGGCAAAACCGGCCGGTGTTCTGGTGCTGGGCAATGACCTCGTGGCAGCGGACGCCACTGCGGCTCGGCTCATGTCGATCGACCCCGGGAGGGTTGAGTATCTCAGGGGAGCCGACGAGTTCCTGGGAAATATCCAGTATGAAAGAATCGAGCAGATCGGCGAGCAACTCGACCGGTTACGGCAGGATTTTCGCGTGATCGAAAGCTTTCGCTACCTGAAAGTCTGATTCGTCCCCGACGCCGCAACCAAAAAGATAGGATATCTCGCGCAAAGCCCGCAAAGATCGCCAAGTTTTCGGAGAAAAGAATTATACTCCTTGGCGCTCTTGGCGCGAGAAAGTCCTATCTTTTCACTTCTCAGTCCTCGATCGTCGGGTTTCGTTTCGCGGTCAACGTTCCTTTACCCGGCTTGGTCGTCGGGTGGTATCAGGAGCTTCTGGCCGACATAAATGTAGTGCGGGTTCTTCACGACGTCGCGATTTGCCTCGTAAATCTTTTCCCACTTGTAAACGGAATTGTAGAAGCGCTGGGCTATCCTGCTGAGAGTGTCGCCGGGTTTGACGATATAGAGCTCGGAACCGGACGACGCCGGCGCGGTTTTGACGGTGGCCGGAGTCACCTCGGCTTTTTCTGCAGGGCTTCGGGCCGGAGCTTTGGCTTCGAGCGGCGGGGTCGGTTTGGCTTCCGTCGGCGCCTTGGTGCTTGCCGTCGCCGGTGGGGCAGGCGGCGGCGATGCAGCGGGCGGCGCGCTGGGCTCGCTCCGCGGCGCTCGGGCAACGGCTTGAGTCTTATACAGCCGATCGACGAAGCCTGACGTATCCAACTCCTTCACGAACGTCAGATCAACGAACTGCTCGGGGCGGGCCGCGCGCGCGGCCGGATCCTTGGTGCCCAGTTCGCGGAGCATGATCTGCAAACCTTTGAGCGTGGGATACGGCTTTTCTGGAACCAGGGTGAGCATGATCGACTCATACGTCTCGTCGAGCACGTCTTTGTCATCGGTGCGCAAGTATTTCGTGAGAATTTCGATGGTTTCTCTCCGGTGCGTCTTGGCGTAATGAATCCCCTCGACGTACGCCCGCATAAAATCGCGCACCAGTTCCGGCTTCGATTTGATCAGCGACCTGGTCGTTGCGATCCCGGTATGCTGGTACTCGAGTCCGAGCATCTGAAGATCCGCGAGCATCGGAAAACCCGCTTTTTTCGCTCTCAACGTGGTGGGCGGCGACAGCATGGCCGCGTTGAGCTTTCCTCCTTCGAGGGCGGAAAGGAGCGCGGGCACGTTTCCCAGTTGGAGAATCGTCACGTCCTTGTTCGGCTCCAGGCCATACTTTTCGAGCGCGTAACGCATGGCAAAGTCGGTCGAGGAGCCGAAGCGGGTGACTCCCACCGTCTTACCTTTGAGCTGATCGGGCCTGCTGATGGTCTTGTCCGTGTACAGTTGAAAGATCAACGTATTGACCACCCCCGCAATCATCACCGTGTCGGCGCCCCGCAGGTTGGCTTGCATGACGGCCGCGCCGGCCATATGAGCGAAGGAAATCTCACCGGAGATCAACGACTGCGCTGCGGTTGTTCCGGATTCGATCAGAATCGGTTGCACGTCTAAACCGTACTTTCTGAAGAATCCCTTTTCTACCGTGACCCAAAGAGGCGCGTTGTTTCCAGAGATAGAACTATACGCCACGTTCACTTTTTGCAGCGCTGCGCCGCCGGGCTTTTCCGCCGCCGCCGCCCCGGACGGCGCAGCAACCGCCGCGAGCCCGAGCAACAGAACGGCGACAACCGAAAACGGTTTCATGGCGATATGCATCGGCTTCATATGTGGTCTCCCTTACCGACTCGAAGAGTTCTAGGCCTTGTTCAACCGGCTCATCGCGGCTTTAAGACTTGCACGCATTCTTTCAAGCGACCTGGCAAGCTCCCCCACCTCATCGTTTGACTGCACCGGCACGACCGTATCCAGCCGACCCCGGCTGATCTCATCGGCAGTGGCTTTAAGGTCTAGTATAGGTCGAATGGTTTTGCCAGCGATCGCCATCGAAAGTGCCACACCGATCACGAGGCAAAGAGCGACCGCTGCGACGATAGGAAGGATCGTGGCCCGAACTTCGCTGTGAACGGACTCGGCCCACAAACCAACGTGAACGGCGCCCAACTGACCGTCCAGAAGCGGAACCCGGGTTTCATACGCAGATTGACCGCGCAGCGAGGTCGTCCGCGAGCTGGCGACCCGCTGGTTGCGCGTCAATGAAACATCTTTGAGCTCGGCCGGAAAGGGCTGCAGGCTGGACGCGATCACGTCACCTTTCGGACCGATTATGAACGCGTAGGCTACGCCGTCGAGTCGGCCATACTTTGCGATGAGCGCATCGAGTTCCAAGCTGTTCTTTCGCGCCACGTGACCAGCAGCGGCGTCGCTCAGGTTGGTTGCGATGGCAGAAGCTCTCAGCTCGACCTGCCGCCGAAGCGCGCTGTCCGTTAGATAATACACGACCCCTATAACGAAAGATCCCAAAACGAGCAAGAGCGCGCTAAAGCTGGCACTGATTTTCCAACGCAGGCCCGCCGCCTTCCACGGAACGGCGGCTAGGCCGCCGACCTTGACACCATCCATTGACATCGACTCCTGAGACATGCGTCCTCCCGCTCAGGGCGTAGTTCAAAACTTCTTGAACCCTGAAATCTCGTGCGCCACAGCTTCTTGAAATTTCGCTCTCGATTTCGCGTCCGGGATCTCTCTACAGATGAGAGCGATGAGTTCGTCGAACTTAGCTTCGGGAAAACTCGTTTGCGATTCGCCCAGAGCTTCGATTT
This sequence comes from Candidatus Eiseniibacteriota bacterium, assembly GCA_035559295.1. Classification (GTDB taxonomy): domain Bacteria; phylum Desulfobacterota; class Binatia; order UBA9968; family UBA9968; genus DATMBL01. The sequence goes on from DATMBL010000011.1 coordinate 48,097, forward strand.
GGTCGCGGACAACCACCGGCGCCATCGGACCGATGATTTCCGTGAGGAGCACGCTCATGCGGTTAAACAAGGCAGGCGTCACGAGCTCGGACGCCGGCTTGACTGGCGGTGCGACCACTTCCACAAGCCCGGCTTTGTGCAAATTGAATATGACTTTGGCGGTATAGGCGTAAGGCACTCGCAGGATTTCCGCGATCTCTTGGACCGTGCGGACACCGTCGATTTTGGTGAGAACGCGCCAGCCGACATGCGGGACCGTTACCGGACCACTTTGCTCGTCCGCCAGCTCGGCGAGCCGAAAAACCGTTTTGCCGGAGGGGATGACTTCGAGAATCGTTTCCCACTCGCGACTCATGGCTTTCACTTCTTCGAGGATCTGCGTCGAATGCTTTCTGATCGTTGCCGTCGGCGCGGAGCCGTTGGGAAGGAGAGTGAAGCTGCCCTCGCCCCAGGTGACGGGGTAGAGAAGCGCCTTTTCGCCGTCTCCTATGGGACACGTGGCGTGGATGATCTCTCCGCCGCTAAGGTAGATCTCGACGGTTTCCTTTCCCCGCGACAGTTTGAGAACCCCTGATTTCTTGCCGCTCGTCGCGAGCAGCAAAAGATCATTCAAACTGATTTGCGAAAGATTTCCTTGCATCGACTTTGCCCACCTGAGTTGAGCTAGCGTTCTTCCGAACTCCTCCGCGGCGATACGGTTTGCACCTTTCTCACGTGTTCGGTCAGCTCATCATGTCCGTTCAGAGTGACTTTCAGGGTTTTTATGACCGCGAGGTTCTTGCTGATATTGACCATCTGCTCGAGCGTCGATTTGATCTGACTCTGGAGCAGATCCAGTTCCTCGGTCGAAATTCCCTGAAGTTGGCTTTGCAGCTCATCGTACAGACGAGTAATGCTGTCGATTTGCCCCAAGGATTGGGTCTTGTGCGTTATCTCCTCGTACAGCCGCGAGATGTCTTCCGTGAGATGTTGCAGCTCGTTTTTCATATCAGTTGCCACCCTTTTCAACGGATTTGAGGTGCTTGGTTGCGTACGGATTGTTCGCCGTTCTGCGGAAGCCCGATGGTTCAGCGTTGGCCGGGTGATCGCTTTTCGTCGCCGGCTCGACGCTGCTCGGTTGGAGACTCGACTGAACCGGCTGGGGGGAAGATGCCGGAGTGTCGTCGGATGATCGCCAGTAGAAATAGGCCGCGGCAATGACGAGGACGAGAAGCGCGCAAACCGCAACAATGCCGGCGCGGGTTCTCTTGGCGGAGTGATCCGAGTAGAGGTCGTATTCGCCGTAATCTTTAATGAGCTTTTTGAGCCGCTGGTCGAGATCGCCGTCTTTGGGCGTCGCTACGGTGGGTTTCAGCGGCGCGACGTTTTCAACCAGGGGGAACTCGGGTTCCGCGGGCCCGGGCGCGTCTGGCAGCTCGTCGGTCGGCTGGGACGGTTCGGTGGCCGCCTTGGAAACAGGAATGATGAACTCGCCGTAATCCTTGATGAGGTCGTTGAGCAACCTCTGATCGAACTCGAATCGTGACTCGTCCGCACTTTCCGGCAGAGGCCTCGCTGCGTCATGCTTCTGTTGCGCATCGGAGACCGTTACAACCGGGCTCGCGGTTTGCGCTTCTTCGTTCCCCTGAGGGCGCCGTCCGGAATCTCGATCAGTTACGGTAGGTGCGGGGTCGAGACGGGTTGTACGGGCTGTCTCCGGAGAGCTCGTAGGTCGAGATTCGAACGCCAGGGCCGTGCTCTCAACGGATCCTGCCCGAGAAGCGGGAGGTTGCCGTTCGAGTGGAGAATCCGCGCCTGACTCGGAAGCAGGTAAATTTTGGGAGCGGTTGTGCTTCGGCAGGGACTGCTGGGTGGCTTCGCGCGTGTCGTTGGCTGACTTGGGCGGCCTCGGAAACATAATGAGCTTACGCAAGTTAGTGAGCGCTTGTAACTGCGTGGGCGGAGGCGCGGCCAAGAGATCATCAGCGCTCGCGACCACGTTATCGGCCTTCGCGCGCTCGGCGCAGAGCACTTGATCTCTGATTCGAGAAACATTCTCCAGCGCGTGTTGCAGCTCTCGCAGCCGGGTTGCAAGAGTTACAAGCTTCTTTTCAGTTTCCTCAACGTCGGCGATCGTGACACGCTCGAGTTTGTCCCGAAGCCGCTCGACCGCCCCCACGACATCGCCGGCCGCGTTCAGCGTAGCGTTTGGAGGGACCGCCACGGATTGAGCCCTCTCGTCTTCCTTGTGCGCCGATAACATTTGAGGTTTGTTTGTGCGCGAGCCTCGATTCCGAATTCCCGGTTGAACGAAATTACAAAGGCAGCGGAAAAGCAAAAGCGCTGCCAGTGTGCGGGTTTCGAAAACTGTCGAGTTTTCAGCAACATCAGGACAGGGTTCTCCCTTAATTGCTAGATAATTCCCCCAGTTCTGTTCATCTTGAACAAAATTGTACGTGGATGGCTCGAACCGCTCGTTGAAACCAATAACGGCTGATGCGGGGCGAGAATGGAACGCGACACTCAGCGCGGAGCAAGTGTGATGATCTGGTTCTTCGAGTCGATCGATAGATGAAAGCGACTCAAGAAATCCAGACCCAAAAGTCCATCGACGCGCGCCGTCGGCATGAGGTCATGAACGGTCACCGTAAGATTATGGACCTCCGCTTCTCCGACCTTAAGCGAGCCGACGCGCGCCATCGGCATCGACATGGGACCGCTGACCGTCATTGCAACGATCCGCGGTCCGTCGGTTCTCAAGCCCAGATCCTTAGCGATGCGCCGAGAGATCATCGTCGTTGTCGCGCCCGTATCCAGAGCGAGAAGCGCTTTGATCCGGCGATTTAGCGTCACGGGCACGATGACCGACGTGCCGTTCATTTTAACCGGAATCCGAATGGCGTTCTCGGACTCGGCCGCCACCGAAGCGGAATGTGCCATGGCAAGCTCGGTGACGGTCGGCGGCGGCACGGGCCTGAAGGCCTTTTCCACATCCGCGATCGTGTCGGCGTCCGCTTTCTTGACCCAACCGATCACGCCGCGACGTGATTCTATCAAGTACCAGCGCAATCCTTGCGGTCCTATACTTTCCGCGATCGGCGTTGCCGACTCGCCGCGCTTGAGAAAGCCCGCGGGAGGCGACGATTCATCGGGCCCGAGATGGATAACGATGCTGCCCGCGTCAGCTCCGGTTTGTATGACGAGCGGTTGGCTTTCCGCGTCACTCGCCAATAGGCACGATGCAAGGCAGGCAACGTACAAAGGGCGGATAAGCTTCGGCACGGCGTCAGTCCTGCGCTCCTAAGGCGCGATCGCAAACTTCTCGATCTTGCGGTAGAGAGTGCGTGTTGATATGCCGAGAGCTTCGGCGGCTTTGGCTTTGTTCCCGTTCGTTTGGCGTAGCGCCTCCTCGATCAGGCTCTTTTCACCTTCTTCGATATTGCGAATCACTTTCGGGCCGATTTCCTCCCGGTGACCGGTGGCGTACTGCTGAAGATGCATCGGTAAATCGGCGACCGCGATGTATTCACCGTCGGAAACCATGACTGCGCTTTCGACGACGCTCTTCAGCTCGCGAATGTTTCCCGGCCACGGATAGTTTAGCAGAAGGGTCTTCGCGGAACTGCTGAGCTTCTTCAAGGGCCTGCCGTACTGCTGGCACGTTTGATACATGAAATTTGCCAGGAGCAAGATGATGTCTTCTTTGCGCTCGCGAAGTGGCGGAAGAATAATCCGCGCGCTGTTCAGCCGAAAGTAGAGATCTTTTCTAAAGCTGTTGTTTTGAATCGCCTGATCCAGCTCCTTGTTGGTTGCGGCAATGATTCGCACGTCGCTGGTCCTGGGCGTCGAGTCGCCGACCTTGTAGTACTGGCGCGTCTCGAGAAAGCGCAAAAGCTTCAATTGGATCGCCGGCGCGAGGTCGCCGATCTCGTCGAGAAAAAGGGTTCCTCCTTCCGCGGCTTCGATCAGTCCCTTTTTGTTCCGGTCGGCGCCGGTGAATGCTCCTCGGACGTAGCCAAAAAGCTCGCTCTCAACGAGCGTTTCAGGAATCGCGGTCATATTGCAGGCGACAAACGGCTTGTCCGCGCGCGGGCCGTGCGTGTGAATATAATGCGCCATAACCTCTTTGCCGGTGCCGGTTTCGCCGGTGATCAAGACCGTGATGTCGTGCATCGCGTAGCGGTTGGCGAGGTTCAACACTCCGTGAAACTGCGGCGTCTCGCCGATGATCATCGGCGCCTGCACCGAATCCCCCGAGCGGCTTTCCTCTTGCGCAGACGGAACGTAGCCCAAAAGCCCGTTCAGCTGATGAATTCTCTCCGGGTGGTAGCAGACGAACGCCAGCTCGACCGGGTTTTCGCCCGCGCGTTCGATCAGGCTCTCCCACACCCGACCGCGGCAGATCGAAACATCGGCGAATACGAACTTGATCTGGTCCGTCGGGAAAGCGGAAAAGACGCGCTCGACTTCGTCGAGGCTGCGGGTCAGGTGTACTGCGAGTCCGCGCGCCTCGAGCAGTTTGGTCAACGCCGTCGGCGATGACTTGAGCGCATGGACGACGAGAGCGAGTGGCTGCGGCATCGCGAATCAGTCTCGCGGCGAAGACGGTAAAATCACCATGTTCTCGAGGGCATCCGCCAATAGCTGGCGCGTAATCCGCGGGGGTGTGCCGGCATAGTGACACGCCGCGATCACGTGTTCGGCGATAAACCTGGGATGGAAGCCGGCAAAGGGAAGTTTATATTTGACGTAAAAAGAATTCAGCAGATAGGCCATGATTTCCTCGGAGAACTCCAGACCGTACGAGGCGCAGATGCGCTGGAAAATTTCGCGGAACTCGCGGACGGTGGGCGGTTCGATCTTGAGCTTGTAGTGAACGCGGCGGAGTTGCGCGGGATCCATCAACTCTTCAGGGGGAAAATTGGTGGCAAAAATCACCAGCTGATCGAATAACAATTCGATTTTCTTCCCGGTGTGCAGCGTCAGATAGTCGATCTTGCGTTCGAGAGGGAAAATCCACCGGTTGAGCAGATCGTTCGGTCGAACCCTTTGGCGCCCGAAGTCATCGATAATAAAAACACCGCCTATGGCTTTCATGTGCAGGGGCGCTTCGTAATACTTCGAATAGGGATCGAAGTCGAGATCGAGCATTTCCAACGTGAGCTCACCGCCGGTAATGATCGCCGGCCGTTTGCATCGTACCCAGCGCGGGTCATATTCCGCCGGAGGAAGGAACATCGGATGCGGGGCGGCGCTCGCGCGATTGACGCCGCCGGGCGCCGGCATGTGAACCGCGGGATCGAAGAACTTGATGATTTGCCCGTCATCGACAATCGCATGAGGAACGTAAACCGGCTGCTCGAAGGCCTCGGCAAGGCCCTGAGCGATCGACGTCTTTCCGTTTCCCGCCGCTCCGTAGATCAAAATCGCTCTACCGGAGTTGGCCGCGGGCCCGAGCTTTCGGATGATGTCATCGGAAAGGACCAGGTGCGACAGCGCCTTGCGGAGCTTGTCCATGCCGATGATTTCGTTCGTGATCGTCTGCTTCTGCACCTGCATCTGGTAAGACGCGAGCGAAACCGGCGCCGCGCCAATGTATTCGCAGCGCCGTAGCGCCTCGGCAGCGCGCGCCTTACCGGCGCTCGTCAGAGCGTAACGCATGATCGTGTGATTGTTTTCCAGCGGGCCTTTGATCTCGACCAGAGCGTCCTTCTTGGCGAACGTCAGCAGTTCTTCGACAACCGCGCGCGTGAGTTTGATTTGGTCCGAGAGCTCCGGAATCGTTTGCAGGCCGGAAACGTAGATGATGCGCAACAGGAGATTGGTCAGAAAGTTGAGCTCCAGGCCGGTGTCGGCGACGGTCTTCGGAATTGCCGGCGGCTCTTGGAGGATCGCGTCGAGCTTTTCCCGCGTCACGTAACCGAGAGCAACTAAATTGTCGCCGAGCCGCCCGCCGGCGATCTTCTGTTGTTGGAGAACCCGGTCGAGTTGCTCTCTCGTGATGACTTCTTTGGCTAACAAAAGTTCGCCTAGCGGCATAGTCGGGTCCAAACTTTTGATTGTTTTTGGGAGTTCGTGCGTTTATATTGACCAAAAAACTGTTTCATTATAGGTCGCACCGGAGTTGTGTCAAGGAAAGTTAAACCGCAACCGAGAGGTCACTAACAATTATGCCTAGTTATCGAGCTTATTTGACAGTGTTAATTAACGCTCTACTGGTTTGGGCTTCCGGTTGTAGTACCCATGAGGACAGCGCCCGGCCAGGTGGTTCCGGGCTGATTGTGACGCCGCCGCATTACTACAGTACGACCAGGGCCCGATCCCTGGGTTCTCGCTACAAGCAGAATCTCGAGCGGATCGTTGAGAGTATCGTACGCAGTCCTGTCACGTCGGGCCTGCAGTTCGCCAACAACATCGCCGCGAATGGAGGGATCGGGTTTTTCACCCATTCCGCAACGCGCGTTCCCGACGAGCGATTTTTGGAAGTGGTGCTCGGGGTGCCCGACACGTTCGATGCGAGTGAGCAGCATCGTTTGAAAACCCAGCGGGTGTTTGCCAAGTACGGTCCTGAATTGCTAACGATCCTGGCAAGCGATGCCGAGATCGCGAAAGATCCGGAAGTCGCGGGGTACGGCGTCAACCTGTCATGGCGCAGCATCGCGCGGGAGAGCGCAGGGCCGCGAGTGATACTGGAGCGCGCGGTCATTTATCTATCCAAAGATACCGTCCAACATTTTCTGCGGCGTGAGATTACCGAGGCGCAGCTACTCGAACGCTCGGCGACATTCGTCGCGCGCGGCGACGGCATCCTGCAACTCGTGTCCGGGCGTGCCGAAGCCCCCGCGGGCGATCGTCGTGCCGCGATCGCCGAGGAAACGATTTCGGAAAACAGCCTGCCCCAAGCCGCAGCGGTCGGGGAAAACCGGCCGTCGCCGGAGCAAGCGAGGTTATCGAAGGGAAGCCCGCCGGTTGCGGTCGAGACCACGACGGAAACGCATCGAGCGGTGGCGGAAAAGCCCCGCGTTCCCGAACCCGCTCCAGTGAAAAAGCCGCCGCTTGGCACCGCACGCGCGGGCGGCGCCAGCGCCGAAGTGACGCCAGACGTAGAACGCTCGCCCGGCCGCGAACGCACAGAGTCTGCGAGCGATCTTCGGGCGGAGCAGTCGGATCGACGGAAGGCAAGCCCCGATCACGGTCAGGTAACCCAAAAATCACTCGAGCCACGGCCCAGGCCGGGAGAGGCTCGCGAGTCGGAATCTTCCAAGCCTAACCACGAGGCGGTAATTTCTCGCCCCGCAGGCCGGGTTTCAGCGGCCGAGAAGACCGCAGTCCCCGACACGCCCGCGCCGGTGG
>DATMBL010000012.1:0-8656 GCA_035559295.1 Candidatus Eiseniibacteriota bacterium
CGAGCTATTCCGCTCCGGCGGCAAACGCCTTAACGCCGGAACCGCCGCAGAGCAAGAGAGCCAAGGCAATGGTGGCGGATCCGATCGCACGCAATTTCTTTGGATTCATTGCACGTCTCCGTCCCTTCTTTCTGACGCTTAATCAATATCCGGAAACATTTTCCTTGCTTGCGGCGCTCCGTGAACCGGTCCGCGCAACTCCTCCATGGAGGAAAACGCCGATGATGTCAAACGTTCGGCGGGGCACAGCCGGCGGAAAGTCAGCGCGCTACCGGCTCGGGAGCGGGTGGGCCGTCCTTTACGGCGTAGGTGACGACCGGCTCGGCAATTCCCTTGACCTCTTCTGCGGGCATCGGCGCCAACACGAACGCGCTGTCGAGTTCAGCGCGCAGCGACTCGGTTACGAGGATATCCACCCCGTGGGTTCTCGTGAGCGCCTGTACGCGCGCGGCCAGGTTGACCGTGCGGCCGACGAAGTCGTACTCCATCCGCTCGCGGGAGCCCACCAGTCCCACAAGCCCCAACCCACGGTCGATCCCGATTCCCACGGCAAGCGCCGGCAACCCTTCGCGCGCGAGCTCGACGTTGTACTCTCGGATCGCCGTCCGCATGGCGAGGGCGGCGCGCACGGCATCGTTGCACTGCCATGGGTTTGGCTGGAGCGCCCCGAAGTAGGCAACGATGCCGTCGCCCAGGAAGTGAGCGACGTGGCCGCGGTGCTCATGGATGGCGTCGCTCATGCGCTGGAAATAGCCGTTGAGCACGCGCGCGAGGACAACGGGCTCGAGCCGGTCGCTCATCGCGGTATAATCCACGAGATCGGCGAAGAGAACGGTTACCACCTTGCGCTGGGGGGGCGCCCCGATGCCAGACTTGAGGCCATCGGCGATGAGGTGTTGCACGACACCGGCGGGCGCCAGCCGGGAGCATGCTTCCTGGAGATGCTGGAGATCAGTGATGGCCGCCGCGAGCTGCTCTTTCAGGCTCGCGTTCCGCCGCCACTGATGGTAGAGCAGAGCGGCGAGGGCCGCCCCCAGCGCCGTCAAGCCGATCATCACGAGGGACGCCGTCATGGTTGATCCATAACCATCGCGCCCATCCGACAGAGCCCGTTAGCGAGCGACGCCGCGCCGATCGCCTCGAGCAGCTGCGGGTCCGAAACGCGCCCGCGCAACCCGCGGGCGCGGCGTTGAATCAGCGCCGGCTCGTACCAGATCGTTTCCCGGGCGAACGGCACGAGTAACCGCTCCACGGAATCCAGCTCGGGGCCGTCGAGATGACTCAGGACTTTGCTGAAAACCGCTTCTCTGAGCCCCTCCCCTTCGAGGGCTGCGCCCATCTCCGAGACGCACGCGTCGCAGCCAAGCCCTCGGCCGATGACGGCGAACATCAAGAGCTTGCAGCGGCGCGTGAGGTGAGGCGAAGCCCACATGTCCTCGAGCACCCGTCCCAGGGCCGGCGCAATCGGAGAACCCGCATAGGCCTCGACCAGGCGGGCATAGGGATGCGACGCCACGTGGTCAAGCGGCGCCGACCGGCCACGGAAGCGACGGCTCTCGAGGATTCGATGTATTATAGGTCGCAGCAGCCGCATGTGGAGCCGGCCGGGCAGGCGCTCGAACTGGCCCGACGGGATCGCGGCAATCGTGTGAGCGCGGTTCGAGAAATCGGTCTCGGCGACGACGTACGCGATCTCCTTCATCTCGTCGGTACTGAAGCCCGCGCGGCGGAGCGCCTCGCGGGCGGCGCGCGCTGCCGAGGGACCTGTGCGTGACTGGCTTCGAGCGAACGCGATGGCCGCTCCGGTCCGGGTCTGGAGATCGGCTCGCGCCAACTCTTGCTCGACGCGCTCGATCCGCGCCGTGCTCATGCCCTGGCTCCAGAGCATCGCCCTCACCGCCGCGTAACAGAAGCGGCACGAGTTCTCCTGGCTGACGACCAGCACAACGAGATCCGCGGTCTTCTGATCCAGGTGCACCAGCAGTCCGTGCTCCGGACGCAGATCGACCACCGCCCGGGCCAACCACGGAACGGACGCAAAGTACGGAATCGCCGGATTCCGTATTCCCTGCTTACGCCGCGCGTGGGATTCGAGAGCTCGGTCCGGGCGAGGCTCGACCAGTGGGGACTCCCATGAGACGTGCTGGAGAGGAGTTGCCATGCGATACATCACCGTGGTCCGTCGGCCGATCGGAGGGGATCGCTTCGTCGACGTGCCCGCCAATCCGTTCACACATCGGCCGCGGGAAGCGACCAACTTTTGACAGGACCAGCCCTTAAGCCTGCTTTGCGATGCTCCAGATATCCTCCATCCGCGCGACGAGGTCGTCGACGGTTGCGCTTTCCGGTAAGAACTGCGCGTAGATGACGATTTCCGCCGCGCCGAGCTTTCGCGCCCTCTCAAAGTCCCCGGCAATCTGCTCGCGCGTACCGGTAAACTCGATCCGGTCTTTCTCGATAGGGGTTTTGTGAACTTCCACGCCCCCGGCAACAATAAGCTCGAGCGCCGAAGACTCCCGGCCGGCAGCCTTGGCCATCTCTTTGATTTGCTCGAACAACGGCCCAACGTCGCCGAGCGGGATACCGACGGGGAACCAGCCGTCGGCCTCGGCTGCAACACGCTTTAGCGCGGAAGGCACGAATGCCGCCATGTAGACGGGCGGATGCGGCTTCTGCAGGGGCTTTGGGCCGATGAAAGATTTTGGAATTCGATAGTACTTTCCCTGGAACTCTACAGGATCGGTCGCCCATATTTTCTTGAGGACGTTGATCGCCTCGTCGGCACGTTTGCCGCGTTCTTCCCACGGCACTCCAGCGGCCTCGTATTCATCGGGCGACCATCCGATACCGAATCCGACGCGAAGCCGACCACGGGACAGAATATCGAGTGTCGTCAACCGTCGGGCCAGCAAAACGGGATTGTACCAGGGAAGGTTAAGGACGCCTGTTGCCAGGGCGATCCGGCTTGTGTGGGCGGCGGCAAACGTCAATGTCTCGACCGGATCGAGCACCTTCTTGTACTGAGCCGGCAAAGAGCCGTCGCCGATCGGGTAGGGGGCTCGCGGGCTCAACGGCCAGAGTATGCGGTCAAGAACCCAAAGAGTATCATAGCCCAAAGCCTCGGCGCGTGTGGCCGCCGTGATCAAGGCCTCCGGTCCGGCCAGCGAGCCGACTTGTGGAAGCGCAAATCCGAAACGCATCGGATCCTCCCGGACATTCCGTTATGGCGCTCATTCAACGCATTGCTTCAAACGCATGAGCGCTGCCTTCGTTATTCGATAGCCCTCGGTATTCAACCGGATGGCGTGGAAAATCCCACGGAGTGAGACATGAGCTTAGCTCGCCCGCAGACGCTGAAAAGCCCTGACACGAACCTGTGGTCATCGAACGATGAACCCTTTCGGGTCGGTGGGCATGGGCCGGTGCCTCGAGGCGTCCTCCAAGCCGTCGGTTGCCGGTTGGGACCGAACCTCTGGCCAAGCATGACGAAACTCCTTGGTTGATTCACGCTTCTCGGCCACCGGCTCTCCAGGGTTCACCGTCCGATGAGCTTTGGCTCAAACCGTCGCATGGTTCTTCACCCTCGCCCTTAGGAAGAGGGTAGGATGAAGCAATTTTCGAAAGAGTGCGCTTCTCCAAGCTCTATACCGCGGAAGCTTTCGACTCAAGCGGTTGTGAGCGCCCGGGCCGCGCCGCGACAGATCGGTTCGTACGCCGTCCATGCGATGTTCACATGCGGGCCGCTTGAATCGCCGCGACCGGCCGAGTTAACTACGCCTGTGACCGATCTGTTCGCAGCCCGCTCGCAAATGGCGATCTCACTGGGTTTTCACATTGTTTTCGCCTCCATCGGGATGGCGATGCCGTTCGTGATGGCGATCTCTCATTGGCGTTGGCTCAGAACCAAAGAGCCGGTTTACTTGGATCTTACCAAAGCCTGGTCGAAGGGCGTGGCGATTTTCTTTGCGACAGGCGCCGTTTCCGGAACCGTGCTTTCGTTCGAACTCGGACTTTTGTGGCCGAATTTCATGGAGTATGCGGGCCCGATCAGCGGGCTACCGTTCGCCTGGGAAGGCACCGCTTTTTTTCTGGAGGCGATCGCTCTCGGAATCTTTCTTTACGGCTGGAACCGCGTTCATCCGTGGGCGCATTGGGCGAGCGGCGTGGTCGTGGGACTCAGCGGCGTGGCGTCCGCTTTGTTCGTGATTTGCGCCAATGCCTGGATGAATGCGCCGGCGGGGTTTGACTGGGTCGACGGCAAACCGATCAACATCGATCCCGTGGCCGCGATGTTCAATCGCGCCGCGCTGCATCAGGGCCTGCACATGACCATCGCGGCATTTTGCGCGACCGGCTACGCGGTTGCGGGGATTCACGCGATCGGTCTGTTAAAAAATCCCGCTTCGGCGTTTCATGCGAGCGCGTTTCGTATTGCGGTTTTCATCGGCGCGCTTGCCGCTGTGGTTCAACCGCTTCACGGCGATCGCCTGGCGAAGCAGACCGCCGTGCTGCAGCCGGCCAAGTTTGCCGCGATGGAGTCGCTGTTTCGAACTGCCAAGGGCGCGCCGCTCACGATCGGCGGCATCCCGTCAGAGGAAACGCAAACGGTTCGCTACGGCATCGAAATCCCCGGATTGTTAAGTTTTCTTGCCCATGGGGATTTCGACGCCGTGGTTCCCGGCCTCGATCAATTCCCGCGCGAGCACTGGCCGCCGATCGCGGTGACCCATATCGCGTTCCAAATCATGGTTGGCATCGGCGTGCTGCTCGCGGCGATCGGCGCGTGGTCGTTGTTTGCCCTATGGAGGCGCCCCGTCTGGCTGCATTCGCGAAAGGCCCTGTGGCTATTCGCCTTGTGTACGCCGCTCGGCTTCATCGCCATTGAAGCCGGCTGGACGGTTACCGAGGTGGGCAGGCAACCCTGGATCATTTACGGATACATGAAGACCAGCGAAGCGGTGACGCCGATGCCCGGACTCGTTTATCCAATGATGGGTTTCACCGCGGTTTATCTGTTGTTGGCGTTCATCGTGACTTGGCTGTTGGTGAGACAGTTCCGCCATGTTGGTTGACCTGATCGCGTTGTTTCTCGCGGCTTCGATTCTACTGTACAGCCTGCTCGCCGGCGCCGACTTTGGCGCCGGCATGCTGGAAGCGTTTGTCAGAGGCGACCGCGCCGAGGAGGAGCGCAAGATCATCAGCCATGCGATCGGCCCCGTCTGGGAAGCCAACCATGTGTGGTTGATTCTTGCCATTGTCATTCTTTTCATGGGTTTTCCGAAAGCCTACACCGCGCTGTCTATTACTTTTCACATTCCGCTTGCCCTGATGCTGTTGGGTGTCGTCCTGAGAGGCTGCGCCTTTGCGTTTCGCCACTATGACGTGGCGCGTGATCGCGCGCATCTCTATTATGCGGCCATCTTCGTACTTTCGAGCTTTCTCGCGCCGTTGATGCTCGGGATTGTTGCCGGCGCTTCCCTATTGGGAGCCACAAGCCCGCCGGAGGCGGGCTTTTACGCAGCGTTTGTTCGACCCTGGGCCAATCTGTTTTCATTCGCCGTCGGCGTGTTTACCTGCGTATTGTTCGCTTTTCTCGCGGCCGTCTATCTCATCGGTGAGACCACTGATCCGCCGATCCAGCGGATCTTCGTCCGGCGCGCGATAATCACTAATGTCCTGGCCATTCTCGCCGGCATCGCCGTGTTTCTCGCCGCCGAGTTCGACGGGCTTGCGCTAGCACGGATGTTCGCCGGAAGGGCTTTAAGCCTCGGCTCGATGATCGGCGCAACCGTGCTGCTCGTGCCGCTGTGGGTGGCCGTAAAGCGACACCGCACTCACTTGGCGCGCGTTCTGGTCGCCGGCCAGGTAGCTTTGGTTCTTATCGGCTGGTTTCGGCTTCAGTATCCGATCATTTTCAACTCGCGGAGCGACCCTTTGACGATCTATACGGCGGCCGCCCCGGACCCGGCGCTGCGTTACCTCCTTTACGCGCTTGTCGTTGGATCGTTGATAATCTTTCCCGCCTTGTTTTACTTGCTCAAGGTTTTCAAATGGAGCGCAACGCAGGAGGCCTAGAGAACCGACTCCGCCCGCCTGATCGTGAACCGGTATGTCCAGAGCAAAATCGTGATTTGCAGCGGCGCGCGAATCAGCAGATAAACCGGACCCCAGGCGTGGCCGCCCATCGGAACGTGATTAACCGCGGCATAGATGTTTACCGGAAAAAACAGAACGAGGAGCGCGGCGGCAACCCACCCGGTGGCTCTCCTGAACTTTCGAATCAGGAAGCCGGCGGCGATTGCGAATTCGAGGATTCCCGTCAGATAAACCAGAAAGATCCGCGCCGGGAGCCAAGGCGGCAGCATTTGCGCCATCGCCTCGGTTTCAACGAAGTGTCCAATTCCCGTGAAACCGAACAGAGCGGCAAGTCCGATCGCGGCAGCGCCCCGCGTATCGTAGTAACCATGCGTGGCGCGTGAGATCACGCGCACCACGAGGTAGGGTGCCGTCATTAAAACCAGCATTACAATCGGAGTCATCATGCCAGACACTCCATACCTCATTTCTAGCACTGGTCTTGCCCTTCTCACCTCGGCTGTCCGATGTCGGATATTCGATTGCTGGACGTAAGCCACCATTAAGAGATCCGATCGCCGCGAGAGAGCCAACCGTTCGCCATCACGCTGCCCGCCGACTCCGAGGTACTCATCCTTTCGGGCCGTGCACTCGCTCAAGGAAGCCGCGCGCGAGCACCACATCGAGATTCGTCTCAAGTAGCGATGCCGGCTCGGGTCCCGCGTTCCACATGGTGTGGGGGATCCGGCGAGGCTTCAGCACCCAGCAACCGGGGGGTAGCCCGAACAGCATCGGCAAGGGTAAGTTCAAAGCGTTCAGCGCTGGGAGTCGACCGACCGGTCGCGTCAATCCGTTTGCGCTAGAGCTGCTGGAACGAAACCGCATACAGACTCAGGGGTTCCGGAGTAAGGACTGGAGCGAGTTTTCTAAAAAAGACGCTCCACCGATGCACTTCGTGTTCACTGTCTGTGATCAAGCGGCCGCGGAACCGTGCCCGCTATGGGCGGGACAGCCGGTGACTGCGCATTGGGGCATTTCCGATCCGGCCGCAGTTCACGGCACGGATGAGGAAAAGCGAAAAGCGTTCGTGAAGGCATATACCGAGCTTCAGCGACGCATCGGCCTATTTGTAGATCTGCCAGTCGAGAAACTAAGCGATCTCGCTCTAAAGGAGAAACTTGACGAGATCGGTCGCGTGCAGTGAGTCCTCGCGGCAGTTCAGCGCGGCGGCGGGCATGCTACGGCTGTCAGCGGCTTATAAGAAGACGGTTGCTCGGCGCAATGTGAGGTCGCCCTGCCGGTCGCCGCATCCATGTAGATGTATTCATAGATGTACTTGTAGCGACTGCCTGAAACGACGTGTTGCGCCACGGTCCACCAGACCCATTTGCCGCGTGGAGCAGTTTTGACAAAAAACGGCTCTTCGAAATAAGTCCCCTTCTCGCCGGTCTCGACTCTTGGAACCCGTAATGGTCGTCCCGCCCAATATTTGGCGCTTGTTTGAATCAGCTGCACCGAGAGCGTCCATCTGCTACTGTCCTTGTTTGGTCCCTCCGGCCCCCGCGTGGCAGGAGTGGCAGCGGGGTTGCCGCATAGGCGGGTGCGACGGCCGAGAGAAATTCTATTACCATCACCCGAGACGGTAATTCCTCTTCCTGAGATCTTGATGCAAAGAGCAAAACCAGCACAGCTAAACAAATTCTGCTCGATTGTTTCATTAACTCAGCTACTCCGCAGCGGGAATGAAAATCAGCGATGATCTACTCCGTCGAACGATGGACCGATGACAATGGTCGTATTGCCGCCGGCTAATGATCCGTCACTTCACAAGTAGCGGTACCAATTCAGCGGCGTCTTCGGAAGTCTCCAATCGGTCCACCGCTCCGATTACTCTGTCGATACGCTCGTCGCTCAGCACGGCGCGGGCCATTTTACGAAACTTCGCCCGCAAGACATCGCGGCTGACCATGTTGAACGGCGAGCCGGGCGGGTAGGGTTCGAACGCCTTGTACACCTTGCCGTTAGTCAATCTTACTTCCATCGTCGTGTTGTAGTTCTGGTCTCGTTGCGCATTCGGGTCCGCGTAAGTTTTCACCTTCTTAGCCACCGCGAGCACTTTCGGATCGGTCCAGAGTTTCGGATCCATGTAGAAGCTCAGGTCGTTGTCGTTCTTCAACAAGCGGATTGCCAATGAAAACGGCAGGCTGAATTGCGCGCTGGCGGTATCGCGCGGCTCGTAAATCGCACCGCCGTGCAAAACCGAAGTTTCGGAGATGCCGACGCGTATCTCTTCGACATCATCCGCCTCGAAGCGATGCTCCTCCATGAGCTTAGTCAGCGTGTAGATAACGCCCTGGACGGTCGCGACGCAGGGGTACAGCTTAAACCATATGCGCATGATCTTAAAATCGCGTCCGAGGTTGCGCGTAATCTCCTCGGGCTCCGACCGATCGGCAAAGACTTTTAAAAAGCCGCGCTTCCCTTCGATTATGGTCGGCGGCCCGGTGAGCCCAAGCTGGGCGAGCATCGCCGCCTGAACGCCGCCGCGCGCGGCGATTCCCGCAATGACGCGTTTTACTTC
>DATMBL010000013.1:0-16385 GCA_035559295.1 Candidatus Eiseniibacteriota bacterium
TCCGCCACGCCGACGCTCGCCGACGCCGCCGGAACGAAACTCCCCATTTGGGCGAGAATCACGATCAGCGCCACCTGCCGCATATACGTCGATTTGCCGGCCATGTTCGGGCCCGTGAGCAGCAGGATCTGGTCGGATTCCGGGTCGATAAAGCAGTCGTTCGCGACAAACGCTCCCCGGCCCACAGCCGCTTCGACGACCGGATGCCGTCCTTCGTTAATGCGGATGTCGAGCCCGTCGTGCACCTGAGGCCGAACGAAGTGCTCGGAGGCCGCCGTCTCGGCGAGCGACAGGAGCGCATCGAGCGCCGCGAGCGCAACGCTGGTCCGCTTGAGCGCATCGTAACGCGCAGCCACGTCTTCTCGTATCTTCGCGAGCAAGGCCGATTCGCTCTTCTCGATCAAGGTTTGCGAGTTGAGAACCTGGGCTTCGTACTCCTTAAGCTCGGGGGTGATATAGCGCTCGCCGTTCACCAGCGTTTGTTTGCGAATGTAGTCGGGCGGGACGGCCTTGAGGTTGGCCTTCGTCACTTCGATGGCGTAGCCGAAGACGCGATTGTAACGGACCTTGAGCGATTGGATGCCGGTGCGACGGCGCTCGGCCGCCTCAAAGCGCGCGATCCAATCTTTGGCATCGGCACGGGCGGCGCGGAGCCGGTCGAGCTCGGGGTCGAAGCCCGGCCGGATGTACCCGCCGTCTTTGAGAACAAAGGGCGGATCATCCACGATGCCCTTGGCGATGAGCGCAACGACCTCGGGCAGCTCTGAAAGCTCCCCGATCGCGTTTGGCAAGATTTCGCCTCCCGCGGCAACGAGGCAGGCCTTGACCTCGGCGACGCCCTCGAGTGAGAGTTTGATCGCCACCAAGTCCTTCGGCGTGGCCGTGCCGGTAACCGCCCTTCCAGCCAACCGTTCGAGATCTTGCACGTTGCGCAGCGCCGCCCTCAGGTTTTCGCGGAGGGGATAGCTATCCAACAGATGCTGCACGCCTCGCTGGCGCTCGCGGATCCGCCCGCAATCGAGCAACGGATAGAGGATCCAGTGCTTGAGTCGGCGGGCGCCCATGGGCGTCACGGTACGGTCCAAGACCGCGAGCAAAGAGCCCTTGCGCTCCCCGGCCAAATTCGCCACCAGCTCGAGATTGACCCGGGTCACTTCGTCGAGAACCAGGTAATTGGAAGCCTGATAACGCTCCACCTCCCGCAGAACACGCACCGACTCGGGAGCGTTTTCCTCGAGGTAGTTGAGGATCGCAAGCGCGGCCCGATCGGCGGCCGACTCGCGCCGCAGGCGGGCCGCGCCGGCCGACGGTGCGGGCGGGGCCTCGCTGAATAGGGCTTCGGCAACCTCGGTCAGGTGAATCCGGGGAAAGCGCTTTTCCATGCGCGCGCGCATTGCGCGCTCATTGGCCGCGACCAGCACCTCGCTCGGACGGACGCGTTCCAACTCGTCGAACAACGATTGCTCCTCGGCAACCGAGGTCGCCCGGAACTCGCCCGTCGTAATGTCCGCCAGCGCCAGACCGAAGCCGTTCGCGCCTCCCGACACGGCGGCGAGGAAGTTGTTGCCGCGCGCGTCCAGCGCATCGGCTTCCGTGACGGTTCCGGGCGTGATGACGCGCACCACCTCGCGCTGCACCACGCCTCGCGCCAGCTTTGGGTCCTCCACCTGTTCGCAGATCGCGATCTTGTGGCCGGCTTCGAGGAGTTTTCGAATGTAGGGTTCGGCCGCATGGTACGGTACCCCGCACAATGGAACCGCTGAGGCTTCGTTCCGGTTGCGCGAGGTCAGGGCGATATCGAGGATTCGCGAAGCTGTAAGCGCGTCTTCGAAAAACATCTCGTAGAAGTCTCCGAGACGGAAGAAGAGGATCGCGTCACGGTACCGCTCCTTCACGCGGAGGTACTGCTGCATCATCGGCGTGATCTTGGCGGCTTCCATCTCGCGCTATGCAGAGCCCGGTCGGCGCGCCTCCGCACCGCGCCGCGCCGGCGATGCCTTCCGACCCGCGCGCGGGGCGACTCGTTGAACTTCGCCGTCGAGCTGCCGCACCAGATGACCGATTCGGAGCGACAGCACGAATTCACGCTCCATGGCGCGCAAGATCTTGTCGCGGTCGCTGGTGATGACGAACAACCGCTCCCCGTCGGTGAGGTAGCGAAGCGAGTCCGCCGCTTCACCGGTTGCGGCGCCGTAGTCTTTGAGCGATCGCAGGCAGCGGCGGATCTTTTGCAGGCTCAATCCGTGGCGGGTCAGGTCTTTCGCCACCTTCAAGCAGACGAGATCGCGAAACGAATAGAGGCGTCTCGTGCCGCGCCCGCGCGCCAGCTTGACCGACGGCCGGACGAAACCGCGCTCGTCCCAGTACTGGATCTGCCGCAGACTCACGCCGGCAATCCGGCTGGCCAACTTGCTGTTGTAGCCGTCCACGGAAGCGCACCGATGAAAACACGAATGTTTTTCGTCGAAAGTAAACGGGCGCTAGGGGGTTGTCAAGGAAAAATCTCACTCGGCCCGGCAAGCCGGAGGGAGGCGGGTTTGGAAGACCAAAAAAAAGCCCCGTCGGAACGGGGCTTCAAGATGGAGCGGGTGAGGAGGGTCGAACTCCCGACCTTATGCTTGGCAAGCATACGCTCTAGCCAACTGAGCTACACCCGCATCGATTTACTGCCTACCCGAATCGGAGCGGTTTGTCAATTTTCTCTCGCGAGACGGCTTCCCCGCGCTCGGATGCCGCGCCCCTACACGTGGCCGGTGCGCGTCTGGAGCAAGCGGAAGAATTGCACGTGATAGTTCACGCCCGACCAAAACGCGATCACCGTCGCGAGCACCAGGAAATAAAGACCCGCGGCGAAAAAGTCCACGCCCCAATACTCGTAGTGAATCAGCAAGCCGACGAGCGCAAACGCCTGCAAGATGAATTTGTATTTTCCCAATTGCTCCGCCTGCATGACGATTCCTTCGGCGAGGGCGATGCCGCGAATCACCGTCACGGCCGTCTCGCGCGCAATGATGGCGACGACCAGCCAAGACGGAACGCTCGGCTCCCCCGGACGATCGAGCGCCGCCAGCATGATCAACGCGGATGCGACCATGAGTTTGTCGGCGAGCGGATCCAAGATTTTGCCCAGGCTGGAAACGCTACGATTGCGCCGCGCCAGGTAGCCGTCGAAGTAATCGGTGACGGAGGCCAAGACGAACAGCAAAGCTGCCCAGAGGCCGGAGACCGGGTCCGGATAGGTCAACAGCCAGACCAGCACCGGAATGATCAAGATCCGAAAGAGACTGAGGCAATTGGGAAGCGTCCAAACCACGGTCGATGCCGACCCTTTGGAACATATCCCGCCCGGCACGTCCGAAAGACTTTGAGGCGCCGCGGCTTTTTGCCAAAACTAGAGGTTTACGAGTCCCGGTTCAAGGGTGGGAGGAGCTGATTTGCCGAAGCGACTCCAAGCGATGCCCGTTGTACGTGCGGTAGTATCGGAGCACGCGCCGAACGTACTCTTGTGTTTCGGCAAAGGGAGGGATTCCGCCGTACTTCTCGACCGCTTTGATACCCGCGTTGTATGCCGCTAACGTCAGCTGCAGGTCGCCCGCGAAACGGTTGAGCAGCAGCTTGAGGTGCCGGACTCCGCCTTCAATGTTGTCGTTGGGATCGTAGATGTCGGCTACGTTATGCAACCGGGCCGTCTCCGGCATCAGCTGCATCAAACCCGCCGCGCCTTTGTGAGAGCGGGCGGTGGAATTGAAATCCGATTCAACCTTGATAACCGCTCGAATCAGATCGGCGTCGATGCTGTGCCGGTCCGAAGCGGATCGGATGATTTCATCGTACGATCCGTCCCATCGAGACGCGGCGCCGATGCCGGAGCCGTTCTCTTTCAGGATCCGGCGGTAACCCGCGTGCGTGGGAACGTTGGTGAACGTGATGACACCCTGCTTATCGCGATACATGTACACGTCGGCGAACAAAGGCGAGACGGTGAAGAACTGCGCGCCGGAAACGAGCGCAAACAGGATCCAAGATTTCGGCTGCATACCCCGGGCAAAAAATTGCGCACAGGATAGCTTCCCGTCCGGCGGCTGTCAAATAGTCTGTCCGGTGCTTTTTGGCGGAGCTAACGGTGGGCGCGACTACTCTTCGTGGCTGGGCCACACCGGCCGCCCGGCAGCACTGGAGAGCAGGCGCACCAGGGGCCAGTCTCCGTCGAGGAAATCCAGTTCTTGCAGATCCTCGGCGGCGGCCCACTTGAGCTCGCGAAACGCGAGATTTTGGATCTCGCCGCGAAACTCGTCGACGCGATAAAACCGGAGATCGACCGCAAAATCATCGTACGCGTGCTCATAACGCGCAATCTCCGTCATGGAACCGGCATCGATTCCAAGCTCTTCCTCGAGTTCCCGACGAAGCGCGGCATCCGCGCGCTCTCGAGATTCCACTTTCCCTCCCGGAAATTCCCATTTTAATGGAAATGGGCCTCGATCATGCCGCTGGCAGACGAGAACTTTTCGTCCCCGAAAAAGGAGCCCGGCGACAACCTGGATTTTTTCCCTACTGGGCTTTACCATCTGAACGAGTTCAATCCGGCCTGACATGGAATCACGGGAAAAGCAACCGCTTTCCCGTCCGAAGCCCAACTCCGGACTGAAACCATGGAAGCTTCACAGGCGTCGCTCCCGTCGCTCCGCCGACCGCCTTCGCGGGTAAACGCCATCCCTCTCGCCTTCGCGGGCCCCGGAGATTTTGGTCGGTTTTTTTGTGCTCGGTCAGCGTTCCGCGCGGCAAACCTCGATGTTTCATTCGATTCGTCCGCCCGAGCCAGAGAGACGCGTCGCCTCGCGCCATAAAACTATCCGCACGACGGCAAAACGACGAAGTTTGTCACGACAAACGCAAGCTCGACGATATTAACGTCCCGATTTTATTGCGCTGTGTTACTGGCATGCGCCTTGCCTTTGCAAGGGCGCATGTCCCACTCCGCAATGCTGAAGCAGCGTCCACGATACCGGCCCACTCGACCAAAAATGGAGGACTGTCCGCCTCCCCGTTTACTAGGGCGCCCTCTCGGGCCGCTGAACTGTCCTGCCTGTACCGAGCACTTCGTCAAGCGCGTCCGTCCGGTCGGATTCTTGGAGCGCATCATGGCAGCGGTTTACGTCTACCCCTTTAGATGCCAACTCTGCGGCCACCGTTTCACCGCTTTTCGATTTGGTGTGCGCTATCTGAGAGTCGAGCACGAACGCCGGGAGTACGACCGCGTCGCGGTAGGTTTCCCGGTTACGATCCTCTGGCAGAACACCACGATCACAGCAACCGTCACTCAGCTATCGCTGGCTGGTTGCACCGTTGTC
The DNA here is from genome assembly GCA_035559295.1 of Candidatus Eiseniibacteriota bacterium. Taxonomy (GTDB): domain Bacteria; phylum Desulfobacterota; class Binatia; order UBA9968; family UBA9968; genus DATMBL01. The sequence goes on from DATMBL010000013.1 coordinate 5,352, forward strand.
ACGGATGCGGCTTTCGAGCCAGGCATGATCATGAGCTTGAGTTTGCAGTTCTCCGGCGAAGATCTCCCCATCGTGGTCGAGGCGGCCGTTCTACGGCACTCCGACCGAGGCAGCGCCGGGTTTGAATTCCTGCAGTTTGTCGAAAATGACAGAGAGCGCCTGCGGGCGCTCATGCACGCTTTGTTGAGCAGTCGAAAGGAAGTTCGGATTACACGTCCCGCGGTAAACGAAACGGAGGCCGTTGTGGCGCTCGCCGGGCAGCGCCTCTGAGGCTGCGTCGAATCGGCGCGGTTTGATTTCTATCGTTCCCAGTCAAACCGAAGGCGAGCTTCAATCACCCCGGCTTACCAGCCGATTGACCGCCGTCAGTAAAACGCCCGGGTCGATCGGCTTCCCGATGAACTCCGCGGATCCTCCCAGAATGGCTTCGCCGGATTGCGTAGAGAGAAACGCCGTAATGAGGATAACAGGCAGGGCTCGGTCGAACGAACGAACCCTGGCGATGAGCTTGAAGCCGTTCATTTGCGGCATGACGAGATCGGTAATGATGAGATCAAAGCTCCGTTCGGTTAGCAGCTCGACCGCCTGAGCCCCGTCGCGCGCCTCGGCCACATCATACCCGTTGGCTTTCAACAGATCGGCGATGTTTGCGCGCGTGATACTTTCGTCTTCTACGAGCAGGATCCTCTGTTGCATGGCGCCGTACGGTGTCATTTTCAATTTACTCGGTGAAGTGACTCGTAAGTCAAGGGGGGTTGTCAACTTTCCGACAGATGAGCACCTATAACCTGCCGAATTGACGACAGGCGGCAGTCGTTGTTTTTATCTCAAGATACGGTGTCGCAAAAATGAAACAGCGCGTGGGTGGCGCACCGACAATGCCGCCGTCTCCTACTTTTTAGTGTCCGGATTTGCCGTGACTTGGCCTATTATGGTCGGCCGGTCTTACGAGTGGCAACAAAGTTGCTCACGAAGGCACCTGTACAGGAGGGCCAAGTTATGAACCGAATCAATGTCGATGAGCTCGCCGAATATCTCAATGTGCATCGATCGACGGTTTATCGCCTGATTTCGAAAGAACGACTCCCCGCGAAAAAGGTCCATGGACGATGGCAGTTCGACAGTCGAAAGCTGGAGCAGTGGCTGAATGGGAAGTCGAATATCCGCGGGCAAGGCCATCGCCGAACGGATTTGCGGGCCGGCCGCCATCCGCGCCCTTCTGGATTGACGCAATCCTCTTGGCGCCGCGAACGTCTCTCGAGATCGAAGATCTCGGCCCGACAGTACCGGTACCGCTCGCGCCGGCGGAGTTATGGAATGACGGCAATGATGTAAATGCCCTTTGGCAGCCAAGCTTTGACCCGATCACACGCGCAAGTTACCGACCCGCGGCCCCACCCCCCATCCCGTTCCCCACGGCGTCCATCCCCAGGGTGGTCATGGATTGTGATGATCTTCTGATCCGTGATCGACAGCCGGTGCGGTTTTCCTTCGCAGACCACGACCACGTTCCACATCCCGCTCCCTCCCTCGATCGTTAAAACCTCGACAGGCTCGCCTGCGGATGCGACGGGAACAATCTTGACCGACATTGCACAAAAACGACGGCGAAGTCTCAGCGTTCGCCGCGTTCCGGGATCGGAACCGCGCCGCTGAATCAAACGGATCGCGCAACGTGGAGCTTAAACCACTCTCGCGCCGGAGAGTCAAATCCCGCTCGGCGGAACAACCTCGATCAGACTTGAGTTTTTCCCGAACGGAGCTTAAGTCCCGACCGGCGATTGCAGTAGGCGAGTTTGTACCTCTTTCGGGTACCGTGCTATGTTGCCAGCCAACGAAGGCCGAATTGCGTGTTTGGCGACGATCGAGCCGGGCGGAAGCGCGACGGCCCTAACATAAAATTCGAGGTCGTAACGAGTCGAGCAGGGAGGTTAAATGAAAAAAATCATCATGGTTTGCTTGCTTGTGATGGGTCTTGCTCAAGCGGGCTGCGCGTTTTTGGGCGGAGCGGCGGTAGGCGCGGGCGCAACCAGCGCGGGCTACGAGTATCAAGCGTATCGTCAGATGCAGCAGCTGGAAGACGATTACAAAAACAAAAGGATCTCCAGGGAAGAATACGAAGACCGCAAGAGACAAATCGAGAAAGGATCGATCCTCTACTAGCGCGCATGCGGTAAACGTCACGTAAACCCTTGGTGCACGCTTCTCGTCGATTGTCGCGGCGTTCTCGTAGTGCTTTCTGGAGTATCCCTTTGCCGTCCAAGTCGAACGGATCAGCCCGGCCGTAAGCCGCTATCTTTCCGCCGGTAAGCTCGTATCGAGACCGGCGGGGATCGCCATCGATCACTGCTGGAGCTGCGCAAAAGGCCCTGCGGGATAGGAGCAGGATCATCGCGAGCTCCCTCTTCTCAGCCAAACAGGGGTTGTTTTCGTGAGGCTTTATTCCACTGGACATTGCTCGTCAATCTGATAGTGTGTTTTTTCCCGTAGGCGTTACCGTCCGAGCTTTAATGCCGGGTCAGACAGGACCGGAAGCCCGAACAGAAAGGCAGGTCTTGTATGTCCAGGCAATCAGAACAATCTACTCCACACAGGCCCATCAAACTCTTGCTGATTGAACACGAGGCCGTTTCACGCCTGAGCCTCACGGAACTTCTGACGGCCGACGGCTACTCGGTCGTATCCACGGCTAGAGGCGAGGACGCGCTTCAAAAACTCCGAACCAACCGCTTCGACGCGCTCATCACCGACTCGGGAGCCGGGCGCGATGTGAGCGGTAGCGCAATAATAAGCGAATTTGAACGCCTCCAACCAGGAAAGCCGAAACTGCTCATCACTGCTCATCCGTTGAGCACGGTCCGGGAGGAGGGTTTCAGGGCAACCTATGTCTCTAAGCCGATTCAGCCGGAGGAATTTCTTTTGACGCTCAAGAGTGTACTCGGCCGCTAACGCTCGCGACGGTTGGGTCAGTCACATGGCACTCGGCGCTGCATATCGATCCGGCGCGCATCGGCACGATTGGAGATTCCGCCGGCGGCCACATGGCGGCGATGCTATCACTGCACGAAACGACAGCGAAACACATTCGCGCTATGGTCGGAGTCTACGGCATCTACCATCTTCCGGATTGGTGGCGCGTGACGCAGCCGCCCAAGCACACCGACGATCCCGTCGTCAAGCTTATGGGAAGACCTTACACGGAGGCGAAGGAGGATTACGAGAATTTCTCGCCGGTGCATCGATTGCAGGAGTTCGCGGGCAAGCCGCCAGCCAGGTACCTCATCATACACGGCGACCAGGACGCAATCGTGCATCACAATCAATCCGAGCGATTTGTTGCCGCGCTGCCCGACAAAGGCGCTTCAGTCGAAGATATGTTGATACCCGGGGCTGGTCATCACTAGCGCCTGTGCTCGTGCGGTTTTTTGAGCACGGACTGTGTTCTCACCGGAGTCTCCCGAGCCGAAGGATCGACTAGTTGGCCGTTTTGAGCACGCGCAGCAAGTAATCAGGGCCTGCAGAGATAAAGCCGATCTTTCGGGCAAGCGCTCAAGCGATGCCCCTTTACGCCACCGTACTTAAGCAATCAAGGGTTTTAACGTGGCCCGAACCCCGAGCGCGACGAATACAACGGCTACATGATCGACTTGGATACGACTCAAATCTCTGGAGAGCCAAAACCGGGATCGTCGCGCCGGCCGGAAGGTCCGGAGCGCGTGAGGCGATTCACGAGATTATGGAGAACGGTTCAGCTCCGAGACGGAAGCTCGGCTTGTCTACTTCGTGCTTCGAAGGAATGGATCGACAAGCGACAGCAAAGATTAGCACCTAATGTTCGCACATGAAGCGCAAGCTTAGCAGATGACGACGTCGTAGCTATGGCTGGTACTCCAACCACAAAGAGCAACCGGACAACACTAGGCCAAAACCGATCAGCACCGCCAGAAGCTTATCTGGCAGAGCGAACCCAACTCCCAATTGCGTTGATTTTTTAAACATACAAATCGCGCCGGCAATCGCCCACATTACGACTTCTATCCAGTCAACAATAGGTTCAAGGTCCATGCTTGCCCCCCGATACAAATGCGCCGAGTCTAATCGATTCCGAGGCACGGTAGCAACCCGTCGGCCCATCGGATTAAACCCCTTAGTGTCAGCTCGGACCGCCGTCCACAGACCCAGTGACGTCGTCCATGAACAACTTATCGAGCCGCAGTGAGTCCTATCTCTACGAGCAGGTGGTTGAAAAAATGACCGGGCTTATCGGTCAGGGCGTCCTTAGGCCCGGCGACCGCATACCCTCGGTGCGCAGGCTTAGTTTGCAGATGCACGTGAGCATCTCTACGGTGCTTCAGGCTTATCTCCTACTTGAAAGCAGGGGATTGATAGAAGCGCGCCCTCAGTCTGGCTATTACGTTAAAGTTCGGGCCGAAAAAATCCCTCCCGAACCCAGGACATCGACGCCCTATGCTTCTGCCACTCCGGTGGGTGTCGGCGAATTGGTTTCGAAAGTGCTGCAGGCCGCAAGCCACCCGGAGATTGTTCCGTTGGGCGCAGGGGTTCCGAGCCCTGACCTTCTGCCGGTCAGACAACTGAACCACGTTATGGCCGCTATCGGGCGGCGCCGTGGGGCCGCGGCGATCGGCTATGACTTCCCGCCGGGCAACGAAGGCTTAAGGCGGCAAATAGCGCGCCGGTCATTGGACTGGGGTTGTCATTTGTCCACCGACGAGATCGTTACGACCTGCGGCGGGATGGAGGCGCTCAATTTGTGTCTTCGAGCGGTAGCGAACCCGGGCGACACCATAGTGATTGAATCGCCGACTTTTTTCGGAGTCTTACAGGTGATTGAAAGTTTGAAGATGAAAGCGTTGGAGATCGCCACCCACCCTAGAGACGGGATTGATCTGGAAGCGCTCGAACGCGCGGTTAAGAGAAATAAAGTGAGGGCCTGCATTTTGATTCCCAATTTCAACAACCCGCTCGGTAGTTGCATGCCCGAGAAAAACAAAAAGTCACTGGTTGAGATACTCGCCCGACGTGAGATCCCGCTCATTGAAGACGATATTTATGGGGACCTGTATTTTGGCGTTACTCGGCCAAAAACAGTAAAGGCCTTCGACAAACATGGTTTGGTTCTTCTCTGTTCCTCGTTCTCGAAGAATCTGGCGCCGGGCTATCGTGTGGGTTGGACCGCTCCCGGCAGGTTCAAGTTCAAAGTCGAACAGTTGAAGTTCATGAACACGCTGGCAACCGCCAGCTTGCCCCAAATGACAATCGCCCAATTCTTGGATAGCGGCGGCTACGACCGTCATCTGAGGAGGCTAAGAAAATCCCTTGCCACCCAAGTCCAACGGATCAGTCTGGCCATAAGCCGATACTTTCCGGAGGGAACGCGTGTAACGAGACCCTCGGGAGGTTTTGTGCTCTGGGTGGAATTGCCGAAATCGGTCAATTCACTGGAGCTTCACCGCAAGGCCCTACGGGAAAAGATCAGCATCATTCCAGGCTGCCTCTTCTCAGCCAAAAAGAGGTATCAAAACTTCATTCGGCTGAGCTGTGGACATCCCTGGTCCGATCGGCTCGAGCAGGCTCTCATCACGTTGGGAAGACTGGCCGGGAAAGATTAGGCGTGTCGCAGCTCATCTATTCCTTGCGGTTATCGTACGATAAAAAAATACCATTTGAACTCGTGGATCCGCCGCTCTCATAGTCGAATCGATAACAGGAATCTCCGCCGCCGACCAAACGGGACCTATGGAAAGGCAGACCTGTGCAGGGAGTTGTCAGTGTGGACGAATTCGCTTCGAGATGACCACCGATATGGCTCGCGCAAGCCAATGCAACTGCTCCATCTGCAGCAAGAAGGCCTATGATATCACATGGTCGCGCCGGACGATTTTCGACTTCTCTCCGGGGCCGAAGATCTCGCGACGTACCAGTTCGGCACGATGACCGAGCGACATCTATTTTGTCGGCACTGCGGATTTGCGCCCCTTTACCGGCCACGGGCGGATCCAGCCAAATACATGATCGACGTCCGCTGCCTGGAGGAAGTCGATCTGCAGTCGTTGCCGGTTGAGCAATTTGACGGCCGGAGTTGGGAACTGAGGCCAGACGCGCCGTACGAAGCCATAAGGAAGGATCGGCCAGCGTCTTGATAGTCGCATGTGGAATCCTCGGCGCGCGCGCATGGTTTTAGAGGAAACAATCTTCATACTGGGTTGTGGAGCAATCGGCCTACCTTTGGCCGCGTACCTGGTGAAAGCGGGAAAGACTGTAGTTGCTGTTCGAACCAGCACGAAAGATGTACGCAAAAGCATGGTCACGGTTACCGTCGAGAACGGTGCGAATCGCATGAGCGCTCCTGTTGGAATAGTGTCCTTGTCCAAGCTGAGTAATCTCGAGGGAACGATCGTGATAGCCGCCAAGTCATACGCAAATGAAGCGATTGCCATGGATCTCAAAGGAAAGACAACAAGAGGGCCCCTCGTCATTATGCAAAACGGGGTTGGTGTTGAGAAGCCGTTCCTCGATGGATATTTCTCCGCGGTCTACCGATGCGTTCTCTATGTGACCAGTCAGGCTCGATCTGAATACGATTTTGCATTTCGCCCGATCACCTCATCTCCCATAGGCATTATCATCGGCGAGGAATCAGGCCTAGAGAAATGTGTCGAGGACTTGACCACCGACGGGTTCTCATTTCGTTCAGAACGGAACATTCAAAGAGAAATCTGGAAAAAAGCAATTATAAACTCCGTCTTCAACTCCATCTGCCCTTTGCTCGACGCTGACAATGGGGTATTCGCTCGGGACGAAGAGATCGCAAACCTCGCCCGCGACGTAGTCAGGGAGTGTGTAACGCTAACCGACAGGCTTCATACGGGGTTAAGCGAAAGCGAGCTAATGGATCAAATAATGCTAATAAGCAAAGGATCCGACGGCCAACTGATATCGACCCTGCAAGACATTAGGATCGGCAGACAAACGGAAATGGAGTTTCTGAACCTCGAGATAGCCCGTGTTGCGGCATCGATGAAACCCAGGCTCGATCTTCCTAAAACCGAATTACTCGGGAGGATGATATTGGCCAAGTCTCTACAGCGGCGGAGAAAGGAACGGTGAAAGCGAAGGCGGGTTCAAACCTACCAAACGAGCATACGAGAGTCATCGCACGCGGTCGAGTCCGCGGGCCGGAGCACGTTATGTCTCCACACTTCCTTGCAACGAGGCTGTTTCTACGCTGAGAGGCCGAGTTTCACGGCTGCAACAATTGATTCACTTCCGTTGAACCTTGTTCGGATCACCAGTTACTTCGGATTCTCGATTGGCAATGTCTAGTAGCACGTCAGCGTGGCACGCCTCTGATAATTTGCACCAGCAAGCCAGGTTTTTGCCGCGCAATTCACCCTTGATATCGTCGACTGTAACTTTGACGCGGGGTGATATCTGATATTCCCCAAATTCATCTAAAAGATTTTTGAAGCTCTGGACGGCAAGCTCGGGAGTCATCCCCTTGTAGTCAACTTTGAATGGGTTTCCCCATTTGGTTGATCGGTCCACCTTCACTGTGTTCGGAGGCATGGGCCAGCCCTTCGTTCGTTTCAACTGAATGCGCCGCGCTTTCATGGAACTTCGGCCTTTTTCAACGGCGTATATTAACCGAATGTGATAGTGTTTTAGAGTTTATGCATTTTCGTGACCAGCCGTCGCTCTTTGGCCAGAAACACCATTGGCAAGTTAGCTGCTCGGCGGGGGAGCATATAGCCAAAGATTCGGCCGCCGAGTCTGCAGTTCCGAATGCTTTATGCGCTAAAATCATATGCTGCTACCGGATATTGGGCGGCAGCAGCACAACAATGGCTGTACTTCTAGCGGGGATGAGGCCGGGGGGCCGCAATTCACAGGATGTGGCTATGGCATGCTTGTTGGACTTTTCCTACACCGTCAACCGGTAAAATCCTCCATTGCCGGAAAGCGACCCCTAAACGAAAAATGTTAACCCTCTGGGAGGGATGTGGGATGTACACCGGTTTAGCTCTACTCAGATCAAATGGCGCTTCTTCGCTTCGACCATCTGTTGCAAATACCGGCGCCGGTCGCAGGGAAACTTTAGCAGGAACTCCTTTTGGTGACAGCGCTGCGTGATATGCCAGACTAACCAGGGAGAAAGTAACCGTTGGCTCTGGGCCTCATTTCTCTTAGAGGCCGCGTTTGGCCCAAGAACTGGGCCTCTAAGCGTCCAAACGGTGCCGTTTTACGCTATCTTATTTTCAGAAATCAAGGAGTTGCCCGCGATCCGACCCGGAGCCACGTGCCATTACGGCTGGAACGCGGGCAATTTACGGCGTCGTGTCATTGCATCGCGGTGCCCTCCTATTAACACTCAGGAACTCATCGTAAAGTTCGCGCTCCCGCGCCATTCTGTTTGCGCGGTACTCAACCCTATACACGACAGCGTTCGTTTTGATGCAGGCGGGCCGGTATGTTTTCACATGCTCGAGCAGGCGGGTTCGAATTTGCCCCGAGCTGCCGATGTAGATCACCTGCGACTCTCTATTCCCGAGTTCATAAACGCCGGGCTGATCGGTTTCGAGGTCAACGATTAGGTCTATAAAGAGTTTCCACGGGGCAAGGATCGGCATTTCTTACTCCCTGCACGGATGTCATTTTCGACCTCCGACGAAAGCGAAGGCTGGTCTTTACTGGCTTACGGTTTTCCGGGTGAACCGGTCGACGGCATCGCGAAGCATTGCGGGCAAAGCTGGCTTCTCCAGATACTCGGCAACGCCGGCTTGGGTGGCTTTGTCCTTCCACATGACGTAGAACCACGCCGTGACTGCGACGACCGGAATATGACTGGTCGCCGGATTTTGTCCGAGCGCGGCAGTTGTCTTTAGACCGTCTACGTCTGGAAGACCGAGGTCCATAAAGATCAAGTCGGGATTTTCTCGAATCGCGGATTCGATTCCTTCCTTACTGCTCGAGGCTTCTATAACCCGGTGACCCTGGCTTCGAAGAATATGGGCCAGAAGTTCCCGGCTATCCTCGTTGTCTTCGACGATGAGAATTTTCTTACTCATTGCGTCCGTACCATATGCGCGCCGCCAAATTTGCGAACAAGCTTGCCAACGTCGCCATCGCGCTACGAGCAACAGCAAGGCCAGGCCCGCTTTTTGAACCTCAACAACCGCGAAACTTTAAAATCGGGCGGTTAGGGGTGAGCAGGCTCACTTTCAGCCGGCTGTATGACCTTAATGAAAGCCGCTCAACGTCATCTGGTAACAAATTGCGTCACTGGCCTGGGCTCGTTTAGTTTGGAAGCGATCGTCTGAAGATGACAACTGTACTTTTCGGAAAACATCGGGAGGAGGCGACACTGGGATGAAAAAGGTACTGGTCGTCGAGGATGAAGCAGTAGCGCGCTTAGCACTGACCGAATGCCTTACGAGCGCTGGCTATTCGGTTGAATCGGCCGCAAGCGGAGAGGAGGCTCTGAAAATACTTCAGAGCCAGACATTCAATGCCGCTATCGTCGATTTCAAACTCAACGGTGAAGTAAACGGCTTTGAGGTTCTCTCCGAGTTTGAGCGCATTACCCCCGGCCGGGGGAAAATTCTCGTTACAGCGTATTTGGCAGAACAGGTAAGAGCAGAAGCCGTGGGGGCTCTGTTCGTTCCGAAGCCCGTCAACTTAGATGACCTGCTCCGGAAGCTGGAAGCCGTCCTCTAAATTGGCGGGCAATTGAATGCGGCTTTCGAAGGACTGAAAAGCTCGGCCGTGTTCAAGCGAGTGCTCGACTGAACCATGGGGAAAGTGCGAAAGCAGATTCTGGCATTAGTAAGCGTATTGTTTCTGCCCTTCCAGTTTGCTTCCGCAGGTATAGCTGGCGCACAAGCATCGGCTAATTCGAATGGAATTTTGGCGGCGTTAACTTTGGCGATCTCATTGCTCTCCAATGGTCGGACACCGACGGCGCCGCGCGCTATTACCTCTATATTTCGACGACGTCACTGGGTCTGTGGACGCTGATCGGCGGCTTCAGCAACAATCGGGGCATCCCTCTTTTTCCTAGGCGACGTGTTTTCGCCCAGAAAAGTGGCCTTCTAAGGTGCGCCCGGTTCGGATGGGCTACGAAAACTGTTCGCTATTTGGCTTTTCGCGCTGTCATTAAACTATTGCCGTCAGGGAGCAAATGCGAAGAACGTTGAATGTCCACAAATCCTGCGTCACTCAACCAGTGTCGGTGTTCACTTTCGGTGTAAGACTCCCCCGCAGCAAAGAAATTTAGGAAAGTTAAATTAAATCCGACCGCGTCCAAAGGAGATCGCCGCGAGTCGTCGAGAATTTGCCCTATAATGAAGATCCTGCCGCCCGGATTTAAGACAGTACCGACGTTGTGTACGGCTCGGTGCGCATCCTCTGGAGACAGCACCTGAAGAAACGCTCTCATGATTGCCGCATCATAGGTTCCCGACAACGGGCCGTTTACAGCGTCTGCCGCGAGGACTTTGACTCTCGATTCGGCGCCTTCTTCAGATACGATCTTTTTAGCAATCGGTGCGACTTGAGCCAGATCCACTGCTGTCGCGGCTATGTGGGGGTATGCTTTCGTTATCGTTATGGCCATCCCTGCGCCGCCACACCCTACATCCAACAACGTCTTAACCAGGGAAAAATCTGCTGCCTGAACCAAACCACGCGCCGATTGAACGGTGTTCGCGTTGACGTTCCGCAGGAAACATTCATCTTTTCAAGCTCGACGGGCATTACCCACCCCAACAGCTAAGCCACAGGAGCACGACTAGAAGGACGCCGACCCCCACGGTAGTCGTAAGGGAATTCTGCCATCCGGTGCTTTTCTCTCGATCAAGACGGCGTTCGATGAACATGGACCGCGATTTTCGCGCTACCCGAATATGCATGTCGGTAATGGCCTGTACGACCACCACCCCAGCGCGATCGACCACGAAACGTTGTCCGCCCTCTAGAACATGGTCTTCTGGATCATTCTCCTGGGTTACCCAAGAG
>DATMBL010000014.1:0-3063 GCA_035559295.1 Candidatus Eiseniibacteriota bacterium
CTACGAAATTTAGTTTCTCGACGGCTTCATCTTCGGCCATCTCGGGTACCTCTGTTTTTTTACTTTTCGGCAGCAGCCTGCCGCCGAAGGAATTGAGGAGAACGGCGCTGACGCTTGCCGCCATTGCAATCATCGCCCAGACCGGATGAACCCAGCCTGTGGTCGCCAGCGGCACGCCGATGCCATTGAAAGAAAAAGCGAGACCGAGGTTCTGCACGGTCTTATGAAAGCTGCGCCTGCCGATCTCGTACGCATCGACAAATCCGCCCAGGCGCTCACCGACAAGGATTACGTCGGACGACTCGATGGCGATATCCGTCCCCGCTCCGATGGCGACGCCTACATCCGCTTGCATGAGCGCGGGTGCGTCGTTGATTCCATCGCCGACCATCGCCACACGAAGGCCTCTTTTCTGAAGCTCGCGCACCCTCACCGCTTTTTCCTGAGGCAGGACCTGCGCATAAACCTCCTCGATGCCGACCTGTGCGGCAACCGCCTTAGCCGTATGCTGGTTGTCTCCCGTGATCATCACGGGCTGAAGGCCCGCCTCTTTCATGCGCTGGATCGCCTCGGCTGCATCCTCTTTAATTGCGTCCGTAATGCTTAAGAGCCCCACGAGCTCTTGATTCCGAGCCACGCCAATGACAGTCTTGGCTTGGGTCTCGAATTCTGTAGCTTTTTGGTGTGCAGCGGCAACGTCTACTCCTTCATTGCTTAGAAAGCGGACATTCCCGATCAGCACGCGGGTGCCGTTTACTTTGGCCCTAACTCCTCCTCCTGCCGCTGCTTGAAAATCCCTCGCCTCTTTAAAGTCCAGGCCTTTTTCTTCCGCCATTTGGACAACAGCCTGTGCGAGGGGATGCTCCGAGGGCCTCTCCGCGCTTGCGGCAAGCTCAAGCAGGCTCTCGGGCGTGCCGTCGTTCAGCGGAATTAAGTCGGCGACCTGCGGCCTTCCCGCCGTGATCGTGCCGGTCTTATCGAGCACGACCTTTTTGACGTCTTTGAAGACCTGAAAGGCTTCGCCGGTTCTCATGAGAATGCCCTTGAGCGCGGCCTCTCCTCCTCCGCGAATCATCGCCAGCGGAGTTGCCATGCCGAGGGCGCAGGGATATCCCATGACGAGGACAGCCAGCGCGGCATAAGTCGCGCGGATCAGGTCCGGCTGTCCTGTCACAACCCACGCTCCTGCAGTCCAGATCAGGATCGCGAGCACGGCGAACGCGAGGACGCCAGGCACAAAGTAGACGAGAATCCGATCAACGAGCTGAATAATGCCCGGCTTCAATGCCCGCGCTTCCTGAATGTGCCGCGCGACCTGTTGGAGAAAGCTCTCCTTGCCGATCCTGGTGACGCGAACGACAAGCGTGCCGGTCTGGTTGACCGAGCCGCCGATGACATCGTCGCCCTGGGATTTATCCTTGGGTATGGGCTCCCCCGTCACGAAGCTTTCATTGACAGCCGACTCGCCGTCGACGACCTCGCCATCGACGGGGATCTGCGAGCCTGGCCTGACTCGCACCAAATCGCCGATCGCGATTTCCTCGACCGCGACCTCGTGCTCACGTCCGTTTCGGATCACTCGCGCCGTCGCCGGCTGAAGGCTCAGCAGCTTCCGCACGGCCTGGCTCGCACGCGTTCGGACCAGCAGAGAAGTGTATTGGCTCAAAATATGATAGGTCGTAACGAACACCGCGACGCCGAAAAAGTCCGGGGAGGGAAAATCCGGAAAGAAAAATCCCAGGACACCGCCCGTCAAACCTGCCAAAGCAGCGAACTCCAAGAGTACATGTTGGTTCAGAATGCCGCGCCGCAGCGATCCCCAGGCCATTTTAAGAATCGGCCAACCGACAATGAATACTGTTACGAAAGCCAGGACCAGCGTGATCCACTCGATATAGGGAAACATGCGGCCTAGCCACATGAGCAGCATCAACAGAAACGCAATCCCCGTAAGCGAGCCAGCGATGATCAAGCGGTCCCGCTCGCGATGGATCTCCGCCTCCTCTTCTTCAAAGGTCCTTACTTTTTCCGGATCGCGGACTGTGTAGCCCACCGCAGTGAGCGTATCTTCGAGTTGCTCGGGTCGTGTCTTCGTGGGGTCGTATTCAATGAGGGCTTCTTCATGAGCCAAGCTCACGTGAACGTCTTTGACCCCTTCCATGCGCGTGAGAGCGCGGCGGATCGTCTCGACGCAAAACGAACAAGACATGCCGCCAATCTTGAATTGCACTCTGTCCATTATCTGAGTCCTCCGCGGCCGCTCGCCGTGCAGGGCAAGAAACTGGCCCTGCACTGATTCTCATGATAAACGTTGAACCATAGTTTAAGGTCAAGGAGGCCAAACATGTTGACCGTAGGAAACCTCGCTCGGCGGGTCGGGATCCGAAATTCCGCGGTTCGCTACTACGAGGTTCGGGGATTGTTGAAGCCGGCCGCCCGTCTTCCGAACGGCTACAGGATTTACGGCGAGGACGCAGTCGGCTTACTAACATTCGTGCGTCGGGCGCAAACTCTTGGGATCACGCTCAAGGAAGTGAGAAATCTTCTGGAGCTGTCGCGGCGAGGTCAATCACCCTGCGCGGAAGTCAAGGACTTGGCCCGCCGGCATCTTTCCGATCTTGATCGCAAGATTCGGGGACTGGAGCTGCTGCGGGGAGAGCTGCAGTTATTGTTGCGTCGGAAAGTCCGCCGCCCTCAGGGAAATACACTCTGTCCGCTGATCGAGGGCGCGTAGTTTTCCGACCGTGCGAGAACCAAAGCCCCACCACCCGCGTTTTTAAGGTGCCGAATCCTAAGGCCGACTCGCGCCTGATTCCGCTCGATGCAACCCGGGCCTGTTCCTTCCTTCGTCCGTGCTCATTGCGCATGCGTTGTGCCAAAGGATGTCGGTATCGGTATTTAGGATATCGCTTTCTCGATTCCGAGAAACTCGTTCGCATTCCTAACCAAATTGTAGACCGATTGTTTTTCATCAACTAAGTTTCAGTGCAACGAGCGCCCTTGTTACGGCACCGGCGCCGTCGGTGTGGGCGGTCCGTATTTGCTGTAAGTTTTTTCGATCTT
>DATMBL010000015.1:0-3477 GCA_035559295.1 Candidatus Eiseniibacteriota bacterium
AAAAACCTGGTGAGATTCCCGTGGAGACAAACCACAAGATCGAACTGGTGATCAATCTAAAGATCGCAAAAACATTGGGCATCGAGATTAATCCCCAGGTCCTATATCGAGCGAATCGAGTGATCCGATGATGGCGCGCCATTGGTAACCGGCGTAGTTGCTTTAGTTGCGCTGAAGCACCAGCGACGAATAGACAAAGGAGGGAAAGTGAATTTCTCGTGGACGCGAAAGAGTTTGCCTCTCAGGGGCGTTGTGCTCATGGCCCTGTTGATCAAGGCGGGAGTGGTTTCAGCCATCGAAGTGGGCGACAAAGCGCCCGACTTCAAGCTGCCGGCGACAACCGGGGTTGACATTTCACTCGGCGACTTCAGGGGCAAGAAGTTCGTGCTGATCGAATTCTACGGAGCGGCTTTTGTTCCGACCTGAGCGGCGAACCTGTCGGCCAGGAAGACCGACTACAAGCGGTTCGAAAGCCTGGGTGTCCAGGTCCTCGGCGTCAGCGCCGACAATATGTTCTCGCAGCAAACGTTTGCCGACTCGCTGCAGTTGCCGTTCCCGCTGCTCAGCGACTTCCCGGAACGGAAGATGATCCGTAGTTACGGCGTGCTCAACGAGAAATGGATGACCGCGAACAGAGCCTTTTTCCTCATCGACCCGCAGGGCGTGATCCGGAAGAAGTGGATCATCGAGAACCCGACGACCACGGTCGTGTATAGCCCCATGCTGTTAAAGGATATCCAGGAAATCGTCGGCAAGAAATAACATCCGCAAGCGTGGACACTCGGCGGTGCAGTAGCGGCGTCGTGCCTCGTCGAAGTCTCGTGCTCGCTAACGTGGGGGAAGAAATGAACCGAGAACGGCCAAGACTCCCTGCGGTCCTCGTCGCGACAATCATATTGCTCGCAATCCCGCGGCCGAGCCGGGGCGAGCCCACGGAGTGGTTGGGCAAATTGAATCTTTCGACCTATCCCCGCGTGACAATGCCCCCGGAATTCAGTGCCCGTACCCTCGACGGCGGGACCATTTCCTTGGCTTCGCAGCAGGGCAAGGTCGTTCTACTTAACTTTTGGGCGACCTGGTGCGCTGAGTGCCGTCCGGAGATGCCGATGTTCGAGCAATTGCACCGCCAGTTCGCCGCACAAGGACTGAGCGTCATCGGCATCAACGCTCGCGAAGGAGCAGCGGCTATTCGTGTATACTCCAAAGAGCTTCGCCTGACTTTTCCACTGGTGCTCGACCCCAAGGGACAGATCAACGCGCTGTACGGCGTCATTGGGTTACCCACCACTTTTGTCATCGACCGCGATGGTCGTGCCGTAGCTCGGGCCATAGGACCTAGAGAATGGAGCAGCGTGCCGGCTCGAAAACTCATCCAAGAACTTCTCGACGAACCGGCTGGCCTCAAAGATCCGCGATAACACCCACCGAAAAGAGGCCTCATGAACAGCCAGCGTGAGGGTTGGACCCGCAGAGCATTTCTCAACGCGGCGGCTCTCGCAGGAGTTGAATCTTTCTTACGGTTGACAGCCGATGCCGGCGCCGCCGAGCCGCCGTCGGAGACGGCTTCGCTCAAGCTGCTCGAAATTCCGGCGCTCTGCTGGGCGCCTCAGTACGTCGCCGAAGACCTGCTGCGCGCCGAAGGTTTCTCTCGCGTGCAATACATCAAGCGGGAGATCGGCCCGGGAATGTTTGAGCCCTTAAGATCAGGCGAAGCGAATCTGAGTATGGGCATCGCCGGCCCTCTGATGATCGAGATCGAGGCGGGCGCGCCGATTGTTCTACTGGCCGGAGTGCACGTCGGCTGCTACGAGCTGTTCGGCACCGGCGAGGTCCGCACGATCCGCGATCTCAAGGGAAAGTCCGTCGGCGTGCAGGGAATTGGTGGAGGCGCGCACGTTACGCTGGCGACGATGTTAGCCTACGTCGGCGTAGACCCCCGCAAGGAAATCAATTGGATTGCGCGCCCGTTTGCCGAATCGATGCGGCTGCTTGACCAAGGTAAAATCGACGCCTACATGGCGTTCCCTCCCGAACCCCAGGAACTGCGCGCGAAAAACATTGGCCGTACCATCGTCAACACAACCTTGGACAAGCCCTGGTCCCAATACTTCTGCTGCATGCTCGCCGCCAACGCGGAATTTGTCCGGCGAAACCCTGCCGCCGTCAAGCGCGCGCTGCGCGCCATCCTGAAAACTGCGGACCTTTGCGCCGCGCAACCTAAGCAGGCCGCCAAATCTCTGATCGAGAAGGGTCTTGCCCGCGATTACAACTACGCTGTCGATGCCTTGAAAACCGTCCGCTACGACCGATGGCACGAATACGATCCCGAGGACACCGTGCGCTTTTACGCGCTGCGCCTGCGCGAAGCCGGCATGATCAAATCGAGCCCGCAGAAACTCATCGCACAAGGAGCGGATTGGCGATTTCTGAGAGAGCTGAGAAAGGAACTGAAAGCGTGATCCAATTTTGGATTTTGGATTCGGGAAAGGACCGGAGATGGCGGGGGCGAAGTAAACCATGAGTAAAAAAACTGCGCAAATCGGTTTGGGTTTTGATCCGACAGTCGAAAATCTAAAAGCGGCCCGGCAGACCAAAGTCGAAAATCGACGAGGCTGGACTCGGCGAGAATTTCTGAGCAGGGCCGCGCTCGCCGGAGCTGGATCTATTTGCGGTTTGCAGTCCCATTCGCATGCCGCCGAGCCGCCACCGGAGACGACCAAGCTCAGATTAGCGCACAGCCCAGCCATTTGTGTGGCCCCCAACTACATCGCTGAAGAACTCCTGCCGGGAGAGGGATTCACCGATGTCCGGTATGTTAGGACAGGAGGAGGCGTTGCGACTATGAAGGCGGTCGCGTCTGGCCAAGTGGACCTCAGCATGTTGTTTAGCGGACCTTCTCTCATTCAGATCGACGCGGGGGATCCAATCGTCATCCTGGCGGGGGTGCACGTCGGATGCTTCGAGTTATTTGTTAGTGACCGGGTTCGCTCGATTCGCGACCTCAAGGGAAAGACCGCCGCTGTGATCGGGTTGGGCACGAGCCCTCATGTTTTTCTTGCCAGCATGGTCTCGTATGTCGGCCTCGATCCCCGCAAGGATATTCACTGGGTAACGCATCCCGCGGCCGAATCCATGCGGCTCCTCTCCGAAGGAAAAATCGATGCATTCATGGCTTTTCCGCCGGAACCACAGGAGTTGCGCGCCAAGAAGATCGGTCACGTCGTCGTCAACAGCATGATGGATCGGCCGTGGTCGCAATATTTCTGCTGCATGGTGGCGGCAAACAAGGAGTTTATTCGAAAGCATCCCGCGGCCACTAAACGCGCGCTGCGCGCCATCCTTAGAGCAACTGATATTACTGCCCGTGAGCCGGAGCGTGTTGCCAGGTTCCTCGTGGAGCGGGGCTACACCAAGAACTATGATTACGCCCTTCAGTCGATGAAGGAGATCCCGTATGGAATGTGGCGTCAATACGAT
>DATMBL010000016.1:0-12068 GCA_035559295.1 Candidatus Eiseniibacteriota bacterium
CCGGCGTTCTAACCAGCTGAACTACGACCCCGACAACAAACGCAACGTGCATGCTCATTCGCCGACAAAGTTTAACTGGTGGGCGGTACAGGATTTGAACCTGTGACCCCCGGCTTGTAAGGCCGATGCTCTCCCGCTGAGCTAACCGCCCCTCGAGCTAAACGATCAGCCTCAACCTCCCACCGGGAATCCCCAAATGTCAGATTACTCTTTCCCGCGCTCCTGACAAGACAAGCGCCGCGTCCGACTCGGAGCTACCAACAGGCTCCCGCTTTGGCGGGGAGCGCGAGCCGCTCCAGGGGTCAGCTCACGGCCTTCGGCATCCTCGGAACCCTCAGCCCCTGAGAAACCCAAGTACAGCGATTGTTCACCCGGTCATTCTGGGTGAAATTCCAGCTAGCCTTCCGCGGAGGCGTCACGCAATAAACAGGGACGGAGTTTTATAACAACCGCCGCGCCGGGTGTCAAACATCCGGCGCGGCGATGGGCAAAAGCTACTGGGGTAGAATGTTCGGCCCCGGAGCGTCTTCTTCCTTGTCGCCGAACGGTGAAGAGTCTTCCTTGGGCTCGGCGCTCATCGGCGGCGGGGTTTTGAAGAGGCGTTCCGGATCGTCGAGCACCAGCGCCTTTTTCAGCACATCATCCATGTGCGCCACCAGCTCGAGTTCGACCGTCTTCAACACAGTTGCGGGAACCTCTTCAATATCCTTTTCGTTCTCCGCCGGTATCAAAACTTTCTTGATGCCAGCGCGATGGGCGGCCAGCGTCTTTTCCTTGAGCCCGCCGATCGGGAGAACGGTGCCTCTCAAGGTGATTTCACCGGTCATCGCCAAATCGTTGCGCACCGGGATCTTCGTCAGCGCGGAGACCAGGGAGGTTGCCATGGTGATACCGGCCGAGGGACCGTCTTTCGGAATCGCGCCTTCGGGAACGTGAATATGGACATCGATCTTCTGATAGAAGTCTTTATCGAGCCCGAGCTCGACGGCGCGCGAGCGCACGTAGCTCATCGCGGCTTGCGCCGACTCCTGCATGACGTCGCCCAGCTTGCCGGTGATGATCAGCTGCCCCTTGCCGGGCATGATCGTCACTTCGGTCGCGAGCAGCTCGCCGCCAAGCTCCGTCCATGCCAGGCCCGTCGTCACGCCGATTTTCTGCTCCACTTCGGCTTTGCCGTAACGGTACTTCACCGGTCCCAGAAACTTGTGGAGGCTCTTGCTGCCCACCTGGATGTGGGCGTTGCGGTCTTTTTTGACGACCTCCACCGCCACCTTGCGGCAGATCGAGGCGATCTCACGCTCGAGATTTCTCACGCCCGCCTCTTTCGTGTAGTGCCGGATCAGACCGAGAATCGCGTTATCCGTAAACGTGATGTTTTCGGGCTTCAATCCGTTCGCTTCACGCTGCTTCTCGAGGAGATAGCGCTTGGCGATGCTCAGCTTCTCCAGCTCGGTGTAACCTGCAATACGGATGATCTCCATCCGGTCCTGCAGGGGCCGCGGGATTCGATCCAGGGTGTTTGCCGTGGTGATAAACATCACCTTCGATAGATCGTAATCGAGGTCGAGGTAATGATCATTGAAAGTGGTGTTTTGCTCCGGATCGAGAACCTCGAGCAGCGCCGATGAGGGGTCGCCGCGAAAATCGGTCGACATTTTGTCGATCTCGTCCATGAGAAACACCGGATTGCTCGATCCGGCTTTCTTCATCGACTGAATGATCTTTCCGGGAAGCGCTCCGATGTAGGTCCGCCGGTGTCCGCGGATCTCGGCCTCGTCCCGCACGCCGCCCAGCGATACGCGCACGAACTTTCGCCCCGTGGCGCGCGCGATCGACCGACCCAGCGAGGTTTTTCCCACTCCCGGCGGGCCGACCAGACAGAGAATCGGCCCCTTGATCTTGCCGACGAGGGTCTGAACGGCGAGATACTCGAGGATCCGCTCCTTGACCTTTTCCAATCCGTAGTGGTCCTCTTCGAGAACCCGTTCCGCTTCGCTGATGTCCAACTTATCGTCGGTAAACTCGTTCCACGGGAGGCTCAAAATCCAGTCGATGTAGTTGCGCACCACGGTGGCCTCGGCCGACATCGGCGACATCATCTTGAGCTTCTTGAGCTCCTTTTCCACCTTGTCCCGGGCCTCGGCCGAAAGCTTCTTCTGCTTGATCTTTTCCTCGATCTCCTGGATCTCGTTCTTGAACTCGTCCTTTTCCCCGAGTTCCTTTTGAATCGCCCGCATCTGCTCGTTCAGGTAGTATTCCTTTTGCGAGCGTTCCATTTGCTTTTTTACGCGTGAGCGGATGCGGCGCTCGACCTCGAGGATTTCGATTTCCGCGCGCATGTGGCCGAGCACTTTTTCCAGCCGTTCGGCGGTGTCGAAGGTTTCCAGCAGATTCTGCCGGTCTTCCAGTTTGATGCCGAGGTGGGCCACGATCGTATCCGCGAGCCGACCCGGATCATCGATCGACGAGACCGACATCACCATCTCGGGCGGGATCTTCTTTTTCAGCTTGACGTAGTTCTCAAACGTGGTGTGCACTTCCCGCACCAAGGCTTCCACCTCGGTGTTTTGCTCGACGATCTCCGCCACCTCCTCCACCTCCACGGTGAAAAACTCCGGATTGTTCACAAACCGGGTGACGCGGCCCCGCTTTTTGCCTTCGATCAGCACTTTCACGGTGCCGTCCGGGAGCTTCAACATCTGCACCACCGTCCCCAGGGTGCCGATCCGATAAATGTCGTCTTCGGTGGGGTCGTTGGTTTTGGCGTCCTTCTGGGATGAGAGAAAAATCGGCCCTTGCTTTTGCGTCGCGTCCTCCAAGGCTTTGATGGAGCGTTGGCGCCCGACAAATAGAGGCACGACCATGTGGGGAAAAACGATGATATCTCTCAAGGGAAGCAGGGGCACGAGCGTGCCGCCCCCGCCATCGCGTTCTCGATCGTCTTTCTTGTCGCTCCGAAAAATCATAATTACCCCTTCCTACAAACCTACGCGCTCTCGGCGGCCTTTGTGTATACCACGATGGGCGCTTCGTTCTTGTTGACCACGTCCTCCGAAATCACCACTTCTTTGATGTTCGGTTGGGACGGCATGTCGTACATGATGTCGAGCATGATGTTTTCCATAATCGCTCTCAGGCCGCGCGCGCCCGATTTCCTTTTCATCGCGTCGCGGGCGATCGCTCGAAGCGCTTCCTCGGTGAATTTAAGGTGCACGCTTTCCATTTCAAACAGTTTGCAGTACTGTTTCGTGAGCGCGTTTTTCGGCTCTTTCAGGATCCGCACCAACGCCGCGTCATCGAGTTCGTCGAGCGTGGCGATCACCGGCAGCCGGCCGATAAACTCCGGGATCAAACCGAACTTCAACAGGTCCTCTGGCTGCACATCATGGAGGAGCTCGCTGGCCCGTTTTCGGTCCTGCTCCTCGAGCTGCCCGCCGAAGCCCATGCGCTTGCGGCCGGTGCGCTTGCGAATGATGTCCTCGAGGCCCACAAACGCGCCACCGCAGATGAACAGGATGTTGGTGGTGTCGACCTGTAAGAATTCCTGTTGCGGATGCTTTCTCCCTCCCTTGGGCGGCACGCTCGCCATGGTCCCTTCGATGATCTTAAGCAGCGCTTGCTGCACGCCTTCACCGGAAACGTCGCGGGTGATCGACGGGTTGTCGGATTTGCGCGAGATCTTGTCGATTTCATCGATGTAAACGATCCCGCGCTGCGCTTTTTCGACGTCGTAATCGGCCGCCTGGAGAAGGTTGAGGATGATGTTTTCGACATCCTCGCCCACATACCCCGCCTCGGTGAGGCTGGTAGCGTCGGCGATCGTGAACGGCACCTGGAGGAAGCGGGCAAGCGTCTGGGCTAAAAGCGTCTTCCCGGACCCGGTGGGGCCCAACAGAAGGATGTTACTCTTCTGCAGCTCCACGTCGCCGGTTACCATCTGGCTATCGATGCGCTTATAGTGGTTGTGCACGGCCACGGCGAGAATCTTCTTTGCGCGCTCCTGTCCAATCACATACTGGTCGAGGACCCGCTTGATCTCGGCGGGCTTGGGCACGTTGGAGGAGCTGGCCAGGCTCTCGTCGTGATCGCACTCCTCGGCGATGATGTCGTTACACAAGTCGATGCATTCATCGCAGATGTATACGGTCGGACCCGCAATCAGCTTCCGCACCTCGTCCTGGCTCTTGCCGCAAAACGAGCAAACGAGATTGCCCGACCGATCATCTCCGTGCTTTGGCATAGGACCCCCGCATATTCAAAATTCTTATCTTTTAAGACTCCCTTCGGGACGCGTAACGATCACCTCATCGACCAGGCCGTACTCCTGCGCCTGCTTGCCCGACATAAACATGTCCCGATCGGTGTCTTTTTCGATTTTTTTCAGGCTCTGCCCGGTATGTTTCATCAGAATGTTGTTGAGCTCTTCGCGCATGCGCAGAATTTCCCGCGCTTGGATATCGATATCCGCCGCCTGACCCTGAAACCCGCCGATCGGCTGATGGATCATGATCCGCGAGTGCGGTAACGCGTAACGTTTCGGTTTGGCGCCGGCGGCGAGCAAGATCGCGCCCATGCTCGCGGCCTGGCCGACGCACACCGTCGATATCTGCGGCCGGATGTATTGCATCGTGTCGTAGATCGCCAACCCTGCCGTTACCGACCCCCCCGGGCTGTTGATGTAAAAGAAGATATCTCGCTCCGGATCTTCGGATTCGAGAAACAGCAGTTGGGCGGTAATCAGATTCGCAACTTCGTCGGTAATCACGCTCCCGAGGAACACGATGCGATCCTTGAGCAGCCGCGAATAGATGTCGTATGCCCGCTCCCCCCGCCCGGTTTGCTCTACGACAATAGGGATAAAATTCATACCGTGAGGAACTCCTCAACCACCACGGGCATTCTAGCTTGTTTCATTTTTGTCATCAACCTTTAACACCGCAGGATCGACGTCTCGAACACGCGCGTGTTCGAGTAAAAAACTGAGCGTTCGATCAAACAGCATTTGAGCGCGGAGATTGCCGCGCGCGTCCGCGTCTTCGTAAAAATCCCGGAGCGTTTGAGCCTGCGCGCCCGCAGCGCGCGCTAAAACATCGATTCGTTCCTGCAGGTCTCTGTCCGATACTTCGATCTTCTCCGTCTCGGCGATTTTCTCGAGCAACAGCGTGGCTCGGACCTGTCGCGCCGCGCGTTCTTCGAGCCGCGCTCGGGCTTCGGCGCCCATCGGCGCGGCGCTGGCCGCAGCCTGCCGCGTCCGATTCTGCTGTTCCACAAGATAACGCGTTTGGCGCTCGACCAGGCTTTCGGGCGGCGTAAACGGGTGCGCTTCGATCAACCGATTGAGAATTTGCTCCTTCAGATCATCATCCTGGATCTGGCGCAGCTCTTGCTCGAGCCGGGTGCGCACCGCGGCTTTGAGTTCATCGAGCGAGCCATACGAGCCGTGGTCTTTCGCAAACTCGTCGTCAAGGGCCGGCAGGATCTTGCGCTTGATATCCCGGACGACAATCACGAAATCCACGGCCTTGCCCGCAACCGCGCGGTTCTGATCATCGGGAGGAAACGTCACCCGGGCGGTTTTCTCCACCCCCACCTTGGCGCCGGCAACGGCTTGTTCGAACTGCGCCCGCGCCCGGCCCGCGCCGACTTCGATCATGTAATTTTCGGCCTTATTGCCGGGAAACGGCTTCCCGTCGATCGTTCCGGTGAAGTCGAGGACGACAAAATCCCCGGGCTCGACGATATCCCGGTCTTCGACGGGCTCGAGCCGCGCCTGGCTTTCGCGCAGCTGCTCGAGCGCTCGGTCCACTTGCGCTTCGCCGACCGAAAGCTTGGGGCGCTCGACTTCGATACCGAGGTAGTCCTTGACTTCGATTTCGGGCTTGATTTCGAAAATCGCCGAAAACGTGAAGCCCCGGCCTTCCTCCAGGTCGTCAGCTTCGATCTCAGGCCGCGAGACGATTCGCAGCCCGTTCTCCCTGATCGCCTGGCCGAGAGAATCCTCGACCAGATGCGAGCGCACGTGACCTTTGATTTCGTCGCCGTACATGCCCCGCAAGATGTGCCTGGGAGCCTTGCCGGTCCGAAAACCTTTGATCCGAACACGGCGGCTAAGATCCCGATAGGCCCGGGCGAAACCATGGTCCACCGCTTCCGCCGGCAGCTCGATACGCAGCTTGCGTCGAATCGGACTGAGTTCATCGATATCGATTCTCATGATCTTGTCGGTGATGCCGAAGCCACAACGGAAGCTAACGAGACCGCTCAAAGCTCGAGGGGAATTTCAGTGCGCCGCGGCATAGAGGCTGGTGCGAGAGGGGGGACTCGAACCCCCACGGGATACCCGCTAGATCCTAAGTCTAGTGCGTCTGCCAATTCCGCCACTCTCGCAAATCGCGAAGTCACGTGTTCGGAATTACCCAAGGACTGCAGAGTAAGAAACGGGCTTTGGCAAGTCAAGAAGCGCGCGTTTCAACCGGCGGCATTGCGCCCCGTCTGGCAGGCAGCGCACGGGCAGAGCGCACGGAGATAATCGTAGGTGTAGATGCCGGTGCTGTGACCGTCGCCCCAGAGAAATTCGATCGCGTAGTTTCCCACGGGGCGGATCTCGCGAAGCTGCGGGTCCTCTACGGTAATGAATTTGCGACCCGCTCCGTGGCCCTGGCAGAGAGCGCACGGACACCACCCGCGCAGGTAGGCCTCCGGATACTCTCCTTGGTGACCGTCGTCCCAGATGATCCGGACGGTTTTACGGCCTCGAATATGGTTGATTTCCGTCGGAACAACAGCTCTCACAGCTTTCGCCTGCTAAAACGGTTAGGAGCCGTTCAAAACGGCGGGCGATCTCCACCGGCATGGGCGCGCCGAAAACTCCACCGGGCCGGTTAAGGTGCCGATCACAACTCCTTTTATGACAGCCCAAAGCGGCCCAAGCAAGTCCGATTCTAGTACCGCGGCTGTGGCATAATGCCCGTCGTTTGAGTCCGCGGTTCGTTTCGCCTCGCCTGAGCGGGCAGATTTGAAAATAGCGAGCCCGATCTTGCGGTGGGGGTTGTGCAGGGATACGATCGGTGCCGATGACCCCGAAGAGAAGGTGCCTTGCTTGGTACTCCCTGCGACTCAGCACCGCTCTTTCGTTTTTATTTTTCCTGACTGCCTCGGCGCCCCATCGCGTCCATCACTTTTTCGACCGCCTGGCGAACGCTCGCGAGCATGCCTCGGCGGATCATCAGCATGGCGATCGCCGGAGTCCGGGCGATTCCGCCCCGGTGGCGCAGGACTGCGCCATCCTGTCCTTCGCTCAAAATGCACACGCTTCGGTTGTCCCATCATTCGCGTATGCCCGCGACGAGCGGCTACTCGCGTTTCGGTACGACCGGCTTGGAATAGCGCCGACGCTTCTCGGCGCGGCGCCCTTTTCTCAACGCGCACCGCCCCTCGCCTAAGCCTCGTTTTTCTTTGCGCTGGCTTCCGCCTTTGTCATCGGTAAGCGTTTTTGTCCCGCGTGCACCCGAAGGGTCCGCGGGGACTCGCCCGTGCGTGTTCTGCAAACTTTCGTACCGTGCGGGTTGGTACCCGGATGAGAACGGCGGACGCGCTTCCTGTCGAACCGACGCATATAGAAAGGAGACGACTGTATGAGTCCGATTGACCTCAAATCGGCGTTTGGGCTGGCCGCTTGCGTTCCGTTACTAGCTTGCAGTCCCGTGATAAGAGCCGCGGACGCGCGAAGGCCGGTGAACGAGCTGAGTTTTGGCCCCGAGAGTACTATCGGCAATGGCGCCGCCAATCCGGCCACACCGTTTCTGCGTTACGCCCCGGACGGTCGGTTGTTTGCCGTCTGGACAGAGGATCACGACCGCGTCCCGGCGGAGGAAAAGCATCATGCGGCACACCCCCGCATCGCAGGCAAGATGGCACCCTCCCCGATGCGCGATCTCTATGTGGCGTCGTCATCGGACGGCGGAAAGACCTGGGCCACGCCGAAGCAGGTAAATAGCGAAATCGAAGCCGTTCAGGGCGAGGAAAACGGTCCCAAGCTTGCGCTGAGCAAAGCGAGCCGGGCTTACGTTGTCTGGTCGATCCCGAGCGCCAGGGGCGACAAGACACGGGCCAACATTCGCTCCGCCATGGAAGACGACCGGAGCGGCTTCACCACCGCGCAGACGTTGAACGAAGTCAAAGACGCGGCGCGCTTTCCAACCATTGAAGCAACGCCTCGCGGTGACTTTTTGGTCGCTTGGATCGACCGGCGTTTCGATAACCCGGAACCCCGCCGACTCTATCTCGTACGCCTCGGCGCCGACGGTCGGCCGTCGACCGCAAACTACGCCGTAGGCGATGCGCTGTGCGAGTGTTGCAAGCTCGCCATCGCCATGGCCGGCGACGGCCGGGCGGTGTACATCGTGAACCGGCAGGTGGACAGACATACGGTTCGAAACCATGTGCTGCGAAAATCCATGAACGGCGGCGCAAGCTTTGGTCCGCCTGTGGAAATCAGCGATGACGGTTGGCAGGTGCCTTCCTGCCCGCACTCGGGTCCGAGCATCGGGCTCGACAGCCGCGGTTGGCTTCACGTCGCCTGGTTCACGTTGGGCCGTACGGAGAAGGAGGCCGGTGTTTATTACAGCGTGTCCAAAGATGGCGGCAAAAGCTTTGCGCCTCGGAGACTCGTGCACGCCAACACGGTCCCCGAAATCCTCTACGTTGACTTAACCGTTGGCGACAATGACCGAGTTTACCTCGCCTGGACGAATGTTGACGGCAACGGCAAGGCGCAGGTCTACATGCGCACGATCTCAGCCGATGGCCGGAGCTGGAGCCCGATATCGCAGATCAGCAACGCCCGGGGAAACGCAAGCCGGCCGACGCTCGCGACCAACAAGGATCGGCTGCACATCGCCTGGACCGAGACCGACGGCGAGCGTTCGCGCGCGGTTCTGCGAAGCGCGGAAGTGGAACAATGAGGCCGGCAACCATTGCGCGCTCATGTGCTTGGCGATCGTTCATGGCGCTCGTTTTCGCCGGTTACTTGCCGCTTGTGCCGGCGATTTCGTGGTCACAACACGAGCACCACAGGGGCCCAAGCCCGACGCCAACGATCGGCGGTCCCGCGATTCCCTTCGAGCTAACATCACTTGCAGGAGAACGCTTGAGCTTGACTGGATTTCGGGGAAAACCGCTGGTCGTGAACTTCTTCGCGAGCTGGTGCGATCCCTGCCGCGAAGAGATGCCGCTCATCAATTCGCTTGCGGCCGGCGGCGAGAAAAAGGGTTACGCCGTGCTCGGGATTGCCGTCGAGGACAGCCGGGCTGCGCTCACAGCGTACGCGAAAGAACTGAACTTGCGCTTCCCGATCGCGCTCGACTTGAACAGCGCGGTTCGACGGGCTTACCGAATCTTCGGTCCGCCCGCGACTTTTTTTATCGACAGCCGAGGAATCATCCGAGACGTCGTCCTCGGTCCTCTCACGCCCCGGCGCGCCGCGGAAGCAATGGAGCGGCTCGGCATCGGCGTCGAAATGAAGTAGCTAAGTAAGGAGTCGGGCGCTTGAAAGAATTGGTGGGCCGCCGGAGACTCGAACTCCGGACCCGCTGATTAAGAGTCCATGAACGGTCATCATAACAGCCGACGTGGCCCAAGCAAGTCCAGCAATTTTGCCGGTTTAGCTCTGGCATCGTTGGGCTTGTTTGGGCCACTTAGGCCACAGTTCACGGACAAAACACGGACAGCCAGCCCATTTAGAAAAAATCAAAACGGTCCGGCTGTGCTCATCTAAAACCAACGGAACCCAACGAAATGAGCGACGATGCGGCACTAACAGATCGACAGAGGAGAGTCATTCCGTTCCTATTGAGCTCCCCATCCACCGAGGAAGCCTGCCGCCGGGCTCGGGTCAACAAGACCACCGTTTACGAGTGGCTCAAGGACGAAATTTTTCGGCGCGAGCTCAAACGGCAGCGGGATGCGCTGATTGAACGGGCTCTCGACTCCTTGAAGGCGAGTATCGGCAAGGCAACGGAAACCCTGATGAAGCACCTCGACAGCGATCGCGAAAGCGTCAGCATCAGGGCAGCTGAGCGGATCATTGAGTTCACGCAGAAAGCGATCGAACTGGAAGAATTGGAGCAGAGGATCACCGCTTTGGAGTTGGACAGGAGACGATATGAAGCTTGAAAAGAGGATACAGAAGCTGGAAGGACGGACGTTTAGCGGGCCCCCGGCCATGCTTTGCGGGATCTATACACCTCGTGATCCGAACGATCCTGCACTAACAGCCGGACCCGATGAGACCGGCAAAGCACGGATTTCACTGTATTGGGCAGTCTGGTTTCTGAAGGGAACTCGAGAGGAGCAGAAAAAAGAGCTTCAACAACTTAGGCGGGATCCGAGGTTCCACCATCCTCCAAAAGAAGAACCCAATGGGATCGGAGGCGAGAAGGTATTCATGCAATACATAAATGGCGGCTGTTGGGACATGGCTGTATTGAAGATCCATGAGGCCGAGACGAAGTGAGCCGCCTCAGATGAGCCAATAGACTAGGCGCTCGTGAGGTACTTTTTGTCGCGACACGGGAGCGGCTCGACTGCACAAATGATGAGCGATCAGACGGGCTCATCCAAGCTGATGATTTCACACTCATTATTACTTACTTGCGCGAACCAGCCGCCCGGGGAGTTTTTAGACTACTTCTGCTCGAGGACCGCCAGTTCTTAGATGGGGGTTTTTGGCTATCATTTCTCGCGCCAGGGTAAAGTTATTAACACCCGAATAGACGTACCGCTCGGCATTCCATACCTGAAGCGAATTGACGAACTCTGCGCATTGGGCTGGAAGCGGGCTGGAGTCCCCTGTGCGCATAGCATTGAGTAGGCCGTTCACTTCATCCGGGAGAACCGAGGGACCATACTTCAATAGCTTTCCGCGTCGGTATCTTTCAAAATCTCTTTCCACTTGAGCCATCAGCTTAGGACAGTACATTGCCAAACAAATATTGCGCGATAGTGGGAGGTATACCTCAACACCGGCAACAGCGAGGCCGAGATTGCCCGGCGGTCCGATGCTGAGCTCGTTGTGCATCACCACCGGGTTGTCGGAAACATATAGTGATTCATTCTGGGCCGTGCTGTGGAGCACCCAACACTTTTCAGCGATTACGGGGACGACCTCTTTGAGCATGTGCTCCAATGATAGAACGGTGAAGATTTTTTCCTCATTAGTGTCAAGTAGCTTGAGTTCAGGTAGCCGATCGGGATCCGTTCCCATAGCCGCTACCTTTTGCCGCAACTCGGAAATCATATGTCGCATTGCCGCGCGCTGTTGCGGTGCGCGAACCAGAAGATGCGCAACAAGACCCGACAGGAGGACCCGTTCGTACAACGTAACCGCTCTCAGGTGGCCGTTCCGGAGAACAGCGTGCACGGCTTCAGCAGCTGCCGATTCAAAGTCGGCAAGCCACGACTCCACTGTGACCTCGGCATCGTCCAGCTGGAAATCATAGAGGTGTTTTTCCGCCGCGACATTTTCAATTGCGGCAGGGAAAACCCGATCCGTCCGTTTATCGTAGACGTAAAGAAAGTCGCTATTCCCGGACGCAACGAAGTTCCTGAGCAAAAACTGTTGCACAAAGTGGTGCTTTACAGCCGTACTCATTTACGTGGATGCCAGTTAATCAGGATGCTTCTCGGCCGCCTTCTTTCGGCGATCGTTTTCCATTGCAGCGAAACCGGCCAGCTCGACCGCGGGTCGATGTGGGAATTCTGCTATCAGATGAAGCTGACCGCCCATCCCTTCGATATAGGTGCGGAGCGTGGAAATGAGTAAGTCCGTTCGCTGTTCAATCTTCGAGATGCTGCCTTGATCAACGTCAAGCAGTTTGGCCATCCGATCTTGTGTTAACTGCATCGCCTTTCGCAGATCACGTAAGGTCCGCTCTTCAGCGATCAGATAGGCCGCGCGCTCCTTAACCTTTTTTCGATCCTTGGGATGAAGCTCCTTCATTTTTTCCGCGAGAGTCTTTTGCACGGTAGCTCTCCTTCCTTTTTTCTTTTTCCTTCAGCCGGGCAATGTG
>DATMBL010000017.1:0-9501 GCA_035559295.1 Candidatus Eiseniibacteriota bacterium
AAGGGCGATGTGGTTCAGCGCCAGGACTACGGCCCGGGGGCGATCGTAAGCTCGCCGCCGGGCGATGCCGGCTGGTTTCATGGCCACTTTGGCGCCTCCAAGGAACCGCTGCGCGTGGTGGCCTTCCTGGGAGGCTATCCCAGGCGGGTCAAGGGCGTTCCCGGCATCGATTGGCGGGGTTTGAATCTCGATGTCAAAGAGGGCGGCGACACGATCGAATACCGCGACGAGGACCCTCATATCCGCAAGATGTTTCGGGAGCAATTGGCAAAAGAGGGGGCAGAGTTCAATATGCCCGACGAGGTCTATCGATAGGCGCCCGCTCTGCGGCCACGTTGCTTGTCGAACTCCCGATCGCAGTCGCCTTCGAAGCTCGATCGACGGCCGTGTGCATGATGGGGCGCGGTTGACATTGGCTTCGCCGTGCGGAACTATTCGGGCAGATTTTGGAAGCGTGCGTTTGACTCAACGTTGAGGAGTGAAACGATGCGGAGTCTCATGAGAATGGTCGGCGTTTCCTTGGCGGGAGCGATGCTGCTCCTCGGCCTTGCGACGGGCGAAAGCGCGGCCCAGTCCAGCTGGCAAAAAGAGTGGGAGAAAACACTGGCCGAGGCGAAGAAGGAAGGCCAGGTGACCATTTACATCTATCGTTACGAGCGGTTGCTCGAGGAGTTTCGCAAAGAGTACCCGTGGCTCAAGGTCGTCTCGGTCACCGGGCGGGGGAGCGAGCTCACGAGCCGAATCATGGCGGAACGCCGGGCGGGCAAATTTATCGCCGATGTTTACAGCGGCGGGACCAACGGCAACTTCAACGTACTCTACAAGGGGAAAGCGCTCGATCCGATAAAACCGGCGCTGATCCTTCCCGAAGTAACCGACCAAGCGAAGTGGTATGGAGGCGAGCATCGCTATGCCGACCCGGAAGCCCAGTACATCTTCGCCTACCTCGCCAATCCGAGCAGCGCTCAACTCTCTTACAATGCAAACCTGGTAAACCCGAAAGAGTTCGATTCGTATTGGGATGTCACCAATCCAAAATGGAAAGGCAAAATCGTGTCGCTCGATCCCCGGGACACCGGCCTGGGGGCGACGATGCAGTTTTTCTATTACAACCCTGAGATCGGGCCGGAGTTCTTGAAGAAATTTTTCGGCGGTATGGACATTCAGTTTGCCAAGAACTTTCGCCAGATGACCGACTGGTTGGCCCAGGGCAGATTTGCGATCTGCATGGGCTGCAAGGACTCGTTGCGCGCGAAGAATCAGGGATTGCCGGTGGACGATTTCGACACCACGAAATGGAAGGAGGGCTCGAGTTTCTCATCGGGCGGCGGGTCCCTCAGCCTGCTCAATCAAGCTCCGCATCCGAACGCCGCAAAGGTTTTTATCAATTGGTTCCTGTCGCCCAAAGGGCAAATCGCCTTGCAGAAGCTGGGCGACCCGGACGATCCGCCCAATTCGCGGCGCATCGATATTCCCAAAGATGATGTGCCGCTCGATGCCCGGCTTCGACCCGGCGCCAAATACTTCGATGTCGTCAAGCCGGAATACGGCGATATGAAGCCGATCTTCGAGCTGGCAAAGCAAATCATGGCTGGGAACGAAAAGGGGAGATGACGGCATGAAGCAAGGAGCATGGCGAAATCGGGAGTTTGACACCCGAGCGATGCGCTAGGAGGCAAAAATCCCATGGTCGACACCAAGCAGCAGCCCGCGGATCTCAAACCCGAACGCATCGATACCTATAAGGAGTGGCAGGCGGCGCAGAAAATCCCCGTGATCCGCGGATTCTTCGTCGAGGACGTGAACACGGTCGAGCTGGCTCCTTGGGACCTCAAGGGCGCCCCGGCGGCTTTCGTCGTGCTCGACGGCACCGGCGGTGTCAACGACGCCTACATCTGCGAGATTCCGCCGGGAGGCAAACTCAAGCCGCAAAAGCATCTCTACGAAGAGATGGTTTACATCACCAAGGGCTACGGCGCTACCACGGTGTGGCAGAAGAGCGGGAAGAAGCACACCTTCGAGTGGGGGCCGGGAAGTCTCTTTGCGATTCCGCTCAATGCCTACTACCAGCACTTCAACGCGAACGGCAGCGAGCCCGCGCGCTATTTTGCAGTAACGAACTCCTGCTTCATGATCAACCTGTTTCACAATCTCGATTTTATCTTCGGGAACGACTACACGTTTCTGGACCGATTCGACCCCGCCACGGAGAACTACTTCAGCGGCCAGGGAGAAGTGATCGGCCGGTTTTTCATGACCACGAACTTCGTCCCCGACACGCATGCGATCACGCTCGCCGACTACAGCGAGCGCGGCAAGGGCAGCACGAACATGAAGTTCGACCTTGCCAGGCAGACGATGTGCGCCCACATCTCGGAATTTCCCGTAGGCACTTACAAGAAGGCTCATCGCCACGGGCCGGGAGCGCACGTCATCATTCTGAGCGGGCAGGGTTACTCGATCCTGTGGCCGGAAAGCCGGGAGAAGCAGCGTGTCGATTGGAAGCCCGGAAGCGTGGTGGTGCCGCCTGACCAGTGGTTCCATCAGCATTTCAACTCCGGCGCCAAACCGTCGCGCTATCTGGCGTTACGGTGGGGCAGCTGGCGCTTCCGCTTCATGCGCGTTCAGGACAGCGAAGGGAGCACGTACACGAGCGTCAAGCAGGGGGGCGGTCAGATCGAGTTCGAAGATGAAGATCCGGCGATCCATCGCGATTTCGAAGCCGCGATGAAAAAGGTCGGGGCCTCCTGTCAAATGGGAGCCTACCACCCGCGCTGCACGGAAAGGTCCCACGCCAGAGCGACGGGATGAGCTAATGAAATGGAGTACTGGAGTAATGGAGTAATATCCAAAAACCCGGCACTCCATCGCTCCATGACTCCAATACTCCGACCCCAACAGGGCGGCGGCTTTTGACGCATGGCGAAGGCAGAAACGGTCAGCGCCGAGCGCGCCCCGCACGCGTGGACCGCGCGGTTGGACGGCGGCACCTTACTCATGGCGGTGCTGATCGGGGCGGTGGGGTTTTACGTCCTCTACCCTCTGGCGCTTATCCTGATCAACAGCTTCAACGTCGCCACCATCGCCGAACCGCCGCAGTACGGCTTGCAGGCTTGGAAGGACGCCTTCCGGGAACCGGGCATTGTGCGCTCGCTATGGAACAGCGTTAAAATCGCGCTCGCTCTCCAGCTCATTGCGCTCCCGCTCGGGATTTTCATTTCCTGGTTGCTCGCGCGCACCAACATTCCGTTTGCCCACGGCTTTGAGTTTGGCTTTTGGGTCTCTTTCTTTCTGCCGAACCTGGCAACGACCTTCGGCTGGATGCTGCTACTCGATCCGAACACCGGCCTGATCAACGCGTCACTCCGGCAACTTCCGCTGCTGCGGGGTGTTACGTTCGACATCTACAGCTTCTGGGGTATCATCTTCGCGCATCTGATGGCGAACGGCATTTCAACAAAAGTGATGCTCATGACGCCCGCGTTTCGCCGCATGGACGCTTCGATGGAGGAGGCGAGCCGGATGTCGGGCGCCGGTTCGCTGACGACGATGCTCAGAATTACCGTCCCGGCGATGACGCCCGTCATCATCGTCGTTTTCCTGCTGAGCGTGATCCGGATCTTCAGTAGCTTCGAAACCGAGCTGCTCCTCGGCGTTCCGTGGGGCTTTTATGTTTTCTCGACGAAGATCGTCGACCTCGCTCGGCAGGAGCCCCCTCTCGTGAATCAGGCCGCCGCCTTGGGCAGCGTGATTCTGGTGTTTCTCGCATTGTTTATTCCGCTCCAGCGAAAGCTGATCGCGAGCCGTCGCTTCACGACCGTTACCGGCCAGTTCAAACCCAAGATCATCGACCTGGGTATTTGGCGCGTGCCCGCTGCCGTTTTCGTCGCCTTCGTCGTGCTGCTCCTCGACGTCGTGCCGCTTCTCAGCGTGCTGGGCGGAAGCTTCATGACGCGGTTTGGATTTTTCAATCTGCCCAAAACCTGGACCCTGGAATACTGGAAGATGGCGCTGAACGACCCGCGGATCCTTCAAGCGCTCCATAACACGTTGATCGTCGCCGTGAGCGCGGCGCTGGTCGGAGCCTTATTTTTCTCGCTCCTCGCCTATGTGCTGGTGCGCACGAAACTCCCGGGCCGCGGGATCTTGGACTCGATTTGCTGGTTGCCGTCGGCGATACCTGGGGTTCTGGCGGGATTGGGCCTGTTATGGATGTTTCTCGGAACGCCGGTGTTTCGGCCTTTTTATGGAACTTTGTTTCTGCTCGTGATCGCTTCGGTTCTAGGAGGCATCACCCTGGCGACACAGATCCTGAAGGCGAACTTCGTCCAGCTCGGTAATGAACTCGAAGAGGCTTCGCGCATGTCCGGCGCGGGCTTCTGGCGAACCTACTTCCGGATCGTGCTGCCTCTGATGGCCCAGACGATGGCGCTGGTTGCCGTGATCAAGTTTATGTTTGCCGCCCAACACACGTCCAGCATCATCCTCCTGGCAACTTCCGAAACGAGGACCCTGTCGTTGCTGGCCTTGGATCAAGTCGCCGCCGGTTACCGCGAGGTCGCCAGCATCACCGTCATCTTTATAACCCTGCTCACCTTGGGCGTGGCCTTGATCGCGAGATCGCTTGGTCTTAAAGTCGGCATCCGCGCGGAGTGATAGCCCCAGCACGGAGTATTGAGCAATGGCGTATTCGAGTGTCGGTTTTAAAGGCAGTACGCCATCACTCCAACACTCCAATGCCACCGTGTCTCACGGCGTGAGACGCCTTGGACACGTCAGATCCGTGGAATGAAGTCGGCCCAGTCAAGTACATGGATTGAAGCGTGAGTTTTCTCCGCATTGAAAGCCTCTACAAGGCGTTTGGCGGTGTCGTGGCTGTGAACCGCCTCGACCTGGAAATCCGCAAAGGCGAGTTTTTTACGTTGCTGGGTTCGAGCGGCTGCGGCAAGACGACAACGCTCCGGCTCGTCGGCGGGTTGGAAAAACCGGACGGGGGAGAAATCTACCTCGGCGATCGATGCCTGGCTTCGCACGGCCGGGGAATCTTCGTCAAACCGGAGAAGCGCGACATGGGCATGGTCTTTCAATCATATGCCCTCTGGCCGCACATGACCGTCTTCGAAAACGTGGCGTATCCTCTGAGACTACGACGCGTCAACCGGGGCGAGGTCGAGAAGAGAGTGGCCGAAACGCTGGAGCTGGTCGGGTTGGCCGGGTTGCAGGACCGTCCCGCGCCGACGTTGAGCGGCGGCCAGCAACAGAGAGTCGCGCTGGCGCGCGCCCTGGTTTTTTCTCCGCACGTGTTGCTCCTGGACGAGCCTTTAAGCAACCTCGATGCCCAACTCCGAGAGGAGATGCGGCGCGAATTGAAGGCGCTGCAGAAGCGCCTCGGCATCACCGTGCTGTTCGTCACCCATGACCAGATCGAAGCGCTCAGTCTCTCCGACCGGATCGGCATCATGCGGCTCGGCCGCCTGGAACAGGTCGGTAGCCCGGAAGAGGTTTATTACCGGCCGGCAACGCCCTTCGCGCGTGATTTCTTGGGACGGACTTTCCTCCTCCCCGGCAGGGTCGTGCGCGTTTCGGATCAGATGATCC
This sequence comes from Candidatus Eiseniibacteriota bacterium, assembly GCA_035559295.1. Taxonomy (GTDB): domain Bacteria; phylum Desulfobacterota; class Binatia; order UBA9968; family UBA9968; genus DATMBL01. The sequence continues at coordinate 5,599 of DATMBL010000017.1, forward strand.
ATGTGGAGATCGAGCGCATCGGCGGGGCGCCGCTGATGATCACCAGAGCCGGCGGGCCTTTCGGTGGAAACGGCGCGCCGGCGGTCGGCCAGCGCGTGATGGTGGCGATTCGCCCGGAGCAGGTCGCGTTGCGTGGCGCGGCGAGCGAGGGCGCGGTAAACACGATTCCGGCTCAACTCACGGCCGCTCACTTTCTTGGCGATCGCTACGAGTACACGGTGGCTCTCGGCTCCGAGACGCGCGTCCTGATCTCGCCGGCTTCCGAACATTTGAAAGCGGGCGAGAACGTCTTTCTCGAGTTCAAGGCCGATGGTATGTCTCTCTGGCCGATGGACGGCTAACCGGCCGCGCGCTCCTCGGAGCTCGCCTCGCCCGGCTCACGAGCCTCGCTTTCACTCCAGCGGAATCTCAGGATTCCCGGAACCCTCCAGACGGTGACCAACGTCAGAAGCGAAACGACGAGCCCTCCGAGCACGGTCGCCTCACGCGCGCCGATGAGCGGCACGACCAGGCCGGTTTCGGTTTGGCCCAACGGGTGAAGGCCCCGATTGCTCAACTGAAACAGTCCGATCACGCGGCCGCGAAACCCTTCGGGCGTGATCAGCTGGAGCACGGTACTGCGAGCCGCGGACCAGATCGCGTCGGTGGCGCCCACGACGACGAGCAGCCCGAGACCAATCAAAAAAGAGGGCGAAAGGCCGAAGAGGGCGAAGGCCAAGCCGTAGAGAAGCGCCGAGGCGGAGAGTATGCGGCCTTGATCGGGCCGCTGTCCCACGGCGAGAAAGACGCTCGAGCCGACGACAGCGCCCAAGCCGCGCGAGGCCTGCAGCAAACCAAAACCGGTTGCGCCGACGAGAAAAACGTCGCTGGCGAAGATCGTCAGCATTGCGTTGTCGAGGCCGAAAACCGACGAAACCCCTTCCATGACCATCACGCCGAGAATAATCGGTTGCGATGCGACGTAAGCCCAACCCCGTTGAACTTCGCTCAGGAATTCGCGTCGCGCTCTCGCCACGGCGGGCGGAGCGCGCATCAGCATTAACGCGAGCACGACGGCCAAAAAACTCAGCGCGTTGGCGTAAAAAGCTCCACTGGTGCCGGCTAGGCTAATCGCGATTCCCCCCAGCGTTGGACCGATCAACGCCGCCCCTTTCCACAAAAGCGAATTCAGCGCGACCGCGTTCGGCAGGACGGCGCGCGGGATCAGAGAAGGAAAGAGGGCCTGGCGCGCCGGGCCGTCGAATGAGCCGACGCCGGCGCTTAGGAACGTGAACGCATAGATATGCCACGCTTGAATGTGTCCGGAATGATTCAGGACCGCGAGGCACAGGGCGAGGACGCCGAGAGTCAATTGCGTCAGGATTAGCAACCGCCTGCGATCGAACCGATCTGCGAACGTGCCGCTGAAGAGTCCGAGCGCGATTGCGGGTACGGCGCGGAAGATGCCGTTGAGACCGAGCTGTAGCGGGGAGCCCGTGAGTTCGTAGAGGAGCCAATTGGTGGCGGTCATCTGCATCCAGGTGCCGATGTTGGAAATCAGCAGGCCGGTCCAAAAGAGCCGGAAATCCCGATAGCGTAAGGCGGCGAGGCGGCCGGGTACCGGGTGATGGTCCTCGAAGTTCGACTCGGAGGATGGGACGGGCATCGACGGTAACGGCCGGCGGCGGTGCGCGGCGATTTGCCAGAGCGTTGCGCCGTTGCGTCGCGAGCGATCGAAGCCGAATCTACTACAGAACGCTCGAGCCAACAACTCGCCGTGGTGCCGCACCGGCGGCCCGCGCCGTCAGCCCTTGAACGGGACGCCTGTCCGGCGTGAAATATCGAGGAGATCCTCGACGACGGGGGTAATGAGCGGGATACCGTTCCGGCTTCTACTCGTTTCCGCTTCCCGTTCGGGATCGCCGGGAATCAGCGGCCCGCTCGTTCCGGGTGCCGGCCTGGTATTGCGCAACACCCGGCTCCACTCGTCGATGCGCCTCTTGAAGTCCGCTTTCTCCATGAAGCCGTCGATTTGGAGCGCGCCAAAAAAATGACCGATGCCCTTTCCCACGACGCGCTCGGGAACCTCTTGCCGCAACGCGAACGGGGGCGCGAAGGGGCCCCAGTTCGCGCCGCTCAGAACCGCGCATAGAATATCCACCATCGCCGCCAGCGCGTAACCTTTGTGACCCCCCATCTCTCGAACCGACCCGAGCGGTAGCTGCGCGCCTCCTTCGATCATATCGCGCGGGTCGGTGGAATCGCGGCCTTCACGGTCGATAATCCAGCCGATTGGAATCCGCTCCCCGTGGCGCAGCGCCATTTCGATCTTTCCGTAGGCGACCGCGCTCGTCGCCATGTCGATCACGATCGGCGGCTCTTTGTCGCCGGGGAACGCGATCGCGATCGGGTTCGTCCCGAGCATCCGTTCCGCGCCCCAGAGGGGCGCAACGAGTTTGGTCGAGTTGGTCATCGCCCAACCGATGAGACCCCTTTCGAGCGCCTTCAGCGGATAGTATCCGGCGATACCGAAATGGTTGCTGTTACAAACCGCGACCCAGCCCGAGCCGTGCTTTTCGGCCTTGTCCATTGCGATCGCGTTGGCGGTGGGTCCCACGACCAACCCGAGTCCGTTGTCGCCGTCAACCGTGGCGACGCTCGCCTTCTCTCGGACAATCCTGAGGCGCGGCTTGGGATTGATGCGCCCGAGCGACAGCATCTCGTAGTAGGTATGCAGTCGCGCCACGCCGTGTGAGTCGATGCCGCGCAGATCCGACCTGATCAAGACATCGGCCGCCTGCCGCGCATCGGCCTCCGGTACGCCGAAGTGGATGAAGACCCCGGCGGCAAAATTCATCAGCTCCTCGGGAGAAAAAAGCCGAACGCTGGGATCGTCGCTCATGAGCGCCTCGACACGGACCTGTGGCTACGCCGCAAATAGAAACAGCAGACATCCGCCACGGAAGACATCCTTCGTGACCTTCGTCTGCTTGGGGGTGTGTGGATATCTTTTTTACTGCTGCAAGCGGTAAAAAAAATTGGCCGGAGCTGCGAAAGTACTCGAGCATAGTAGGGCAATCCGCCTTTATACGACCGCTACAATGCGAACCCGATCATAATGGAAACGGAAGATGCGCGCCACTGCCGCCGACAACGGTCGTGACAGCGCTCTGGCGAAGAGCGCAGCGATCAGCGCGCTCGAGGCAAGCTAAATTGCAGCAGCAGCGTGCGCTGGAACGGAAGGAAATTGTTGTCGGAAACCAGGTAAATCGTCGCGCCCGATGCGGCATTCTCATGTACCGCGAGACCCTCGAAATTCTCCGTGAGGAGCGGGGGTTCGAGTCTGAGGAGTTCATCGCCCGTGAGGCGGGCTCCCGGGCGGATGCGTTCGCGCGGGACCAACTTGAGCCGCGAGCGCAAGTCGCCGAAGATCCCATAACGCCGCTCGAGGACCAGGAGGTCACCGCTAGCGAGCGCGGCGCAATCCGTCACGTGGTATCCGTCCGACGGTTGGTATGAAAGCGCGTCGAAGCGGCCGCCGCCGTCGACCAACCAGCCTTTGAACGTGCCGTCGGGATTCTCGAATTCTTCGGTTAGCACCAGGATGCGGCCGTCGGGCAAGACCGTGAGCGCCTCGATCCCGCCGTTTTTTGGCGCCTCCGCCAGTTCCGGCGGGATCTGGATCGAGACCGGTGGAGAAGCGAGGTTTGCCGGAGGAGGCGGGTAGCGCCAGATCCTCGAGCGTTGCTCGAAACCGACGATCAGTGACCCGTCGAGCCCGGCGGCGAGCGCTTCGGCATCGCCCAGCGGCGCTTGAACCGCGCTACGGTCCGGGGCGAGCAAGGGCTTGATTTCCCAATCAACGAGATCTTGCAAGACACCGCCCGGACCGAGGACCATACGCGCCGCAAGCCAGTGCCCCCG
>DATMBL010000018.1:0-5665 GCA_035559295.1 Candidatus Eiseniibacteriota bacterium
TCGGTAGGCATCACGGGGAACCGGCTCGTGATGGGCAAACACTCCGGGCGGCACGCCTTCGCCGAGCGGCTGAAGCATCTCGGCTTCAATCTCGAGAAGGAAGACATGAACCGGGCGTTTCTCCGTTTCAAAAACCTCGCCGACAAAAAGAAGGAGATCTACGACGAGGACATCGAAGCTATCGTCGCGGAAGAGATTCTCCGATTGCCGCGCCGGCCCGATCGTTACGAGCTTCTCTATATGGACGTGAACTCGAGCACGGATGGGATTCCCTCGGCAACCGTCAAGATGCGCGTTGACGGGCGCGAGTGCATGGAGCATGGCACCGGTGACGGTATCGTTGACGCCTGTTATCAGGTGATCACGAAAATTACCGGTTCCCGAGCCCGTCTGGTGCGTTACTCGGTCCAGGCGATTACCGGCGGCGCCGATGCGCAAGGGGAGGTTTCCTGTATTCTTGAGGACGGCGGCATCCGGGTATCGGGCCAGGGGGCGCATACCGACATCATCATGGCGAGCGCGCTGGCGTACATCAACGCGCTCAACCGGCTCGAGGGGCGAAAGCACTACCGTCAACTCGTCGAACGGGAAGGGCCATGAACTACAAAATCGCCGTCTTACCGGGCGACGGCATAGGCCCGGAGGTGGTACGAGAAGCGGTCGCCGCGCTCAATACGGCAGCGGAGCTGCACGGCTTCGGCGTCACAACCGAAGAGGGATTGGTCGGGGGTGCCGCGATCGATGCCTATGGTAAGCCACTGACCGATTCCGTCCTCAGACTCGCCAAAGAGAGCGACGCCGTTCTGCTCGGCGCCATGGGCGGGCCCAAGTGGGACGGGCTCGACTATGCGATCCGGCCCGAGCGAGCGCTCCTTGGTCTCCGCCAAGAGCTCGGGCTGTTCGCCAACCTCCGCCCCGTGAGACTGTTCTCCGCGCTGGCGGCCGCCTCGACGCTCAAAAGGGAGGTGGTCGAAGGCACGGACCTGCTCGTCGTGCGCGAGCTCACGGGCGGGATCTATTTTGGCCAGCCAAAAGGCGTGACTCGGCTTGCCGACGGCACCGAACGCGGCGTCAACACCGAGATTTACACCACGCCGGAGATCGAACGGATCGCCGTCGTGGCATTCGAGGCGGCGCGAAGACGGCGCAAGAAACTCACCTCGGTCGACAAGGCGAATGTTTTGGAAGCAACGGAGCTGTGGCGTAAAGTAATAACCCGCGTGCACCAAGAAAAGCGTTACGAGGATATTCGCCTCGAGCACATGCTGGTCGACAACTGCGCCATGCAACTGATTCGCGATCCGAAACAATTTGACGTCTTGGTGACGACCAACATGTTCGGCGACATTTTGAGCGACGAGGCGGCGATGCTGACGGGGTCGATCGGCATGCTTCCCTCGGCGAGCCTCGGAGGCAAAGTGGGCATGTACGAACCGGTGCATGGCAGCGCTCCGGACATCGCCGGTGAGGACAAAGCCAACCCGCTTGCAACGATGCTTACCGTAGCCTTGATGTTGCGCCACTCGCTCGACCAGCCTCTGGCGGCGGAGCGCATCGAACGGGCGGTCGAGGCGGTGCTCGACCGGGGCTACCGAACCATCGATATCCGAGAAAAGGGTTGCCGGCTCGTGGGCTGCCGCGAGATGGGGCGCCTCGTGCGTGAACAAATGGCGCGACTCTGAGATCCGTCGGTGAAAAAAGACAACTATAACGTCGCCATCGTCGGCGCCACCGGCGCGGTAGGCGAGCAGATGCGCGAAGTGCTGGAAGAGCGCCAGTTTCCCGTGGGCGATCTCCGCCTGCTCGCCTCCGAGCGCTCCGCGGGGCAGCGGCTGCCGTTTCGCGGCCAAGAGATCCGAGTCGAGGTGTTGGGCGAGGACTCGTTCCGGGGCGTCGATCTTGCGCTTTTCTCGGCGGGCGGCGCGGTGAGCGCCAAGTTCGCTCCCCTGGCGGTTTCCGCGGGCGCGGTGGTAATCGACAATACCGCTTTTTTCCGCCTCGAGCCCGACGTGCCGCTCGTGGTTCCGGAAGTCAACCCCGGCGCCATTGCCGGATACAAGGCTCGCGGCATCGTCGCCAACCCGAATTGTTCGACCATTCAACTGGTCGTGGCGCTGAAACCGATCCACGACGTCGCGCGCCTCAGGCGCGTGATCGTCTCCACCTACCAATCGGTATCGGGCGCCGGGCGGCAGGCGATGGAAGAGTTGAGCCGTCAGGTGACCGCATTGTTCAACGGGCGCGAGCCGGTCAAAGAAAAGTTCCCGCACCAGATCGCTTTCAATTGTATCCCGCACATCGATGTCTTCCTCGACGGCGGCTACACCAAGGAAGAGATGAAGATGATCCACGAGACGCGCAAAATCCTCGGCGAGCCATCGCTTGCCGTAACCGCGACCACCGTGCGCGTCCCCGTTTTCTGCGGCCATTCGGAATCGATCAACATCGAAACCGAGAAAAAACTGACCGCCGCCCAGGCGCGCGCGATTCTCCGGGAGGCTCCGGGCGTGCTGGTGCGCGATGAGCCGGAAAAAAACATTTATCCCATGGCGATCGACGCCGTGGGCACGGATGCCACGTTCGTCGGGCGCATACGAGAGGACCAGTCGATCGCCAACGGCCTCCATCTCTGGGTCGTGGCCGATAACCTGCGCAAGGGCGCCGCGCTCAATGCGGTGCAAATCGCCGAGATCCTGATTCGTGACCATCTTTGAGCCGCACGCGGCCGGTCGGCCCGGGCGATTTCCGTGGTCAATATCAAGCTGACGATCGAATACGACGGGACCGCATACCACGGCTGGCAGCTTCAAGCGAGAGAGCCCACGATTCAGGGCGTCTTGGAGCAGGCCGTATCGACGTTCGTCGGTACGGCGACGCGGGTGAACGGGTCCGGCCGGACAGACGCCGGAGTGCATGCCCTCGGGCAGGTGGCGAACTTCTTCTGCGCCGTGGCGCCCGATCTCCGGCGCATGCAACGAGGGCTGAACGCGCTCACGCCGCCCGACATCGCGATTCGTGATGTGGAGATCGTGCCGCCATCGTTCGATGCCCGCCGGGACGGGCGCAGCCGCGTGTACGAATACCGGATCTTCAATCGTGCCACTCCGTCGCCATTCCATGCCAGGTACGCCTGGCACGTGCACGACCCGCTCGATTGCGCCGCCGTGCGGGCCGCCATCGGCTGCCTCGAGGGAGAACATGACTTCTCGTCGTTTCGCGCCGCAGGCTGCGATGCCGCCCACCCGGTGCGGAGGGTCTTTCGAGTGTCATTCGAGCGCGACGGCGATCTTCTCAAATTGACGATCGAAGCGACGGCTTTCTTGAGGCACATGGTGCGAAACATCGCCGGGACGCTGGTTGAAGTCGGCCGGGGGGAGAGAAGTCCCGAGGATTTTGCCGCGTTGCTCCGGGGCCGGGATCGCACCCAGGCGGGCCCCACCGCTCCGCCCCACGGGTTGTTCTTGGTGGCCGTGAAGTACTGAGGGAAGGAGTATTGGAGTAATCGAGTGGTGGAGTGATGGTCGGGTCCAATACTCCAGCCTTGCAGTTGACAGGGAGCGGCGCCTTTTCTATAGGGAAAATCCCGACAGCCGAAAACTGAGGGCGGGGAAGCGGGGTATTTTTATGATGCCGGTGCACGATAATTTTTACGATCTTTACTCCAAGGCAAGAAAGCTCAAGATCACGTGGCCTGATGGCGCGCGCCTTGCCGTAGCGCTCGCGGGCAATCTCGAAGCCTGGACCGAGACTCCGGATCCCAAGTACCGGCGGACGCGCCATGTCGGAGGCTCGAATCCGGTCAAAGAAGAGGACGTAAAAACCGGATATGACTGCCGGACGGCAAGCGAAAACGATTATGGCGGGCGCACCGGCGTCTGGCGCATTCTCAGGATCCTCGACAAGTACGGCATCAAAGCCTCGTTCAACACCAATGCCTTGTGCATTCATCGTTACCCGGAAGCGGTCAAAGCGATTCACGAGCGCGGGCACGAGCTGGTCGGCCACTCTTACGCCGAGGACGTGCAGCTGATTCACCTTACGGCGGAAGAAGAGCGCGCTGAGATCCGGACGTGCGCGAGCATGTTCGAGGAGTTTGTCGGCGTGCGGCCGACCGGATGGTTGACCTCGGGAATGCGCCATACCGAACGCACGCTGGCGATCTTGGCGGAAGAGGGCTTTCTCTGGCACGGCGATGCCGTCAACGACGACAATCCTTACGCTATTCGCATCAAAGATAAGACAATGATCGTCGTGCCCTATAAAAACGCGATCAGCGGCCTCAACGATACCGGCATGTACCGCCGGGGCATAACCGCCCGCGACGTATTCCAGTCATTCAAGGATGAGTTCGATCAGCTCTACGAAGAATCGGCCGAAGAACCCAAGATGCTGACGCTGGCCATGCACTGCCAGATGGCCTTCCCGGCAACCGGCAGGATCTACGACGAAGCGATCCAGTACGCGCGTTCTTTCCCGAACGTGTGGTTTGCGCGCCGCATCGATATCGTGCGCTGGATCCTGCAGCATTGTTTATGAACCTCTATCGGGATTAAGCACCGTAAATTGCCGTCCTGGCGCGCTATTCGACTCTTGAAGTGAAGGGTCGAGGCCGATATGATCGACGCGAGGAGTTTAACGGATGGGCAGCACTTCGGAACGAACGCTTTACGATAAAATCTGGGATTCGCACACCGTCGGCGTGCTGCCCACGGGGCAAACGCAGCTTTTCATCGGTCTTCATCTGATTCATGAGATTACGACCGCTCCCGCGTTCGACATGTTGCGGGAAAAGGGCATGGATGTCGCGTTTCCCGAGCGAACGTTTGCCACCGTGGACCACATCGTCCCTACGGATGTGCGGGTGCGGCCGTTTTTGGATCCCGAAGCCGAAGCGTTGACCCGCGCGCTGGAGAAAAACGTCGGCGAATTCGGCATCGAGTTCTTTGGCCTGGAAAGCCCGAACCAGGGAATCGTACATGTGATCGGACCCCAGCTCGGGTTGACCCAGCCGGGGATGACGCTCGCCTGCGGGGATAGCCATACCAGTACCCACGGGGCGTTCGGCACGTTGGCTTTCGGCATCGGGACGAGCCAGGTTCGAGACGTGCTGGCGACACAGACCCTGGCGATCGATAGGCTCAAAGTCCGAAGGATCAACGTGAACGGCGAATTGGGCCGGGGCGTGTACGCCAAGGACGTTATTTTGCATATCATTCGACGCCTTGGAGTGGGCGGAGGCAAAGGGTTCGCTTATGAATACGGCGGGAACGTAATCGAGCGCATGAGCATGGAAGAGCGCATGACGGTCTGCAACATGAGCATCGAGGGAGGCGCGCTGGTGGGTTACGTAAACCCCGACGCAACGACTTTCGAGTTCCTGCGCGGGCGGCCCTATGCGCCGAAAGGAGCCGCTTTCGACCGCGCCGTGAGTTATTGGAAATCGGTCGTTTCGGATCCCGATGCGCGTTATGACGACGTCGTCGAGATCGCCGCCGCCGAGATCGAACCGACGGTCACATGGGGTATCAACCCCGGCCAGGCCGTGGGCGTCTCCGAGAGGCTGCCGCAACCCGACCACTATTCCGATCCGGCCGGCGCCCGCAAGGCCTACGAACACATGGGATGGGAGCCGGGCGCGCCGATTCTCGGCACGCCGATCAACGTG
>DATMBL010000019.1:0-7470 GCA_035559295.1 Candidatus Eiseniibacteriota bacterium
CCGCCGATATGTTCATGCGCGCGGAAAACGTCCGGAGCCGCCCCTGCTGCGATGCGGTAAAGCACAAGCTCGCGCGCGCCCTCGCGTGCCAGGCGGGCCATGGAGAGCCCGTCGCCTAAATCCCGCCAGCTAAGCCGCGAAAGCCCACCCTCGTCGATTGTGACCGTGAGAAAATTCTTCAGGGTCCCCCGTAGCACAGCCATAGGCGTTTACTCAAGCAGAAGTCCTGGTTTACCTTCGACGCAACCGCAGCACCCTGCTGGGGGCGGATGCGCCACCCTTTGCAGGGAAAGAAGCGCTACCGCGCCCTCATGATCGAGGAAGAGAGAAGGGTGAGGGCACACTGAGAGCTCTTACCACGGCTTCTGTGGGAACAAAAGATGGTGACCCAGTACCGTTTACGCCTATACCCCGCAACCAGTACACCCGTGCAAGCGCTAAAGTTCGATAAATGAGCCTCCACGATCTTGTGTTATTTCGGCCTCAAGGCCGGTCACGGTGACTTGTTCACCTCGTGATTTCGGTATACCTTGGGTAAGATTTCCTTACCGGGGTTATACAGTGGCTATTGTCAAGGTTACGGAAAAGGGACAGGTGACGCTGCCGATCGATCTGCGGCGAAAACTGAGGATCGGCAAGGATGATTACCTCGTGGTCGAAGCGGAAGGCGAATATCTGAAACTCACCAAAGTGGCGGAGACCAAAAGCCTCGGACCCGAGGATCCCATCTGGTCATGGCTGGGGAAAGCTTCCGGTGGAAAAAAGGACGTCTCGGCTAAACACGACCGCTATCTGGCTGAGGGAGAGCGCAAGCGATGGCGCAGGTCCTAGTGGACACGAGCGCCGTTTACGCCCTGATCGATCGGAATGACACGCATCACCGGAGGGCTGCCAGTATCTTGCGCTCCTTGCCGCGTCGAGGGCTACCACCTCTATTGACCAACTTCATCGTTGCCGAATGTCATGCCCTTCTTCTGTCCCGTCTCGGCGCTGATCCCGCTCGTGACTGGCTCCTAAAACAGATTTGGCGTTTGGAGGATTCCGCCGGATGAAAGACGGGCCAGGGAGATCATTCAGCGTCACACGGACAAGGCCTTCTCCTATACGGACGCGACGAGCTTCGCGGTCATGGAACGTTTGAACCTGCGAGAAGCGTTCGCTTTCGATCCGCATTTTCAGCAGTACGGGCTAAGGCTTCTGATGTGAGCTTTTGAGCCGGCTTTCTTACCCGCGCGCTCGGACGAGGCATGAGACCGGCAAGGCAAAAAGAGCCGGCGGGTGACACGTGTCACCTCCGGCTCTTGGACGGTTGAGGTCGAGGCGCTTAGGTCGCCGACTCTTCTTCGGGCCGCCGCCGCGTTGGAGCTTTCTTTCTCGCCGCGGGCGCGGAGCCGCTCGCCTGGCGCCGCCGTCTCGAGGGCTTCTTCTCAACGGCGGAAGCTTCCGTCTGTGCCGGCGCAACCAACTCCACGAGCGAAATCGGCGCGGCATCGCCGCGGCGCCAGCCGATTTTGACGATTCTCGTGTATCCTCCGGGGCGCTCTTTGAATCGAGGCCCGATCGTATCGAACAGTTTCCGGACAACCGCTTTATCGTTCACGATCGCCAGCGCTTGACGCCGCGCGTGCAACGTCCCCTCTTTCCCAAGCGAGATCACCCGCTCAGCCCAGCGGCGGAGCTCCTTCGCTTTGGGGTCGGTTGTCTGGATCCGCTCGTGGCGCAGCAGGCTCGTCACCAGATTGCGCATCAACGCCCAGCGATGGCTCGAGCTGCGGCTGAGTTTGCGACCCGCTTTGAGGTGCCGCATGGCTAAGCCGACTCCTTTTCGGTTGCGCGCTTGCGGCTCTCGATCTCTTCGCGGGAGGGGAAATGCTCGAGTTTCATCCCGAGCTCGAGCCCCATCTCGCGCAGCACCTCTTTGATCTCGCTCAGCGACTTATGGCCGAAGTTCTTGGTCTTGAGCATCTCTTGCTCGGTCTTCTGCACCAGCTCGCCAATGTACTTGATGTCGGCGTTTTGCAGGCAGTTTTGCGAGCGGACCGAGAATTCGAGCTCGTCCACGCTGCGGAATAGGTTCTCGTTGAGGGGTAGCGGCTGGCCTTCGTCACGGCGCGCCGGCTGCGGCTCGTCATTGAAGTTGACGAAGATACTGACCTGATCTTGCAGGATTTTCGCGGCGTACGCGACCGCGTCGTCGGGCTTCACGCCGCCGTCGGTATAGACCTCGAAGACGAGCCGGTCATAATCGGTGCGCTGTCCCACGCGCGCGTTGGTCACCGTGAAGTTGACCTTCTGCACGGGCGAGAAAACCGCGTCGATAAAGATCGTATCGACCGGCGCCCCCTCTTCTTTGTTTCTCTCGGCGGGAACATACCCTCTGCCGAGCTTGGCAATCAGCTCCATCTCCAGCTTGGCGTCGCGGGCAAGCGTCGCGATCGGATGTTCCGGATTGAGAATTTCAACGTTGCTGCCGACGATGTCTTTCGCCTGCACGGTTTTCGGTCCTTTGGCGTCGATCCGAAGGGTCTGCTGCTCGCCGTCCTGGAGCCTCAGGCGCACCTCCTTGAGATTCAAGATAATATCGGTGACGTCTTCGGTGATCCCGGGGATGGTGGAAAATTCGTGGAGGATGCCTTTGATTCGCACCGCCACGATTGCGGCGCCCATCAGGGAGGAGAGCAGGATCCGGCGCAGCGAATTTCCGATGGTCTGGCCGAAGCCACGCTCGAAAGGCTCCGCGTAGAACTTGCCATAGGTCGGGGTCAGCGTTTTTTGATCCACCTCCAGCTGCTTGGGTTTGATTAAATCCGTCCAATGTCTATACATCGTAGACATAGCTTCTCCCAATGTTACACCGTTAGAGAATTTACTTTGAATACAATTCCACGATCAATTTTTCATTGATCGGCATCGTAAGATCGCTGCGGGCGGGCAAGGTTTTGATGCGGCCGCTGAAGTTGTCTCGGTCCAACTCGGCCCACTCGGGCACGCCGCGCCGCTGCGCTCCTTCGAGCGCCATCAGTACGCGCCCCATCTGACGGCTGCGTTCCTTCACCGAGACAACGTCGCCCGCGCGCACGAAGTAGGACGGAATGTTGACGCGCTTGCCGTTGACCAGGATGTGACCGTGGCGCACCAGCAGTCTCGCTTCCGCGCGGGAGCTGGCAAACCCGAGCCGGTAGGTCACGTTGTCCAACCGTCGCTCGAGCAAAACCAGCAGCGCCTCGCCAGTGATTCCCTTTTGCCGGGTCGCCTGGTCAAACGTCCGGCGGAACTGCTTTTCCAGCAGCCCGTACATACGCTTCACCTTCTGCTTCTCGCGCAATTGGATGCTGTACTCGGAGAACTTCGGCCGCGCCTGGCCGTGCTGGCCGGGAGGATAATTGCGCCGCTCGATGGCGCACTTGTCGGTGTAGCAACGCTCGCCTTTCAAGAACAGTTTCAAATTTTCCCGCCTGCACAGGCGGCAAACGGAATCTTTGTACCTGGCCAATGGGCCCTCCGCGGTTCGTTACACTCGCCGCCGCTTGGGCGGACGGCAGCCGTTATGGGGAATCGGAGTCACGTCTTTGATGAGACTGATGTTGAAGCCCGCCGACTGGAGCGCCCGCAAAGCCGATTCCCGGCCGGCTCCCGGACCCCTCACAAAAATCTGCACCGTCCGCAAACCGTGATCGATCGCTTTCTTCGCCGCGCTATCGGCCGCCTGCTGGGCGGCGAACGGGGTTCCCTTGCGCGATCCTTTAAACCCCATGCTGCCGGCGCTCGACCACGAGATCACGTTCCCCTGATAATCGGTGATGGTCACGATCGTATTGTTGAACGTCGAGTGAATGTGCACGATCCCTTCCGCAATATTTTTCCGGCCGCGCTTTTTCCGCGCGGTTTTTTCCGCGGGCTTGACTCCGGTTTGCGTTTCGGCCGCTCGCGCCTGTTTGGCTTCCGTGGTTTCGTTCTTGGCCATAAGCGACTCCCGTTAACCCTTTGACGGCGGCGGCTTCTTGCCCGCCACGGTTTTTCGCGGCCCCTTGCGGGTCCGCGCGTTGGTATGCGTGCGCTGGCCGCGCACGGGAAGATTCCGCCGATGGCGCAGCCCGCGGTACGATCCCATATCGAGATGACGCTTGATGTTCATCGCGACTTCCCGGCGCAGGTCGCCTTCGACTTTGTAGGACTGGTCGATGATCTGCCGGATCTTGACGACGTCGTCATCGGCGAGCGCGTCGGTTTTCAAGTCGAAAGAGATTCCCGCATCCCGGAGTATCTTTCTGGCGCTGCTACGTCCAATGCCGTAAATGTAGGTGAGCGCCACCTCCATGCGCTTATTTCTCGGCAGATCGACCCCTGCAATGCGCGCCATTGCGCCTCCTAAACCCGTGACGGCTTACCCATTTCGATTTTGGATCTTCGACTCGACCAAACCTTGATCCAAGCCGGCGACTCGACCTTATCGCTGCCTGTCCCTAAATCCACAATCGGTAATAGAAAGTCCAAAATTGTACTTATCCTTGTCTCTGTTTGTGCTTGGTGTTGACGCACAGCACCCGCACGACGCCTTTGCGCCGTACGATTTTGCACTTGTTACAAATCTTTCTGACCGAAGCCCTGACTTTCACGCCGCCCCCTAACGTTCGCGGTAAATAATCCGGCCTCGCGCCAGATCGTAGGGCGAGAGTTCGATTTTCACCTTGTCGCCGGGAAGGATTTTGATGTAGTGCATCCGCATCTTGCCCGAAATATGAGCCAGGACCTTGTGGCCGTTGTCGAGTTCGACCCTGAACATCGCGTTCGGCAGCGTTTCGAGGACCGTGCCCGTGACTTCGATTGCGTCTTCTTTTGGCATCGCTATGACAGCTTGCTTAAGATGTAAGGTCCGTTCTTTGTGACAGCGACCGAGTGCTCGAAATGGGCGGCTAAACTGCCGTCCTTCGTCACGGCCGTCCAGCCGTCCTCCTTAATCTCCACTTCGTGCCCGCCCGCGTTGACCATCGGTTCGATTGCCAGGACCATGCCCTCTTTCAAACGAATGCCGCGATCCGCTTCGCCAAAATTCGGTACCGGCGGATCCTCGTGCAACCGCTTGCCGATACCGTGACCGACGAAGGCGCGCACCACGGAATAGCCGGCGCGCTCGGCCACCTCCTGCACCGCGGCACCGAGGTCCCCCAGCCGCTTGCCCACACGCAGCTGCTCAATCCCGGCGTAGAGCGACTGCTCCGTCACCTGCATCAGTCGCTGAGCTTCGGGACTTACCCGGCCGACGCCGACGGTCACCGCCGAGTCGCCGTAGAACCCCTCGAAGATCACGCCGTAATCGAGGCCGACGATGTCGCCTTCCTTGAGTTCCCGCTCCGACGGAATCCCGTGGACGATCTCTTCATTGATGGAAACACACAGGCTCCGCGGGAAGACCCTGCCAGCAACGCTATAGCCTTTGAAGGCGGGAATGGCCTTGCGCTTGAGTGTCTCCCGCTCGGCGATTGCGTCGAGTTCGAGGGTGGTGATGCCCGGCGCGATCTTCTCGCGCAGCTCCTGCAAAACCTCCGCGACGATCACGTTCGCTCGCCTCATGATCTCGATCTCGCGAGGCGACTTAAGCGAAATCACGCTCGCCGTTCTCCCAAGGCTCGAACCATCCGGTCGCGCACGTCCTCGGTTGTGCCGAGGCCGTCGATCTCCCGCAAGATTCCCCGGACGCGATAGTAATCGACCAGCGGCGCGGTCTGGCGGTCGTATACCGCGAGCCGTTTCTGAACCGTCTCTTCGCGATCGTCCTCCCGTTGGTAGAGCGGCGCATGACACCGCTCGCAGGTTGACCCCGTCTTGGACGGGCTGAAGGTCCGGTGGTAGATGGCGCCACATCCCTGGCACGTCCGTCGGCCGGCCAGCCGTTCAACGATCGCCTCGCGCGGCACCTGGACCGAGAAAACCGCCTGCAAGCCCGTGCCGAGCCTCTCGAGCATGCGGTCGAGACTCTCGGCCTGGGCGACCGTCCTCGGAAACCCGTCGAGGATGAAACCTCGCGCACAATCCTTTTCCTGAAGCCGGCTCGCGACCAGATCGACCATCAGATCGTCGGGAACCAGCGCGCCGCGCTCTATGTACTGCACCGCCTTTTCCCCGAGCGGGGTCTTCTCCTGCACCGCCGCCCGCAAGAGATCCCCCGTCGATATCTGGCAGACATCGAACTTCTGCCGCAAGAGCTTCGCCTGCGTTCCCTTGCCCGCCCCTGGCGGGCCCAACAGTACGACGCGTATACCCTCCAAACGTTCAATCCTTCGTTTCCGGCCGACCTCTAGCGTCGCGACGGCGTCCAGTTCCTTCCCCGCACCCGTCCGCGCTTCATAAAACCTTCGTAGTTCCGCGTGATGAGATGCGTCTCCAACTGCGCCACGGTGTCGAGAGCGACGCCGACGACGATCAACAGCGCGGTACCGCCGAAGTAAAACGGCACGTTGAACTGGCTTACCAGCACCGTCGGCAAGAGACAGACGATACACAGATAGATCGCGCCGCTCAAGGTAATGCGCGAGAGCACGCGCTCGATGTATTCCGCGGTTTTTTGCCCCGGCCGGATTCCGGGAATGTAGCCGCCGAACTTTTTCATGTTTTCGGCGACGTCGCTCGGGTTGAACACCACGGCTGTGTAAAAGAAGGCGAAGAAAATGATGAGCGCGGCGAACGCGACATCGTGCAGCCAGCGTCCGGGGCTCAAATAGCTCGCCACCGTTTGCACCACGGGATAATCGGCAAATTGCGCCATGGTCGCCGGGAAGATCAAGATCGAGGAGGCGAAAATCGGCGGTATCACGTTCGCGGTGTTGATTTTGAGCGGCAGATGCGAGCTCTGGCCGCCGTACATCTTACGCCCGACCACGCGCTTGGCGTACTGAACCGGTATGCGCCGCTGGCCGCGCTCGACGAAAATGATCGCGCCGACCACGACAACGACAAACACGAGAATGAAGAGCGCCACGAGCACGCCGAGCTCGCCTTCTCGGATGAACTGAATCGTGGTGCCGACCGCCGACGGCAAACCCGCGACGATCCCGGCAAAGATAATGAGCGAGATACCGTTGCCGATCCCTCGCTCCGTGATCTGCTCGCCGAGCCACATGATGAACGCGGTTCCGGACGTGAGCGTGATCACGGTCATCAAGCGAAAGCCCCACCCGGGTTGGAGCACGATCGGCTGACCGCCCGGGCCGCGTGTGCCCTCCAGGCCGTAGCTGATCATCAATCCCTGAATGATCGAGAGCACGACCGTGCCGTATCGCGTGTACTGCGTGATCTTGCGCCTTCCCGCTTCCCCCTCTTTCGAGAGCCTCTCGAGGTAGGGGAACACGACCGTGAGCAGCTGGAGAATAATCGAGGCGCTGATATACGGCATAATGCCGAGAGAAAAAACCGAGAACTGCTCGAGAGCGCCGCCGGAAAAGAGATTGAACAGGCCGAAAATCGTTCCTTTAA
>DATMBL010000020.1:0-4679 GCA_035559295.1 Candidatus Eiseniibacteriota bacterium
CGGGACCTGTCGCGCCGCGGCGATCGGCATCACCGGAGTCACCGACAAGCCTTACCGCGCGACGCGTGTCGAGCAGATGCTGGCGGGGAACAAACTCGAAGCGGGTTTGATCGAGCGCGCGGCCGAAGACGCGACTTCCGACGTCGACGTCATCGAAGACATCAACGGATCCTCGGCGTACCGGGCCCACCTCACGCGCGTGTACGTTGCGCGCGCGATCGGCGCCGCGCTCGCAGCCTGAGCGTGCGCGGCGAAACCGCCGGGAACGAACCCGCCGCCTGCGGCGCGAACAACCGGCGGCCCGCGGCTTCGCTCCTAGATTTCCGCCGATTTGATCGTGTAGGTGAAGGTCTTGGGCTCGAGGCTGTCCTTACGGCCGTTGGCGGTTTCGGCCTGCGGGTACATCAGGAACCCCAGCTCCGGGCCGTTCGATTGCGGCAGCTTCACGTCGTGCGCGTAGTTGTACGGCAGCCAGTTCATCTCCCAAGCGCCGAACAACATCGCGCGCGCTTTCTTCACCTTCGGATCATCGAGCGGCAGCTGCTGCGGTTGGTTCTCTTCCAGCACGACCTTTCTTACATCCGCCGGATCCACCGGCACCCAGCCGTACCCGTGCAGGTAAACCTCGGCCCGGCAGTGCTGAGCGCTCGTGATGTCGTCGGCTTTCCCCAGGCTCTTGAACTCGTCCGACGCCGCGCACCGGATGCCGTAGACGTCGCGCGCCGGCAATCCCGAGGCCCGTGCCAGGCCGACGTAAAGGGCGTTCAGATCGGCGCATTTTCCGCCGAGGTATCCGGTCTGCAGCATCGTCGCGATGTCGCCGATGCCGCACCCGCGGACCTTGGGATCCCGGAACGTGTTTTCGACGATCCAGTCGTAAATCGCCCTGGCCTTGTCCTTGTCGCTCTTAAGGTTCATCGTAATGCCGCGCGCGGTCGCGGCGACGATTCCGTCGGTTCGGATGAGTTTCGACGGCTTGCGAAAATAGTCGAGAACCGCCTTGTTTTCGCCGACCGACGCGTCGGGCTTCTTGCTCAGATCGACCCGCCGATCCCGCGTTGCAAAACGGCTGCGCAATTCGACGACCGGCGCCTTTTCACCGGCGGGCCACTCGGCCAGAAGCATGCCGGTGCCGTAACGATCGTATTGAACCAGCCGCGCGCTCTTGAAGTTGCCGGACCATTCATCACCGTGCCGTTTGAAATAGTCGGTATGTTGCATCAGGGGCACCGGTAGCCAGACGCGCACCGCGCCGACCGGCTCGGTCACTTCGACGCGCGTGATGACTTCGAACGTTTGCCAGCTCGCGCCCGGCTCGGCCGACGCAAAGCCGCTGAAACGAGGCATGGCGCCGAGCGCAATTCCACCTGCCGCCGTCAGGCTGTGCTTCAAAAAGTCCCGTCGTTTCATAAGCTCCTCCGAAAAGCTTCGCTCGACTTGTCATAAACTCTTATCGACGAAAATAGAAATTTGCAATACCTTCTATAGGCTTTTTCTGTGGGGCGTCGATGGAGGATCGACGGAGGAGACGCAGCGGAACTTGGCGAACACATAGGGGTAATGGGCCTGGTACCAGTTGCGAAAGCTCGGTCGTACGAGCGAGCTCGCCGTCGCCCACGAAGCGCCTTTTAGCACAAAATGCTTGCCGTCGAAGAAATCCGCCGAATATTCGGGGTAGACATCGAGCGGTTGGAACCCGTCGAACGGCGCGAACGGCGTGTCGGTCCACTCCCAGCCGTTACCGACGAGCTGGTAGATGCCCCACGGATTCGCTTCGCTAAACCGGGGGGTCGCGGGTACCGCGGACCAGTTCGCAAAATCCAGGTTTTCGGCGCGGACCGTTTCGGCCTGCATGCGCGGCGCGTAACCGTCGGGCGCGGTATAAGCCGCTCGATGGAATTCGGCCTCGCTCAAAAGCCTGGAGCCGCTCCAGCGGGCGTATGCTCTTGCCTCCGCGAGACTCACATACACGGGCCAACTCAACACCTCCTGAAGGGGCAAGACGTCGAACATGGTACGATAGCGCCATTCGTTGCCGCGCTTTGACCAGGCGGGCGGATGCCGCAAGCCAGACCTGACCTTCCAGGCCCACTCCGACGGCGTCCACAGCGAACGGTTATCGTAACCGCCGCATTCGATGAATTCCAAAAATCGGCCGTTCGTCACCGGGAGGGAGTCGACGTGAAACGCGGCGACCTCGACGGAAGCGGCGCCAAACTCGTTGTCCCAGCCGAACTCCAGTGCCGCCGGATCGGCTCCCAGGAGCGCGGGTCCCGCGTGAACCTCGACGCGGCGCGACGCGGATTCTTCATCGAAGCGATAAGAGGGCAGCCCCCTCGGCCTGCCTTTGATTTCCACTGCGAGCTCTTGAAGCATGTAGAGAAGCGCTTCCTGATGCATGAGCTCGTGCTCCAGCACCAGCGAGAAAACTCGAGGCACCTCCCGCCGCGAGGCGAACTCCCGCGCGTTGCCGCAACACTCCAAGACCGATGCTCTTACACGGTCGCGGTACTCGAAGACTTCCGCCGCCGCGGGCCACTGCGCCGGCACTTGCGGATGGTCATGACAGGCGCCGGTATCGACGTCCGGGTCGATGCCTCGGGCGAAAATCTCGTCGAACGCCGGATGAAAAGACTGCCGCCGGAAGACGCCCGCGCAGATCTGGTTCCAGGCAAACGCGGGCAAGTGCCCGAGGTAGAAAATAATGGGATGACGCCAGACGATCGGCTGCTCGAGCAGCCGGTTGCTGGCCACAACGTCAAAGATTTCGTCGGTCCGGCTCCAGGCGGCGGTCAATCGGTCGCCGAACGATCCCTGGATCGACCGTGGCTCCTTGGCGCGCCCGTTGAGCACGGAGTCACTCCCGCAATCGATTTTGCAGAAACGCCACGACCTCGGCCGGATGGTCCTCGGCTTTTTTCACCGCCGGCCAGTGCTTGATCACGCGGCCATCCGCGCCGATGACGACCGTCGAGCGGATCGTTCCCTCGATCTCTTTGCCGTACATCATTTTTTTTCCCCAGGCGCCGTATTTCCGCATCGCCTCGCCTTTCGGGTCGGACAGGAGCATGAACGGCAGACGATACTTCTGCCGGAACTTGCGATGAGACTCGATGCTGTCGCGACTCACGCCCAGGACCACCGCGCCTGCCTTTGTCACCGTGGCGTCGAGGTCGCGAAAACCGCATGCTTCCTTGGTGCATCCCGGGGTATCGTCCTTGGGATAAAAATAAAGCACGACCGTGCGGCCCCGGTAATCCTCGAGGGCGTGCTTTTTACCGTCGCTCCCCTCGAGTTCGAATGCCGGGGCCTTCTTTCCTTCGAGATTGTTCATCCCGGTTGTCTCCACAAACGCCGATCCGTTGCCGTGGAGCAAGCGCACCGCCCTTGGTCTGCTATCTATTTTGCCTATATATCAGATAGAGAATGCCTATCAAGATGGGCGAGCGGAAAAAAACCGAGAACGGGAACGAGCCTTCATGCCTTACGCAAAAACTTACGGAACGCTTCGGCAATGGGCGAAAGGGGACGGCGGACGTGAAGCGCTTCGTAAAACCACCGCTGCAGCCTGTAACCGCGCAGCGGCAGCGCGACGAGAATACCGCCGGCGATCTCGCGGCGCACCGAGGTCCGCGACAAAATCGATACCCCGAATCCCGCAATCAACGCTTCCTTGACCGCCTCGGTGCTGCCCAATTCCATCGCCACGTTCAAGGGCGTCTCGGTGCTCCGGCCGTTTCGCGATAGGACCCGGCGGAACGAGGCGAGTGTCCCCGATCCCCGCTCCCGGGAGATGAAGGGTTCCAGGCGAAGATCGTCCATGCTCACCGAGGACCGGCGGCTCCAACGATGCCCTTTCGGCACGACCAACACCATGTCGTCGCGCCACAATCGACGGAAGCGCAACCGTTCATCTTTGACCTTGAACCCCACGAACCCAAGCTCGACCTTGCCGTCGACGACCTCCTCCGCGATGCCCGTCGAATCGCCGATGCGGAGGATCGGTTTCACCTCGGGATTGAGCTTGACGAACGCTCCGAGCTTCTGCGGCAGAAGGTATTCGCCGGGGATGTTGCTGCCGCCGATCCACAGCTCGCCGCTCAGCTTGCCATGGAATTGCTCGAGCGCGGCGATCGCGTCGCGTTTGAAGGTCACGAGCGCGCGGGCCTTCTCCAGGAGAAGGTTGCCAAGCGGCGTCAAACTCACCTTGCCGGGAATGCGATAGAACAAGCGCTCGCCCAGCGTCCGTTCCAACTCCTGAACGTGCGCGCTGACGGTAGGCTGGCGCAGCGCGAGGTGTTCGGCGGCCTGGGAGAAACTCTTCAACTCCGCGACCCAATAGAACACCTCGAGTTTGCGAAGATCGAGATCGTCCTTGAGCTTGGCCATCGGCTTTTCTGCTATGCTTACCCGGATTCCGCAGGCGGCGCAAAACCCGCATACCCCGGCTGCGCCGATCGCGTTGTCAACGGGCGCCGCCGACGGTATAGTTCATCTATCCGCGAGGTTCGCCGTAATCCAAAACAATGGGAATATCTCGCGCAAAGCTCGCCCAGTCGAACGCGCAAAGATTCTCAACCATGGTCGTAGCAATGTGAAGCCCTCCAGACTCTCCGATCTCCATGCCGCGAACGGCGCGATCATGGCCGACCAGGACGGCCGGTTGCTGCCGCTTCATT
>DATMBL010000021.1:0-5026 GCA_035559295.1 Candidatus Eiseniibacteriota bacterium
ATCTCAAGGCGCTCGGCGCCACCACAATCATTTCCCGCGACGAGGCCAGCGACACCTCGGGGAGGCCTCTCCTGAAAGGACGTTGGGCGGGAGCCGTAGATGCGGTTGGCGGTAACATTCTCGCCACGACAATCAAGAGCATGAAAAACGGAGGCCTCGTTGCGGCGTGCGGCAACGCCATGGCTGCAGACTTGAGTCTCACGGTATTTCCGTTCATTCTTCGCGGCGTGAGTCTTCTCGGCGTGGATTCGGTGGAAGTCCCGGCAACCACGCGTGTGCGCGTTTGGCAAAAACTCGCGCAGGACTGGAAAATCGATCTGGCAACGATCGTGTCGGAGTGTTCGCTGGAGGAGCTCGGTTCGAAGATCGATCAAATCCTGCGTGGCGGAATCCGCGGCCGTGTGGTCGTTGATCTGAACGCGTGAGCCGTGCGTGGCCACAACCGGCTGGAGACAAGAGAGATACCACCACGAAGTGCACGAAGAGCACGAAGTTAGAATTAAGCCAATTATCTAAAACCCTTCGTGGCTTTCGTGGGGCGGAGATCACTTTGCATTGATTTCGTACGGCGGTGAACCTGTGAATCAAGAGGGCGCGCTGAGCCATGTCCGGGTGATCGAACTGGGAGACATTCCGGCATCGTACGCCACGCGCCTGCTGGCGGACCTCGGCGCGGACGTCATCAAGATCGAACCTCCGGCGGGCGATCCCAATCGGATGCTCGCGCCGTTTGCCGGGAACATTCGGCACCCGGAGCGGAGTCTCGCGTTCATCCACGCCAATACCAACAAGCGGAGCATTGTCCTCGATCTCGAGCGCGGCTCCGCCGATCGCGAAATCCTAGAGCGACTGCTCGACTCGGCGGAGCTTTTCATCGAAGCCACGCCTCTGGGGTTGCTCGAATCCTACGGCCTAACGGATGAGGCGCTGAGGCGGCGATTCGGGCACCTGGTGGTCGTTTCCCTGACCCCGTTTGGCCGCACCGGACCCTACAAGCGCTACAAAGGAAGCGATGCGATCGTGAACGCGTCGGGCGGATTTCTCTACAGCCAGGGTGACGACACCAAGGGGCAGTGCACGGCGCCGAGCCACCTGGCTTATCAAATGGCGGGGGCCGTCGCAGCGATGGTCGGGCTCGCGGCGCTCCGGCACGCGCGACGAACCGGCGCGGGGCAGCGCATCGACGTTTCGCTCCAGGAAGCGCTCACCTTCACCAATAGCAGCTCGGTTGCTCGTTATATCCGTGAAAATCGCCTGGAGCGCCGGCCGGGAATCAGAAACTACGGTGGCGCCGGAACCAACATCTATCGCTGCAAGGACGGTCGCTACGTTCATTTCACGGCGAGCATGCCGCACATGTGGCGCGAGTTTACCCAGAATTGGATGAGGCATCCGGTGCTCGGCCGTCCGGAGTGGGAAAACACGCGCTATCGTGACGCGCGCGCCGATGAGGTCTCCAAAGCGTTTGCCGAATTCATCGGGGGGTTTACGGCCGCGGAGTTTTCCGAAGAAGCACAGAAAAGGCACCTGGCCGCCGCTCCGCTCAACTCCATTGGAGAATTCGTTTCGTCGGCCCAGGTCCAGTCGCGCCAGTGGTTGCAAGAGCTCGATCATCCGGTGATCGGCCGGTACGCGGCGCCGGGCTTCCCCATGAGGCTTTCCGTGACGCCCATGCGGGTTCGGCGGCCGGCGCCGCTCTTAAACCAGCATCGCGAAGAGATTCTCGCGGAGCTCGAGCGCGCGTCACGCCGCGGCGAAACTCCGCCCGTCCGCGAGGAGGCGGCGCGCGGAGCGATGCTTGACGGGCTGCGCATGGCCGATTTGACCCAGCAGTATGCGGGGCCCTTGGGCACCGAGCTTCTCGCCTATTACGGCATGGAAGTGATCAAGATCGAATCGAATGTTGTCCCGAGCAAGGATCGTGAAGCGGCGGTCCACGCGGACATGAACCGAGCGAAGCTCGGCTGCACGATCAACCTCCGCCATCCGCAAGGCAAGGAATTGTTCAAGCGCCTCGTGGCTCAGTCGGACGTGGTGGTGGACAATTTTAGTTCGGGCGTGCTCGAGCGGTTGGGCTTCAGTTTCGATACGCTGCGGCAAGTCAACCCCAGGGTCGTTCAGGCGGTCATGCCCGGCTGGGGATTGTCGGGACCGCTAAAGAGTTGGGTCGCATGGGGCTGGCAACTGCTCGCCTATACCGGTGTCATGAAATTGTGGGGGTATCCCGACTCGCCGATGGAGAGCCGCTGCAAGATCGCGTGGCCGGATCGCGTCGGCGCGGTAACGATGGCGCTTGGCGTTCTCGCGGCGCTCGAGTATCGTGATCGGACCGGAAAGGGCCAGTTTATCGAAGCGGGAATGCTCGAAGCGCAGGGCGCAATGCTCGGACCGGCGATTATGGACTACACCGTAAACGGCGCTGAATGGGAGGCGATGGGGTATCGGGAAATCTTAGGAGAGCCGTACGCGCCCTACGGCTGTTATCCTTGCCGCGGCGAAGACAACTGGATCATCATCGCGTGCGCCTCGGATGCCGAGTGGCAGAGCATGGTCGGTTTGATCGGCAACACCTCCTGGGCGACTGATGAGCGTTTTGCCACGCACGAGGGTCGAAAGACGCACCGCGACGAGCTTGATCAAAAACTTTCACAATGGACTCGAGCGCTGACGCAGCGGCAGGTGTTTCGACTTTTGCAAGAGGCCGGAGTCGCGGCCGGAATTCCGATGTCCGGTGAAGATCTCTACTACGATATTCACCTGCGTGCCCGGAACCATATCGTCGAAACCGACGGCCAGCCGTGGGGAAAAATGAGCCATCACGGCCTTCCCGGGATTCCGTCATTGTCTCACGCCGATGCCGCCCGTCCGGCGCCGTGGATCGGCGCCGATAACGACAAAGTCTTCGGTGAAATCTTGGGCTTGAGTCCGGAGCAAATTGAGGAACTCAAAAAAGCCGAGGCGATCAAATAGGGTCAGCGTGCCTTATTTCTTCGTCTAAGCGACCCAATGTTTCTCGTTTAGCTAAACTTTTACTTTCGAGGCCAAGCCTTCCTTCTGTAAAAGCTTATCCATATATATGTTGCGCCAGGCGCCGCCTATCGGCCCGCTCAAATCCGAGTCTTCCTGAGCTGGCGCATCGCGGATCTGATCCACGACACGGCTTGCTGTTTTAGGTGCTGGAACGCTTCAAGAACGTGGATTCGCACCCCGACAAAATCGACAACCCCACGATGGGGACGATTTTCGAGGAGCTGATTCGCAAGTTCAATGAAGCGCTGAACGAAAATCCCGGTGAGCACTTTACGCCCCGGGGTGTGGTGCACTGGTGGCGGATCTGCTGTTGGCCGGAGATGAGGATCGCGTTCGACGGCAGGGTATCCTCGCCGCGGTTTGTGACCCGTGCTGCGGGTCCGGCGGCATGATTCACCAAGGATCACATCCTTGGAAACGGAGGGAGGGGAGACATGCGATCGGAACCGAACCGCCCCGGATCATGAAGCTTGTTCTGGAATGGGATTGATCCTGCGTTAGAGGGCGGTTTCGCTGTTGACGGAGCTTTCCCTCTCTTGTACAAGACGTTTATCACCGATCTTCACCGCAACGAGAAAGCAACGACAACTTGGACAAAGGAGATGAAGATGCATCGTAGCAGGGCTCTTTTTATTCAGACTTTGGCCGTGATCTTTGTGCTTTGGGGCGTAATGGCAAATGCCCAGAGCCTCGATGAGCTGCACAAGAAGGCTCTCGGCGAAGGAGGCAAGCTGAATTTCTACGGCACGCTGGCGCAGATCAATGCCCAGACTGTACTGCCGGCCTTTGAAAAACGGTTTCCCGGCATCAAGGTCGATCACATCGACGCGACTGCCGACAAGCTCGTTACGCGCGCGATTACCGAGGCCAGGGGGGGCCGTTATCTCGCCGACGTCTTCCAGTTTAATCTGGAAAACCTGGGCCAGGCGCACGAGCAGGGTCTGGTCGTCGATCGATTGCCACCGGAGGCGGCCGCCTACCCGAACAACCTCAAAGGATCCTACTACGTCGCCACCGATTTGCAGTTCATCATCGCTGCATGGAACACGAACCTCGTCAAGAAAGAAGAAGAACCGAAACAATTCGAAGATTTCACTGACGCGCGTTGGAAAAACAGGCTGATCGCGGAGCCGCGCGACGTCGAGTTATTGATCGGGCTCAAGCAAAAGCATGGAAGCGAGGAAAAGGCGGTTGCCATCCTGAAGCAGATAGCCGCGAACAACGTTGAATTCCACAAAGGCCATTCCGAGCTCGCGGAATTCTTGGTTGCGGGCCAGGGGGCTATGTGCATCACCTGTTACGCGCACCACTTTCCGATTCGCATCAAAAAGGGCGCGCCGCTGAATTTCATGCTGACCGAAGGCATCGGCAACGTGATCGGCGTAGCGCTGGCGAAAAACGCGCCGCACCCGAACACCGCCTGGCTGTGGGTGCGGTGGATCACAAGCGAGGACGGCCAAAAAGCGATGGCTCAAGGCGGACGGATACCGGCGCATCCCAAGATTGAGCCGACGGACAGGGTCCGCCCGGGCAAGATCTACGCGTTGACTGTCGCCGATTACAAGGAATTCCCGCGTTACAACAAGATCTGGAGAGAGATCTTCAAGCTGCGCTGAGACAATAGCTGAGGTTAAGGTTCAGTGAAGGCTATGAAGGGCTTTCTACCACCTTGACCTCGGTTTTAACCCTGCCCGTCGAGCAGTCTGTGGCGAACCTGTACTATCACGACCGCCTGATTGTTGCTTACGCTTCCCTCAATCCAAGCACGCAACTCTGGAGCGCCGGCGCCGAAATCACCTGGAAACACGAGGGGCGGCGCTACTCACACTCGATCGGCGGATTGGCCGACCGTTTCAAGACTTCCGAGGAGGCGGAAAAGTTCGTTATCCATCTCGCGAAAGCCTGGATTGACGCAGACTCGTGACGTGTGGGCGACCACCGCCAGAAATGAAAATCTACGCGTTCGATGTCGATGACACACTGGAAGTCTCGGCGG
>DATMBL010000022.1:0-4112 GCA_035559295.1 Candidatus Eiseniibacteriota bacterium
CGACCCGCCGTCTCGCTTGCGCGCCGTAAAGGGAGACGCGGGCGGCGGGCAAGGCAGCTGCGGCGGCCGCCGAGATCTTCAGGAATCGCCTGCGGCTTATGTGCTTCATAGCCTTCCTCGTTTCGGGCTAAACCCGGCCGACTAGATAGCGGAACGGTTCGGCTCCGTCAAGCGGACCGAGGGAAATAGAAATCAGTAACAAAGTGAGGAGTACCGGAGTGTTGGCTCTCAGAAGCACCAAGCCATGGCTCTATCTCCAATACTCCAGGTCGTCTCGGCGGACAAGGAGAGGCGCGCGATTGCCAAGTTGATTGCCGGCTGTGAATCTATTACCGTTCAAAACCGAAGCGATGATGAACGAACTTCTCAACGATTCGGGTGGTAGACGGAGCTTTCTACGGCGGCTTGTGACGTTCTTCGGTTTAGCGTTGGTTGGAAAGCCTCTTTCATCGACCGTGGCGGCGCAGGATGCTCCATCGGGCATACCGTTACCCGACGAACCGGTCGAGGCGACATTGAGACGGCTTTTCGGCAGCCGAAGAATGGCATCCGGCGAGGGTAAGCTAAAGTTCGACGCGCCGCTCATCGCGGAGGACGGAAGCAACGTCGCCGTAACGATCGAAGCGAGTTTGCCGGTGAGCGGTTACCCACGGCTCACGAATCTTTATCTTATCTCGGATAAAAACCGGCGCTCGATGCTGGCGAAGTTTTCTCTAACGCCGGAAGCGGGCAGGGCGTTGATCGCGACGAGCGTGCGTCTGGCGACGAGCACGGACGTGCGCGCGATCGCAGAGATGAGCGACGGAGCGCTTTACATGGTAAGCAGGCATGTCCGCGTCACGGTCAGCGGTTGCGATTTGCCGCCGCAAGGGTAAGGAAAATCGAGTGTCGGAGCATAGGATCCATGAGGCGTTCAATCGGTTCAACCGCTCCGCTCAGGTTCAATCGCTACGCTCCGTTCAAACGGTTTGAACAGATCAACGGATTGAGCTGCTTGAACCAATAAGGGCATGGCACAAATCGGCCGAGTCACCATACGGCTTCCGGCGACGATCCGGCAGGGCGAAGTAATCCGGGTGCGGGTTTTCTTGAGTCACCCGATGGAGATCGTGCAACGGGACAAGGAAGGCGCGATCATTGTGAAAAATTACAACTTTGTTCATACAATGAGCGTTTTCTATGACCGGAAGCCAGTCATGCGCGCGGAGCTAACGCAGGCGATCAGTCAAAATCCTTCGTTCACGTTTCCTCTCAAGGTAGACCGGCCGGGTAAACTCACCGTCGCGTTTGCCGATACCGGCGGCAAGACCTACGAAGCCAGCGTGGACGTCAAGTTCACGTAGGAGCGTCGGAGTGCCGAGTCTCGGTGTAATGGGAAGAAGGAAGCGGGAAAGCCTCGCGGCGAAACCGTCTCGTGCTCCGCAACCCCTATGGTTTTGCCAGCCGTAAGTCTCGGCGTCTTTCTCGCTGAACAGTACAGGAAGCTCTTCACGCGACCGTGGCCCGTTATTCCATCGGCCCTAATTCTGGGGGCGCTGAACGCGTTTCTCTTCGCGTACGACCGACCCTGGACTGCATCGGACGGCGCGCGCAACTGGGGTGACTGGCTGTTTCAAACCACCGGCGTTATACAGCACCCCGATCTCCTCCCACCCCATCTCTATTCCGGTTCGGTTTTGAATCTGGGCGTTTTGTTCGGCGGACTGGGGGCAGCGTTGTTGAGCCGGGAATTCGCTCTTAGAGCCGCTCCGGGTTACGAGCTGATGAAGGGCGCGCTCGGCGGGCTCATGATGGGAGCCGGCGCAATGGCCGCCTTCGGGTGCAACATCGGCGGTTTCTTCAGCGCGCTTTCCGCGCTTTCGGCCAGTGGCGTCGTTATGATGGCCGGCCTGGCTCTAGGCGCGTTTGCCGCCACCCGGCTGACTCTTTGGGAGAGAACGAGATTGATCAGCGCGGGAAAACCGCTGTTTTCGGCTGCGTGCGATGCCCAGCCGCCGGCGGAGGCCGCAGCGCTCGGGTGGGGGAAGCCGCTCGCCGGCGCAGCGCTTTTCTTGGGGTTTGTACTGATCGCTTATCTCTATCAGCGTCTCGGCTACGGCCCGCAAGCGGTTTTTTGGTCGTTCGGCATCGCATTCGGCGTCATCTTTCAGCGCTCGCGCTTTTGCCTCGTTCGCGCCTTTCGCGAACCGTTTCTGAGCGGCGAAAGCGAGCACGCGAAAGCGGCTGCCCTGGCGCTGGTGCTGAGTCTCGTAGGGTTTTCGATCTTGAAAGCGACCGACCTGAAGGATCCGATGGACTGGGTGTTTCCCTCCTACTGGCAAGGAGCCCTGCTCGGCGGAGTCGCCTTCGGCTTCGGGATGGTGATCGCCGGAGGCTGCGGGGCCGGTTCAATCTGGCGCGCCGGCGAAGGGCATTTAAAGCTCTGGTTTGCGGTTCTGTTTTTTGCCGTCGGAGCCTCACTCAGCCGGCAGCTGCTCGTGCGGACCGAGTTGCTTGCCCGCCTCGGCGGCAGGGTTTTCTTACCCGCTGAAATCGGTTGGGCGGGCGCGGTCGCCGGCGTGGTTGCTCTGATGATTTTTTGGTACCTCGTCACAGGATGGTAGGAGCAGCGGCATCAAAGCGGTGTGCTGCAACGCTGAGCGCGCCGCGAAATCGGCGTGCGCGTGACGTGCCGGAACCGAGCGCGACCGCTTGAACGCAAGTAAGCCATCCGAGGATCGAAGAAGAGTGACTTCGGTGAGCGGGAAAGCCGTTAGCTTCGACGCGGGCGATCGGGCGGGCCCGATTTCGGGTTTGTTCCTGCGTCCGGCCTCCTCCGAAGCGCTGCTTGTCCTCGCGCACGGCGCGGGCGCCGGGATGCGTCACTCGTTTATGGAAACCATTAGCGAGAAACTTGCGGTTTCGAGGATTGCGACGCTGCGCTATCAGTTCCCTTACATGGAAAGAGGCGCCAGGCGGCCCGATCCTGCGGGTGTTCTAACCGCGACGGTGCGCGCTTCCATAGCCGCAGCGCGACGATTGGCCGGCGATCTGCCGCTGTTTGCGGGAGGAAAGTCGATGGGCGGGCGCATGACCTCTCTCGCAGCGGCACAAGAGCCGCTTCCTGCGGTGCGCGGGCTGGTTTTCTTCGGCTTTCCCTTGCACGCCGCGGGAAGGCCATCGGCTGACCGCGGGCGGCACCTTGTCGAGGTCGATTTGCCGATGCTCTTTCTGCAGGGATCGCGCGACAGCTTGGCTGATCTCTCGCTGCTCACGCCGCTCTGCGGTCGCCTCGGCGACCGGGCCGAGCTCTTTGTCGTCCCCGGCGGGGATCATTCGTTTCACATGCCGCGGCGCTCGGGCCGCTCGGACCAGGAGGTGCTCGATACGATGGCGGCGAAAGTTGCTTCCTGGATTGCGCGGCGCGCCTCCCGGGGTTAGCCCGGACGCCGTCGGTATGCTACGTTAGCGGCGTCTTGGAGCCATGGAGTAACTCGATATGATGTCCCGCAGGTGCAAATACGCGCTGAAGGCGTTGATTCGACTTGGTAAGCAGTACGGCCAAGGCAATCTCCTGACAGACGATATCGCCCGGATGGAACACATTCCCAAGAAGTTCCTGGAGTTGATTCTGCTCGACCTCAAGCGCGGCGGCTATGTCCAAAGCAAACAAGGAATCGGCGGCGGGTATCATCTGGTCCAGGAGCCCAAGACGATCACCCTCGCCGAGATCTATCGATTCTTCGACGGCGCGATTGCGCTCCAACCCTGCGTCTCGCAGAAGTTTCACGAGAGGTGCGAAGACTGCCCCGACGAGGAAAACTGCCATCTCAAACCCGCCCTTGCCGACATCCGCGAGCAAACCTACCAAATCATGTCAAAGATTACGCTCGAATCTCTACTGAAACGTCCCCGCCAGGGGAAAAGCCGGTCCCGCCGCCAAGCGGCCTCGTAAAAATTTTTTCAGGAAATTTCGTTTTCGCGCTTGACAGCCCCGTCAATCTCTACTAAATAGATCGACATTATTGAGTTCCTAGAGATCGAGGTGCCGCTATGAACTTCCGCCCGCGCGAGCCGGTCACATCGGAGAGCCGAACCGTTCAGCTGACAGGACGTCCCGGCCGACCCGACAC
>DATMBL010000023.1:0-7984 GCA_035559295.1 Candidatus Eiseniibacteriota bacterium
GTGGCGCTCTTGCCCAAAGATCCCGACGCATCGGCGCGCCGCATCCGGCGCGAGATCGAGCAGGATGCGGGAGCGAGACCCGCCGTGATCATCAGCGACAGCTTCGGCCGGCCGTGGCGGCTAGGCACGGTCGACGTGGCGATCGGCGTCGCGGGGATCAATCCGATCAAAGATGAAAGGGGCTTGAGGGACGCCTACGGTTACCAGCTCAGGGCGGCGGTCACGGCGATCGCCGACGAGCTAGCCGCCGCGGCCGAGCTGGTTATGGGGAAAAGGGAGGCGATTCCGGCGGTCGTCGTTCGCGGCGGCAACATAGAAGCAAAGGAGGATGCGTCGGTAAAGGAGCTACTGCGGCCCGAGCAGCAGGATCTCTTTCGCCGGTTTTGAAACATGGAACACTTCTCGATTGCGATCGTTGGGGGCACGGGCAGTCTTGGAACGGCTCTGGCGTTGAGACTCGCGGCGCCAGGAGTCAAGGTCATCATCGGGTCGCGCGATCCGCAGCGCGCGCAAAACGCGGTTGCAACGCTCCAGCCCAAGATCAGGGGGGGTGAGCTGGTCGGGCTGAGCAATCAGGAGGCGGTGAAGCAGGCGGAATTCGTGGTCATCGCCGTGCCTTATGAGGGCCACCTGCAGATCGTTCAGGACCTCAAAGGGCAAGTCGCGGGGAAAATCCTGATCGATGCCGTCGTGCCGCTAAAGAAAGCGCGACCCTTTGTGCCGCCCGCCGGATCGGCCCTGCTCGAAGCCCAGGGTATTCTCGGGGACGAAGCGCCGGTGGTGGGCGCTTTGCACAACATATCGGCGGTCGATCTCGCCGATACGGAGGCTACGCTCGGGGACGTTTTGGTTTGCGCCGATAACGAAGAGGCCAAGCTCAAGGTCATGGAGATCATCGGCCGGATCGGGGCGCGGGCGTTCGATGCCGGGCCGGCGGCCAACGCTTATGTTGTCGAAGGGCTTACCGGCGTCATCATTCACTTGAACCGTAAGTACAAGTCCAGGCACGGAAGCATCCGGGTCGTTGGCATCGGGTGAGGCGGAGGGCGGAAGTCGGAGGTCGGAAGTCAGAGTCGGGAAAAGCCCCGGCTCCGTGCTCTTTGCTCCATGCTCGGCGCTAACCCCGCGTAAACCTTCGGGCACCCGGTGCGTCTAAGTCAGTGAATGGTCGGCAAATTTTGACGGGAAGGCGGGCACAAGACCGCGTAAATACGATGGAAAACACCTCTCTTCAAAACGCGCGTGACGAAGAGATCGTGGCCTTATGCCAGCAGGGCAAGAGCGAGGTTTTCGACATCCTGGTGGGCCGCTACATGGAAAGGGCTTACCGCATTGCTCTGGACTTTACCCACGATCCCGAAGAAGCTAAGGATTTATCGCAAGATGCTTTTTTGCGGGCCTTTTCACGCATCAAACAGTTCGACGGGCGCTCGACCTTTTACACCTGGTTTTACCGCCTCGTCGTCAATATCTGTTTGGATTACATGAGGCGGAAGAAGAAAGTCGTTTGGGAGCGGCTCGAGTGGTCCCCGGACGAAGGCGTTGAACGGAGGGAGCTGATGGACACCGTTTCGTCGCCTGATGCGGTGGCGATCGCGGGGGAAGCGCAGCGCAAGGTGGATGAGGCGCTGGAAGCGATGCCCAAGAGACAACGAACGGTATTCCTGCTGCGCAACCAGCAGGGCCTCTCGATCTCAGATATCGCCAAGGCGATGGAAACGACGGAGGGCACGGTCCGCGTTTATCTCCATCGTGCCGTCGCCGCCCTGCGACAGAGTTTAGTGGAATATGTTTAGGAGAACGGCCATGCGGAAAACCGTGAAAAACCTACCCAACGCATGCAAGGAATTCGAAGAGGACCTCGTGCTCCACTACTATAACGAGGGCTCGGCGGCGGAGCTAAAGCGGGTCGAGGAGCACATCGCCCTTTGCGCGCCGTGCCGGAAGTTCTCCGACGATCTCCGGCGGCTTCTGCCGCAAGCGACGCAAACCGAGGAGTTGCCCCAGAGTTTTTGGGATAACTACCGGCGCGAGGTGATGCATAAGATCGCCGAGCGAGAGGAACGGCGTTCGTGGTGGCGCGATCTCTTCGCCCCCATGCAGTCCTGGACGGTCCCGGCGTTTGCGGGCGCGATGGTCCTGGCTCTGGGGATAACGTTTACCCTGGATAAGGTCGCGTGGAATCGGGGTGGCGAGCCGCAACCGCTGCCGATTCCTCAAGAGATTTTGAGCGATCCGAATTCGGTGGAGTTTTTCAAGTCGATGGACTTGGTGGAGGCGCTCAGCAAGCTCGAAGAGATCGAAGGCTCCAAATCGGAGCAGAAGGCGCCGGCGGGCGCGCACTCGATTTAGTGAAGATGGGCAATTTGAAGAAAATAGCCGCGTCTATCCTTCTCGGCCTCTTGATGGCGCCGCCGGTTTCGCTCCACGCGGCGGACGATAACTGGCGTAATCTCAGTCCAAGGGAGAAGGAAACGATCCGCCGCAACTACCAGCGCTGGCAGAGCCTCCCGCCTCAGGACAAAGAGAGGCTGCGCGAACAGTGGAACCGGTGGCAGAACCTTCCTCAGGACCGGCGCGAGCGGCTGCGCGAGCGCTACAACGAGCTTCAGCGGGAGAAGCGTCGCGACTGAAACGCCCCCGGGGTCAGGCTTCATTTTATTGAAATCTAGTTGCCCAGCGAAGCTCGGCCGTGGTAGCTTGCTCCGATGCCCCGTCCTCCGCGCTTGGAATACCCCGGCGCTCTTTATCACGTGATCGCCCGCGGCAATCGCCAGCAATCTATATTTCACGAAAAACGAGACTATCTCAAATTCCTGGACTCACTAGCGGAAAACGTGCGCCGCTACAACTTTCATCTCTATGCCTACGTTCTCATGACCAATCATTTTCATTTGTTGCTCGAGCAAGAGCGGCTTCCTTTGTCGCGTTTCATGCAGGTGCTACTCACGAGCTATGCGCAGTGGCACAACCAGCGCTATCGGCACGTCGGTCACCTCTTCCAGGGTCGATACCGGTCGTTGGTCTGCGACAAAGAGAGCTACTTGTTAGAGCTGACGCGGTACATTCACCTGAATCCGGTCAGGGCAAAGATGGTCACTCGCCCTGACGAGTATCCCTGGAGCAGCTATCGCGTCTATTTGGGCGAGCCATCGCGGCCATACGTTGAAACCGAAACCGTGCTGCAGCTGCTCGCTGAAACTCCTGCCGCCGCGCGCCAGGCCTACAGGGATTTCGTCTTCGATGCGTTGGGAGAGAGCAGTCGGCCGGAGCTTTATGCGGCCGCCGACCAGCAGCTTCTCGGGGATAACCGCTTTGTAGAAAACAGCAAAACGAGTCACGTTCTCGAAAGAGAGAAGGCCCCGGCACTGAAACCGTCGATCGGCAAGATCCTGCAAAGCGTTGCAAGCCATACCGGAATACCCGCCCCGATACTCGCCGGAAGAACCGAAGGCGAGGCGGTCAAAAGGGCGCGCGAGATGGTAGCAGGGATAGCCCGGGATTACGCCGGGCTTTCGCTTGCCGAAGTAGCATCCTCGCTGAACCGCAGTCCTAACACGATCTCGGTGCTGGCGAGACGGCTTGCGGATCGAGTTCAGCGGGACGCATTGAGCCGCGAGCTGGTGGAGGAGGTGTTAAAATCAATAATCTGAAGCCTGACCCCGGCCTAGAGTTTTTCCACGATGTGGACGGGCAGCACCACCGTGGTCTGGCGGCCGAGAAACTCGAGGAGGACGGCGATTCGCTCGTGATCTTTGAGCTTGTACTGGAAAATCGCCTGAAAACCCGCGAGCGGGCCGTCTTTGATCAACAGGCGCTCTCCCGTGTGAAACTCCGGCGAGATTGCGGCGATGCCGCCGGGACAATTCTGCTTGAAGCCTTCGATGAACTCATCGCTCAGCTCGGGAATGAGCGTGCCGAAGCGGACGAAGTCTTTCACGCCCGGCGAGTAGCGCACCACCTTGCCGCTTTGAATGAGATCGATCCTGCAAAACAGATACCCGGGAAAGAGAGGCTCGGGCACGCAAACTCTTTTCGTTCCGACTCGGCGCCATGCGCGCATCAACGGAAGGAAAACCTCGATTCCGATCTGCCGGAACCGCTGATCCACCAGCGACTCCTGTCGCGGTTTGGTCTCGAGCGCGTACCAGCGAAGCCCGTGTTGGGCTTCGAATGACGATTGCGCTTGCTCCCGTAGATCTACAGCCGAGCTCGATGGATACATGAAACTCCTCCGGTCAAAAGATTAGTTGCATCGATCGCGGCCGGCAGGCGCGCCCAAACGAATGACCGAGCTAAGCGCGCGCAGTCTGCTGGTCGATATCGAGCGCTCCCGGCCGGTCTTTGCGCCGGGGCCGGCGCGCGCGCAGCATGTTCAAAAAAGCCTGCGCGGTCGGCGAGAGCGCCTTTCGTTTGTGGTAAAGAATGCACGTGCGTACTTCGACGGGATTACCCGGGAGCCTCACCTCCTTGAATTCGCCCTTCTTGAGCTCTTCCCGCACTACCTCCTCGTACAGGATTCCCACCGCCATATTCCGCTTGACTGCGATTTTCACCGCTTGCGGAGAATCGCAGCGCATCGCAACCTCGACTTTGATCCCGCGCTTTTTTAAGAACTCGAGGTAGCTCGCTGTCGCGCTCGTGGGCCGCAACGATCTACGGATGACGAATTTGAGGTCGTTTAGGTCATCGAACGTCAGACGGCCTTTTTTTGCGAGGGGATGGTTCGCCGGCAGAACTGCAACCAGACGCGTCGTCGAGAGGACCTCGGCCTTGAGGTCGCGGCTCGGCGGCGGATCGTTGGTGACGCCGATATCGAGCTCGCCACTCGCGACCATTTTCAACGTGGTGGCTTTGTCCTGTGTTCGAAGTGACATTCTCACGTGAGGGTGGCGACTGGCGAATGCGACCATGGCGGCAGGCAGGAACGACACCGACGGGCTGAAACTCCCACCGATGACCAGATTGCCCGAGGGCTTGGAGTTGTTCGTGTGCGGTAGTGTCGCGAGCTTCTCTTTCAATTTTTCCATGCGAGAGAGGACCAGCCGGGCTTCTTTGACGAACAGGCGTCCCCCCGGAGTGAGTTCAATGCCGCGTCCGGTCTTGCGGTGTAGCTTGGTTCCGATTTCGAGGGAGAGAAGACGGAGGTGTTGGGAAACCGACGGCTGCGCGATGCGAAGTTCCTTCGCGGCCGCGCTAATGCTCATTCGTTTGGCAACGAGAAGAAAAATTTTGAGCTGGTGAAGCGTCATTCCCGACGCAGAGCGTCTTAAAGAACCTGCGGTTATCGTCGGTATTTCGCCTACAGTGCCTGATCGCGCGCGATAAATCAATCGTTAAAAAAAACTTATGACCGACATTGAGAAAAATATATTAGACAGGCGCCTGCAGTTCGACTATCATTATGTGACCGTTGTTTGGAAGGACTCCTTCTACTCTGCCTGAAGAGCGGACGGAGAGTGGTGTGGTCGAGTCTTGAGCAATACAAGCCATTGTTCCGTGTCCTTGTTAAATCAACCAGCAAAATCACAGCTATGGACCACGTTCAGCGAACAATGCTATATGCAGTCAACTTGATCACGGAGCCTTCTAGAATCGGTATGACTCGTGCGTCGGGCTAGTCCGGGTATCATCGTATACCCGGAGGGAGATGGCTTAGGGTCATGGCATACCCGACTGACTGCAAAACTTTTGGCTATGCAGGTATGGCGGAAGCCTGCCATGATTTCCACTGACCGGAGGAAGGTATGAAAAGGATACTGAGCGCGTTTTTCGCTGCACTTCTCACCTGGCACACGACGGCGGTCGAATTGCCGGCTCAATCCGCCGGCTCCTTTATCGCCGGCCACGTGATCGACAATCAAGGAAAGCCGGTCTCGGGTGTGAAGATTTCCGTCAGGGATCGTACGGGCAGGGTTGTAGGGGAGGCGATTTCTGGATCCCGCTACTCGATTCCCAATCTCCAGCCCGGTCACTATCAACTCACTCTTGACCCACTGAAAGCGCCGTATAAAGGGGAGACGGTTCTGGCGTCACTTCCCGGGGAAGGACTGACGGTCGAGTGGATTGTTTCCGCTAACGCTCCGGCCGTGGCGATGGCGACCCCCGGTGCAGCGCCGGCGCCGATGACCGCCGGCGGCTTCTTTGCGCCCGGATTCTTGCCCTTCGTCCTGTTCACCGGCACGGTACTTGGGACTCTGTACGGTACCGGCGTGATCAACGACGATCCCAAGACCGGAAGCCCGTCTCGTTAAACGTGCCGGATTCCTCTTCCAGGGAGGCTCGCCGCAGAGGAGAGCGCGGCTACGCTGCAACTGAGACGAGTGGGAGATCTCGCGCAAAGCTCGCAAAGAGCGCCAAGTAAGATAAGCAGGTTCAGGCTAAGGCTAAGATTAGAGTACTCCCTCTCGCCGGAATCTGCTATCCGGCATCTGATATCTGACCTCTGGTGTTTGCGTCCTGCTGCACAGTCTCATGCGTAAGCGCTTTCCCTAGCTCCAAATGAGTTTTTCTCACATCTCCCGTCTCCTCTTGTGCCTGCTGTTTCTAAACACGTGCAGTTCCGTCACGCCGCCACCGTCTAACGAGCCTGATCGTTCGCCCGAACGCGCCACTCAGGGCACCCCGTCCTCGTCCGCCGCTTCTTCCGACAGCAAAATTTCCGGCACCAATACCGATATGGAAAGGCTCGTCCGGCTCTGGCGCGAGCGGCAAAACCCGAGCGCGCAGGCCGACCCGCCGATCGGGCCCGGCGACGTGTTGGAAGTTAGCGTTCCCGCGATCGAGGAACTCAAAGTGAGGCTCGTCCGGGTTTCGGGAGACGGCACGATCGCTTTGCCCTACATTGGCAAGCTTCACGCTGCGGGGATGACCGAGGAGCAGTTGCAGGACAAAATGGTCGAGGCGCTCCACAAGTACATGTACAACCCGCGGGTCTCGCTCTTCGTCAGAGAATACCGGAGCCGGCAGGTGGCGGTCCTGGGCGCGGTGCTCAAGCCCGGTCTGTACAGTGTCAATACCGGCGCCGATACGATTCTCGACATGATCTCGCAGGCCGGCGGCATCACATCGGGCGCCGACCCGCGCCTTTATTTCATTCCGGCCGAGGAGGCCGACGCCGCGGACGTGCAAAAGATCACCTCGACCCTGCCGCAAAATCTGATGCAGGATCCGTCAGTGATGATCTTGAAAAAGACCGACCCGATTCTAATCGACCTGCAAGAGCTGGCGATGGGAGGCTATCAGCAGTACCTTTCGACCTCGGTCCGTCCGGGCGATGTGATCATGGTGCCCGGAGGCGGCCAGGTCTTGGTCGAAGGTTGGGTGGAAAAGCCGGGGGCATACAACGTGACGCAAGGCCTTACGGTCTCCGGAGCTGTGGTCGCCGCCGGGGGACCGCTCTATCCGGCGGATGTCACGGCGGTGAAGGTCATCCGCAGCGAAAAAGGCGGCAAGAGAAGTTTTCACACCGTCGATCTGGAAAAGATCAAGCGCGGAGAAGCTCCGGACGTTGCGCTCAAGGGAGGCGACATCGTCGAGGTCGCGGCGAGCAGCTCAAAGCTGATCCCGTACGGCCTTTACCGCTTCTTCTCGACCGTGGTCAATGTCGGCATCGGCGGCACGATCCCGTTTTCCGGCAGCTAAGTTGGCCAGAGGTCAGACGTCAGAAGTCGGAGGTCGGCATGCGCAAGGGCGAACGCTTCCGGAGAGATTAACCGTTTTTAACCGTCTCCGGTCCCCGGTCCTCCGTCTTATCTTTCGCCGTCTCCGGTCTCCGGTCGATGGCTTGACTAAATCCGCAATTCGAAATTCGCAATACTCGCCTAGCTCTTAGCTAAAAATTATGCAGCCTCCATCCCCTTACTTCATCAAGCGAGCCGGACCGCCCCAAGACGGCGCGATCGAGCTGGCCCAGTACATGGCGGTCGAAGAGACCGGTTCGCCGCTACTCGAGTATTGGCTCGTGCTCCTGCGTCACCGATGG
>DATMBL010000024.1:0-8660 GCA_035559295.1 Candidatus Eiseniibacteriota bacterium
GCCGCCGAAACCGGTTTGTAGTCGATCAGCTCCTGCGGCATCAATGTCTCGATGTCTTGCAGGCTCATCTTTTCCTTGATCGCGCGCTCCATCCGAACCAGGCCCACGCGGAAATGATTCTCGACCAGCTCGCCGACCGCGCGCACCCGGCGGTTGCCCAAATGGTCGATATCATCCACCGAGCCGTTGCCGTTCTTGAGTTCCATCAGATAGCGCACCACTTCCAGAATATCCTCTTTTCTGAGCGTGCCCTGCTCCAGAGGCACATTGAGCTTGAGCCTGTGGTTCAGCTTGAGCCTGCCGACCTTGGAGAGGTCGTAGCGATCGGGATTGAAAAAGAGGTTATGGAAAAAGTTGGTGGCCGACTCGACCGTGGGCGGGTCGCCCGGCCGCAAACGCCGGTAGATTTCCAGGATCGCTTCCTGCGGTGAATTGATACGGTCCTGGAGCAGCGTGTTTCTGAGATACGGGCCGACCGTGGACTCATCGATAAACAGCACCTCGATCTGATGAATGCCGCGGTCGCGGATGGCATCGAGTTTCTCCGGCGTGATGCTCTGATTGCACTCGACGATCACTTCTTTGGTTTGCGGGTCCACGATGTCATGTGCCGCCACCCGGCCGATGATTTCATCCCAGCCGATGGGCACGTGCTTGAGTTTGGCGCTCTCCATCTGCCGCAAAATCGGCCGCGTGAACTTCTTCCCTTCCTTGACCAGAACCTCGTTCGACTTGGGATCGCGGATGTCGGAAGAAGCTTTCGCCCCGAGCAGGTGAGCGGGATTGAAGAGCATAGCGGGCTTGCGCCCATCGAATACGATCGTGTCGCTTCGATAGTAATAGTTGATCAGGTCCTCGGTGGTCATGCCGAGGGCGCGGAGCAGCACGGTTGCGTGGAACTTTCGCCGCCGGTCGATACGCACGTAGAGAATGTCACGCGGGTCGAACTCCAAATCCACCCACGAACCCCGGTACGGAATGATCCGCGCCGAATACAGCAGCTTGCCGCTGGCGTGGGTCTTGCCTTTGTCGTGCTCGAAAAACACGCCCGGCGAGCGGTGCAACTGGCTCACGATCACCCGTTCGGTGCCGTTCACCATGAATGTGCCGTTCTTGGTCATGAGCGGGATCTCGCCGAAGTAAACCTCCTGCTCCTTGACGTTTTTGATGCTGCGCGCGCCGGTCTGCGAATCGACATCCCAGAGCACGAGCTGCACGGTGACCTTGAGCGGCGCGGCATAGGTCATGCCGCGCTGATGACACTCCTCGACATCGTATTTGGGTTCGCCGAGCGCGTAACTAACGAATTCGAGCGAGGCGGTCTCGTTGAAATCCTTGATCGAGAAGACCGAGCGAAACACCTCCTGGAGTCCGATATTTTGCCGCTGCGCCGGCGGCACGTCCTTCTGCAGAAACAGGTCGTACGAGTTCTTCTGGATTTCGATCAGATACGGAAGATCGATGATCTTTTTGATGCGACCGAAGTTGCGGCGAAAACGCAAATTGTTGGCCACCTGAAACGCCATTGATCACTCCTCTAGCGAATGTAGAACAGCCCAAGTATGTGCGCCGCGTCGGGCGCGAGCGGCATCGCCCGCAGCCGTGCGCTTACTTGATTTCAACCTTGGCCCCTTGTTCCTCCAGCTTCTTCTTGATGTTCTCCGCATCGGCTTTGGAAACCCCTTCTTTCACCGGCTTTGGCGCGCCATCGACGAGATCCTTGGCTTCCTTGAGCCCGAGCCCGGTGAGCTCGCGAACAACCTTGATCACCTGGATCTTTTTCTCTCCGGGGTCGGCCAAAACCACGTTGAACTCGGTCTTCTCCTCCGCGGCTGGTGCCGGACCCGCAGGCGCGGCCGCCACCGCAACCGGAGCGGCGGCGCTCACACCCAGCTCCGCCTCGAGCTCCTTGACCAGCGCCGCGGCATCGAGCAAGGTCATGTTCTTGATGAAATCTTTAACCTGTTCGCGTGAAACGTCTGCCATGATTTCCCCCTTTGAATGAAGTGCAACGAGCAATCGAACCAAGCCTATTCCGACCTGCGCTTACGCACGCCCTCGATGAGCCGCACCACGCGCGCTCCCGGTTCTTGAAGCACTCGTACCAACTGGCTAGCCGGCGCCTGGATCAGGGCGAGCAACTGGGCCTGGAGTTCCGGCTTGCTGGGCATCTGGGCCAGAAGCTTGACCCTGCTCGGGTCCATCAGCTCGCCTTCGAAGACCGCGCCTTTGATCGCGAGTTTGTCGTTCTCCTCGGCGAATTTGACCAAGATCTTCGAGAGCGCAACCGGATCGTCGTACGCGAAAGCCCACCCGTTCGGCCCTTCGAGCAAACGCTCGAGCGCGTCGTAAGCGGTATCTTTGAGCGCCCGGCGTGCCAGAGTGTTCTTGATAACCTGGTACTCTCCCGCTGCGTTTCGCACCTCCCGTCGCAGTCGGGTCATCTGCGCCACGCTGAGGCCGCGGTAGTCGGTGACGATCGCTATCTTCGCCGTCTTCAGTTTCTCGTGCACTTCGTTGACGGTTTCGGCTTTGACGGCGTGGCTCGCCCGCGCGCTATCGAGATCGGTCATATCGGCTCCTCTGGCGATTAAAAGAACGGCTTCCGTCGATCACGCGGCCATGGCGCGCACCTGGGATAGATCCACCTTTATCCCGGGGCCCATGGTCGTCGAGACCGTGACGCCGCGCACGTAGTTGCCTTTGGCGGAAGCGGGCTTGGCTCTGAGAATAGAAGCTAAGACGGCTTTGGCGTTATCGATTAGCTGCTCCGCGTTGAACGAAGCCTTACCGATGGGTACGTGGACGATGCCCGCCTTATCGACGCGGAACTCCAGCTTTCCCGCTTTGATTTCCTTTACCGCTTTACCGATATCCATGGTCACGGTGCCGGTCTTCGGATTCGGCATCAGGCCGCGCGGACCGAGAATTTTGCCAATCCGCCCGACTGCGCCCATCATGTCGGGAGTGGCTACGGCCTTATCGAACTCGAGCCAGCCCTCGGTGATCTTCTTGATCAAATCATCGGCGCCCACGTAATCGGCTCCGGCCTCCTGCGCTTCCTTTTCTTTTTCCCCTTTGGCGAATGCGAGGACTCGGACTGGTTTCCCCATACCGTGGGGCAACGTCACGGTGCCGCGCACGTTCTGGTCCGCCTGGCGCGGATCAACCCCCAGACGCACGGCCATCTCGACGGTTTCGTCGAACTTGGCCCGCGCGGTCTCTTTGGCCAAGCGCAAAGCCCCTTCCAACGGATAGCGCTGGGTTCGATCGACTTTCGCCAAAGCGGCGCGAAACGATTTTCCGCTCATTATCTGTCTCACCGGCAGCGACCCACGGGCGGCCTGCCGCTCTTAACTCCCCGTCTATCCAAGCCCTACCCTTCCACCTCAAGCCCCAGACTGCGCGCCGTCCCCTCGACGGACTTTTCCGCGGCGGCGAGGTCCTTGGCAGTCAAGTCCCTGAGTTTCAGCTCGGCAATCTGCCGGATCTGCGCGCGCGTCACCTTCCCGACCTTGACCTTACCGGGCTCCGAAGACCCTTTCTCCACTCCCGCGGCCTTCTTCAGCAACACCGAAGCCGGCGGCGTCTTGGTGACAAAGGTAAACGATCGATCCGCATAAACGGTGATGATGACGGGGATGATCATGCCCTGCTGCGACTGGGTCGCGGCATTGAAGCTTTTACAAAACTCCATGATGTTGACGCCGCGCTGGCCGAGCGCCGGCCCAACCGGCGGGCTCGGGTTCGCCTGCCCGGCCGGAATCTGCAGCTTGACCTCGGCGATCACTTTCTTCGCCATGAATCCAACCCTCTCACGTCCGCTCCACCTGCACGAATTCCAGCTCGACCGGCGTAGCGCGACCAAAGATGCTGATCAGCACCCGAAGTTTCCCCTTGTCCGGCTTTACCTCTTCGACCACTCCATTGAAGTCGGCAAACGGCCCGTCCACGACCTTGACGTTTTCTCCCACCGAAAAGAGCACCCGCGGTTTTGGCTTGATCGCGCCTTCCTCCATTTGCTGCGTGATCATCCGAACCTCTTCATCGCTGACCGGAGGCGGGTTGGTGCTGCCGCCGACGAAGCCTGTGACCTTCGGTGTTTCCTTGACCACGTGCCAGGTATCGTCATTTAGCTCCATCTGCACCAGAATGTATCCGGGGAAAAACTTTCTCGATGACGTTTTCTTTTTGCCTTTTACCAGCTCGACCACTTTCTCGACCGGGACGAGAATCTCGCCAAAAAACGCCTGCTTGCCGAGCGCTTTGATCCTCTCTTCGAGCGCTGCCTTGGCCTTCTGCTCATAGCCGGAAAACGTATGGACGATGTACCACTGCTTCGCCATGGGCCCGACCGTCAGCCGACAATGGCCTGAATCGTTTTAGTCAAAACCACGTCCACAAGCGCCAAGTAAATCGAGACCAGAACGACGACGATGATCACCACCGCCGTAGCGGCATAGGTTTCTTTGCGCGACGGCCAATGAACTTTCTTTAGCTCCTGCCAGGCTTCCTGGAAGAACACGAGGATGCGGCGCAACCCGTCCTGGAGCTTCTCTATCCATTCCCCCATCAGAAATCCGTGGCCAAAAGTGGCGGGTCAGGCAGGACTCGAACCTGCAACAACCGGATTTGGAGTCCGGTGCTCTAGCCAGTTGGAGCTACTGACCCCCTCCCTCCAAACACATTTTAAACCTTGACCTCACGGTGCACGGTGTGGGTGCGGCACGATGCGCAAAACTTCTTCACCGAAAGCTTCTCGGTCGTCCGTTTTTTGTTTTTCGTTGTCGTATAGTTCTTGCGCTTGCACTGATCGCAAGCAAACCCCACCAGCTCTCGCATGAGCGTCGCCTCCTCGACCGGTTACTGGATGATCTGCGTCACCACCCCGGCGCCGACGGTTTTGCCGCCCTCGCGAATCGCGAAGTTGAGCCCCTGGTCCATGGCCACCGGCGTAATCAGCTCGATCTCGACGTTGATGTTGTCACCTGGCATGACCATCTCGGTCCCCTCGGGCAGTTTCACAACACCCGTAACGTCTGTCGTGCGAAAGTAAAACTGCGGACGATAGCCGTTGAAGAACGGCGTGTGGCGGCCGCCCTCCTCCTTGGTGAGAACGTAAGCCTCGGCTTTAAACTTGGTGTGCGGCGTGATGCTGCCGGGTTTGGCCAAGACCTGGCCGCGCTCGACATCTTCGCGCTTGGTACCGCGCAGGAGTACACCGATATTGTCTCCCGCTTGGCCTTCATCGAGCAGTTTGCGGAACATCTCGACCCCAGTCACGACGGTTTTCTGGGTCTCCCTGAAGCCAACGATCTCGACTTCATCGCCGACTTTCACGACGCCGCGCTCGACCCGCCCGGTCACCACCGTGCCGCGGCCGCTGATCGTGAACACGTCCTCGACCGGCATCAGGAACGGTTTGTCGATAGCGCGGACCGGCTCCTTGATGAAGGTGTCCACCGCGTCCATGAGCTTGATGATCGAAGCTTCGCCTAACTCGGAGGTGTCGCCTTCCAGGGCTTTCAGGGCGCTCCCGACAACAATCGGCGTGTCGTCCCCGGGAAACTTGTACTTGGAAAGCAGCTCCCGCACTTCGAGCTCGACCAGGTCGAGCAACTCCTTGTCGTCGACCATGTCGGCCTTGTTCAAATACACTACGATCGACGGAACACCGACCTGGCGCGCCAGCAGGATATGTTCGCGCGTCTGCGGCATCGGACCGTCGGCTGCCGAAACAACCAAGATTGCGCCGTCCATCTGCGCCGCGCCCGTGATCATGTTTTTGACGTAGTCGGCGTGTCCGGGGCAGTCGACGTGAGCGTAATGCCGCTTGTCGGTCTCGTACTCGACGTGGGCGATGTTGATCGTGACGCCCCGCTCCCGTTCCTCGGGTGCTTTGTCGATCTGATCGTACGCCATGAATTTCGCCTTGCCCTGTTTTTCGAGCACCTTCGTGATCGCGGCCGTCAAGGTCGTCTTGCCATGATCGACGTGACCGATTGTACCGATGTTCAAATGCGGCTTTTTCCGCTCAAATTTTTGTTTGCTCATCACTTCCTCCTATTGGTCTACCAATCCATGGCGCAGCGATTTTCGGGCAAAGCCCAGGAGCGGGATTGAACCGCCGACCTCGTCCTTACCAAGGACGTGCTCT
Source organism: Candidatus Eiseniibacteriota bacterium (assembly GCA_035559295.1). Taxonomy (GTDB): domain Bacteria; phylum Desulfobacterota; class Binatia; order UBA9968; family UBA9968; genus DATMBL01. The sequence continues at coordinate 6,158 of DATMBL010000024.1, forward strand.
ACCGACTGAGCTACCTGGGCACCTCTGGCACGGGGTATCGAGTCTCCTCGGAGCAGCCCGCGGGCCATCAACCCTAAAGCAAAAATGGAGCGGGAAACGGGACTCGAACCCGCGACCCCGAGCTTGGAAGGCTCGCGCTCTACCAACTGAGCTATTCCCGCAAAATGGTGGAGAGGGAAGGATTCGAACCTTCGAAGGCATCGCCGGCAGATTTACAGTCTGCTCCCTTTGGCCACTCGGGAACCTCTCCGCATTCTTCCTTGTAGGCGCCGCAACAAAACGTCTCTGCCCTCTGTTGGAGCTGGCGATAGGACTTGAACCTACAACCTGCTGATTACAAATCAGCTGCTCTGCCGTTGAGCTACGCCAGCTTCGCTCCGGCCAGGCAAAAATCAATGACACAAAAGCCCCCCGCTCGCACTTTGAGCGGCGCGGCCACGCCCTATCAAAAAGAATGACTGCTTCTTATGGAGCCCGAGCCCAAGGCAACCGCCGGCAAGGGGGCCCTTCCCTCTTCGTAAACGGCTATTTAAACCATCTTACGACTTGTAAGTCAACAGGGAGGCGAAAAACTCCTGCATGTGACCGACACCACCTAACACCCAATATCCCTTCGCTTTAGCCGTGTCAACGCAGTGAGCGGCGAAAGAGCTCGTAAAGGAAAATTCCTCCCGCAACGGCCACGTTGAGTGAGCCAACCTTACCCCGCATCGGTATCGCGACCCGAAAATCGCACGACTCGAGCACGAGCCGCCGGATGCCCGAGCCCTCGCTACCCACCACGATCGCCAGCCGTTCCGGAAAGGTCGGCTCGAAAAGCGATTCCGATGCTCCGGGGTCCAAGCCGACGACCCAAAAACCCCGCTCCTTCAATGCCACAAGGGCGCGCCGCAGGTTCGGCACCCGGCAAACCCGAAGGTGATGAACCGCTCCGGCCGAAGCTTTGACTACGGCCGGTGAAATTGCCGCCGAACGGTCCTTGGGAAGCACCACATGGCGGACCCCGAACGCCTCCGCACTCCTCAGGAGCGCCCCAAGATTTCGTGGATCGGTCACCCCGTCGAGCGCTAAAACGCGGTGTTCTGCATCCGCGCCAGCCACTCCGTCCAAAAGCGCTTCGAACGAGAGATAGGCATACGGCCGGACGGCAGCGACCACGCCCTGGTGTTTTGGACCGCCGGCAAGGCGGTCGAGAACTCCCGTGGGCCGATAAGCGAGCCGGATGCCGCGATCCCGGGCATGCTTCTCGATTTCCCGCAGAACCGGCCTCAACGCTTTATCGGCCAAGACGATTTCGTCGATCTCGTGCGGCGCGGCTTTGATCTTTTCCAGAACTGGATTGACGCCGAAAATAAAGTTGCCTTCTCCGCTCATGGGCGTACCGGGACCGCTCCGGGCCGGGGTTTTACAATGGGAAAAGCAATCGCTAACATGAGTCATTGTGCAACGAAAGGCTTTGAATCGCTATCTCGTCTCCGAACTTCTGCCGCCGTTTTTTTTCGGACTCCTCACCTTCACGTTCGTTCTCCTGATCGCGCGCATCTTGAAACTCATCGAGCTGGTCGTCACCCGCGGCGTCCCGCTGACGCAAATCGCTGCCCTGTTCGCTTTGATCTTGCCGACGTTCCTGGAACTGACCGTACCGATGGCGTTTCTTCTCGCAGTCCTGCTCGCCTTCGGCCGTCTGTCGAGCGATCATGAACTCCTCGCTTTCAAGGCCTCGGGTGTAAGCCCGCTGCAAATGCTTTGGCCGGTCGCAATGGTCGCGTTCGCTGTCGCGGCGCTCACCTTGCTGCTCACGATGACGGTGCGTCCGGCGGCCAACGCGGCGATGAAGAAGGAACTCTACGAGATCGCCAGGGCCCGCGTCAGCACGGCGCTCAAAGAGAAGGTCTTCAACGACGAATTCCCGAACATTTTGATCTACGTCGAGGAGATCATTCCGCCGGGGAATACGGCCCAGGGAATTCTTATCGTAGACAAGCGCGACCCGACGAAAGAAGACGTAATTCTCGGCAAGGTGGCCCTGATCAGCACCGACGAGGAGACCAACACGCTCGGGCTGAAGCTGTTCGACGGCTCGATCTACGAGCAGCAAAGGAAGCGCTCCGGATTTAGCCAGACCCGTTTTAACATCTATGATTACAAGCTCGACCTCGACGAGCTCGTCGGCCCCGTAAAAAAGCGCAATACCGGCCCCAAGGAGATGTCACTCCAAAATCTACTGGCGGCGATCGAGCAAAAGCAGGCGCGGGGCAATAAAGCGATTGCCGAGCGTATGGAGCTTCACCAGCGCATCGCCTTCGCGTTTGCGCCGCTCGTGTTTTGCTTGCTCGGCGTAAGCCTGACGCTCCTGCCGCGGAACTCCCGAACCAACCGATCGCGTGCGTTTGCCTGGTGCCTGTTTTGGTTCCTCATCTATTATGCTCTTCTGTCTTTGGGCAAAGCGGTGGGGGATGAGGGCTTGCTCCACCCGGCGATTGCTCTGTGGCTGCCGAATATC
>DATMBL010000025.1:0-2356 GCA_035559295.1 Candidatus Eiseniibacteriota bacterium
GATGATCTGCCGGTTTACCGCGCGGCTCGAGCCGAGCAGCTGCCGGGAAAACCGAAGCGCCTCTTTAATGTCGGTACCGTGCTCCATGAAGTAGGTGAGCGACACGATCGAAGGCAGATCCTCGGCCTTGATCAGCTTGGCGTTCGAGCGAAAGGCGACGAGGTAGAGCGTGTCCTGGGGGTACTTGGTTTCAATCAGCCGGTGCAGCGCGAGCGCGACTTTTTTTCCCGCGTGCAAGGCGTCGTTCATGAGCATCGAATAGCTCACGTCGATCAGCAGCACGGTCTCGCTGTTGGTTGAAAACTCGACCCGCTGGACGGAAAAATCCTCAGGGCTAATCTTGAGCGGCACGGCGGGCTTGCCTCTTTCGAGGCTGTTCATCAGCGTTTCGCCGATGTTCACGTTGAGCGGATCGCCGAACTCGTATTTCTTGGTTTGCTCGAGGAAGTCTCCTTGATTGCCGCGCAAGCCCGTCGAGTGATCGCCCCAACGGTTCTTGTTGAGCATCTGAAAGATCTCGCGCAGCGCCTTGTCGCCGATCTTGCGCATGCCTTTCGGCGTCAGTTTGAGCCCGTGGTTCGTTCGGACGATATAGCCTTCGTCTTCCAGCATCTGCTCGACGCCTTTGAGATACTTGAGATGCTCGTACGCCTCGTCCCCGAGCAAATTCCGGATCTCGTCGAGGTCGAGCTCGGAAGGATCCCCCGCGCCGCGCTGCCCCCATCGGAGGAACCGCTCGATGCCCCGGAGCTGGCTCAAGATTTGCCCGGCTTCGCCCATGCCCATCCGCTGAGATCCCTGGAACGGGTATTGATTAAGAAGCTGCTCGAGCTGCTGCATCTGGTTGAGCATGTCGCTCAATTGCTGGAGCTGTTCCTGGCTCAGGGAATCGAGGTTGTCGAGCATGTTGTCGAGGTCCTCAAGGGCCGTATCGAGCAAGTCGGGCAGGTTCTTCAAGAAATTTTCGTCTTCCAGGAGCCGGTTCATGCGGTCGAGCATGTCCATCAGCGACTGGTAATCCTGGCCGGTGGGGTTTTGCGGTCGCGCGCTCGCCCGCTCCGAGATCTGTTGCTGCAAGCGGCTGGTCAGTTCTTGGTAGCGGCGGTAGGCCTCCTCCATCTTGCGCGCGATTTCGTCCATGCTGTCGGCGTAACGTCCGGAAAAACGCTCCATGAAGTTTCGCATCTTGTCGTGGTACGCTTCGAGCTTTTCCGCCAAGCCGCTGAGCTTCCGGCTTAGGGCTTCGGCTTCTTGGGGCGTCAGCTTGAACGAATCCGGCGAATACTTGTTCAGGAGCTCGCGCCGTTTTTCGGCCGCCTGTTGCAGGAAATCGCGCATGCCTTTGACCGAGCGCAGCCCGTCTTCGGAGCGCAAGCCCCGGCGCATCAGATCGCGCAGCGCGCGACGCACGCCTTCTTCTTCGAGGAGGTTATCCGATAGGTGTCGGAGAAGATCTTCGGTGCTGGGAAAGAGAATCTCCTGCGTGCCGTCCCACTGAGTGTAACGGTGGATTCTCATGCGCTGACTATAGCGCAGTTCGTCCAGGAATCAAACCCGTATGGATGCGGCGCGAAAGCGGAACCGATCGAGAGAAAAGTTCGATGGTACTACGAAGCACACGAAGGACACGAGGGAATTCAGAGGTTGTAGGGGCGGCCGGCCCGAAAGGGTTCATCGTCCGATGACCGCACGTTTGTGGGCGGGTTTTTCATCCTCTTCGGGCGAGCTAAGTTCATGTCACACTGTGGTAAGATTCGACTTTGCTCTCGGGTGCCGATGCAGCCCCTGCGAGGCGCGGCACACTTTTCGCCTGTCGAAAACCGCCGTGGCGGCTGCTAGAGTAGCGCTATGGAATCGGCCGACTATGTCGTGATCGGAGCGGGTTTTGGAGGCGCCGCCGTCGCTTATCACCTTGCGCGGCGCGACGCCGGGGATATTTTGCTTCTCGAGCGCGAGCCGATTCCCGGGTATCACGCCTCCGGCCGTAACGCCGCGATGATCCGCCAGTGCGTGCCCGACCCGGCGGTGTTAGCGCTCGCGCGCGAGGGCGCCGCGTTTCTGCGCCAGCTCCCGGGCGATTGGCCGGTGCCGGTCGGTTTCAAGCAGCAGGGCTCACTGTTACTCGCATCGGCCGAAGGATGGGGCAGGCTCAAGCGCGAGGTCGAGCTGGGACGGAGACTCGGCATCGAAGTGGACCTCTGGACTCCGGAACAGGCGCGGCGGATGGTGCCCGCGCTGGCAGGGGCGACGTTGGATGGCGCCGCGTGGTGCCCGAGCGACGGGGTTCTCGATATTCATGCGTTGCTTTCCGGTTACCTGAGATACGCGTCAGATCGCGGCGCGAGGGTTTTTTACG
>DATMBL010000026.1:0-3741 GCA_035559295.1 Candidatus Eiseniibacteriota bacterium
GTTAGCGACCCTTTCCCAGTTCCTGAGAGCGGCGGGTTGCGCCGGCGACCGCGTCCATAACGGTGCCGCGAAAACCCTTTTGTTCGAGGGCGTAGACGCCCGCGATCGTCGTGCCGCCGGGCGAAGTCACCTCGTCCTTGAGCTGAGCGAGGTGCTTTCCGCTCTCCATCGCCAGTTTGGCGGATCCGTAAACCGTCTGCAGCGCCAACTTGAGCGCAACGTCGCGCGGCAGGCCGGCCTGGACGCCGCCGTCCGTCAGCGCTTCGATGAAGAGGAACAAGTAAGCGGGGCCGCTGCCGCTCAGCCCGGTGACGGCATCAAGAAACCGCTCCTCGAGAGGCAACGCCAGGCCGACGCTCGACAGGATCAGGCCGACCTTTTTCATGTCCTCTTCGGTCGCCCGGCTCCCTTTCGAGTAGCACGAAGCCGCCGCGCCGATGACGCAGGGCGTGTTCGTCATCACCCGAATCACGCGACCCCCGCTGGTCAGTCGATCTTCGATGCGTTGGATCGTCGCACCCGCCGCCACCGAGACCGCCAGTTTGTCCGGGCTAACGGAATCCGCGATCTCCCGCAAAACCGCGTCGAGAACCTGCGGCTTGACCGCGAGGATGACGATATCGGCAAACGCGCAGACCTCGGGGTTCGCCGCCGTTGTCAGCACTCCCGTTTCGGCGGCAAGCGCCGCCCGCGCTTCGGGCCGGGGCGCGCTCGCAATGATACGCGTCTTATCGACAACGCCGGCGCGCACGATACCGCGCACCAGCGCCGATCCGATCTTGCCCGCGCCGATCACGCCGATTTTTTCGCTCAACATGCGGACGCTCCTTGTGCATGGCCGACTGCCGACCAGGATAGATCTTCAGCGGGAAATCCGCAAAGATGCCGTCTGGCCGTTTCGGGCTGGAACATTCGCTGAGCCGACTTACGGTTGGAACGGTTGTAACGCCTGGAACGATTGACGCGGCAGCTCAGTACCTGATGCCGAGCTCGTTCAGCCCCTTCCAGGCCTCGGTATCGTCGGGACTGAGAGCGAGGACCTCGCGGTATTTTTGCTCGGCTTCACGGATCTTGCCCATTCGGGCGTACGCCTGCCCCAGCGCCCGGCGCCATTCGTTGTTTCGCCTCCGGATGCGGAGCGCCTCCTCGTACGCCGCGGCCGACTGTTCCCACTGGCCGAGCTTCCCGTACACCTCTCCCAACGCGGAATAAAGCGCCGCCGAGTGCTCACCTTTGGCCTTGGAGGTTTCGAGCGCAAGCTTCGCTTCATCGAGCATTTTTTTGGCGGCTTCCTGATCTTGCATCTGCCCCGCGCTGGCCGTCAGCAATCGACCCGAGGCCAAAAGCACGGCGGGATGATCGGGCTGAAGCTCGCGCGCCCGCTGAAACCATTTTTCCGACTCCGCCAGGTCACCGGAGTGGAGGGCGATGTTTCCCAAACCGAGGTAGGGAAGCAGCTCTTTCGTGCCCATTTGGACCGCGCGGGTGTAAACCGCCTTGGCTTCCGGCAAATAGAACTCATCGCTCAATGCCAGCACTTCCGGGATCGCGCTCGGGTCGCGATCGAGCGCGGCAAAAACCGCTTTGGCGGCCTCCGCGCTTTTATCCTGATCGAGCAGGATCTTGGCTTGCAGGAGGTAGAACTTGGGGTTGCGCGGGTCGAGCTTGATCGCTTTGTCCAATTCGACGAGCGCGCGGCTATTCCAGACGCTGGCATGATAGGATTGGGCCATGTAAAAGTGATGCATCGCATCGGAGACGCCGCGCGGGCGGGATCTTAGCCAGGGCGCGTCGCTCAGGTGCGGCGTCATCAACTTCCGGTTGAGATCCGTGGTCGCGCGCCGCAGGTTCTTCGGCGCGGAAAATTCGAGCTCGGCGCCGTCATCCGTGTTGATGTCCGCTCCTTTTGAAAACTCCAAAAAGCCTTCGCGGTCCATGCGGTAAAACCCCTGAACCGCGTAGACGTCCGACAATCCCAAATACTCGAAGTCGGATCGCAGCATGGGCGTCGCGTCAAATATCTTTTTCGCCGCGGCATAATCGAACGCGTGCTCGCGCTTGCTCCCCACCAGGAGAAAATCGCTCTCCTTCATGCTCCACAACGACACGTGCGGGAACGCTTCGACAAAGGTGCGAAAGACCATGCGGAAATCGTCGGGCGACATCGAGTAGTTGTGAAACCACTGCGCGAAGACGCCGTCATCCTTGATCTTCGATTTTATGACCTGATAAAATTCGCGGGTGTAGAGATTCGCGATCCCGGCGATCCAGGGATTCGAGGGCTCGGCGGTGATCACATCGTAATACGTCGGCGTCGCGAGAATGTAGTTGCGGCCGTCGGTCGGAATCACCCGCACCCGCGGATCCTCGAGCACGCTCGAATGCCGCGAGTGCCGCGCCTGGGCGTAGAGCTTTTCGATCGCGCGCTGGTAATCGCGATCGTCCGAAAGCTTGATCAAGCGCGAGCGCTCCTCCTCTTCCATGACGCCTTTGTAATACAGGCGCTGTTCGGTCGCGTCGTACCAGATCCGGCTCTTGGCGCCGTCGGTTGCGAAGTTCACGCCTGCCGGCAGCGCCGGAAGTCTCACCGAGGCGCGATCGAAAAACTTGCTGGCTTCGATCATCGCGGGCTCGATCTCGATCACTTCGATTTCCTTCAGACGGGGAAACGTCGCGAGCGCCTTCGCCGACATGCCGCTGCCCAGACCGATCGTCAAGGCGCGCTCGGCAGTCGGATGGAGCAGCATCGGTATGTAGCTGGTCATGAGTTGACTCAGCGCGTCACCGTACGAACCGTCGATCTTGCCGTTGGATTTGAAATAGATGTAATCGCTGCCCGGGATCCGGTGCACGCTGACCGTGGTGGTCAAACCTTCCCGATAGTAGAGGATCTCGTCGCGCTTCATTTCTTCGATGCGCAGCGAATCGCTGGGCAGGCTCTCGTAGCGTTCGTTGTAGATGGTCACGCCGCTCGTCAAGATGTGTTTATCCCAGCGCTTGACGTTCAGAGGAGCCAGGATCGCGATGATTGCCACGCTGAAGCCCAAGGCCAAGCGGTTCGCTGTTTTCAAGCGCGTATCGGCGGCCACCAGAATGAAGCCGATCACGAGATTCATCACGACCGCGAAAAAAATCGAATTTTGCACGCCGATGTTCGGAATCAAGATGAAGCCGCCGGCGAACGCGCCCAAAACGGCGCCCACGGTGTTGGCGGCGTAGGACGTCCCGACGCCGCTGCCGACGCGGTAGAGGCTCTGGGTGAAGAGCCGCGCCACGAGCGGAAACGTCATCCCCAAAAGCAGGGTCGGCACGAACATCACCAGCGCCGAGAGAAAGATCTGCAGATAAAGAAACACGGTGAAGGTGTCGCCGAACCCGTGCAGCAAACGGACAAAGAGGAGCGGAAGCTTTTCGAACAGCGGAATCGTCGCGAGCGCGGCCAGCCCGACCCAGAGCTCGACCAGACCGAACGTGCTCAACCGAGCCTCCCGCCGTCCGAAGTACCGCGCATAGACGAAGCCGCCGAGCGCGAGCCCGATCAGGAAAGTGACGAGCATCGTGGTAAACGAGTAGATCGAGCTGCCGATGACGAGCGTCAGAGCGCGCGTCCAGGCGTTTTCGTAAACCAGCGACGCGAACCCGGATAGCCCGAAACAGACGAGAAGCACCCATCCGAGATACGACGGCGGAAGATCGGCGGCCGCCGGAGCGGCGGCTTCGCGGCCGGTTTCCGGCGCAAGC
>DATMBL010000027.1:0-15001 GCA_035559295.1 Candidatus Eiseniibacteriota bacterium
TCAAATAATGCGACGCGAGGACCGCAGATAATGAGGTGAGCCCTATGGAGATCCCACCGTACAGGCCGCGCGATTGGAAGTCCCATCCGCCGTATCGGTATGAGGGATACCGTTCCTCGATCAAGCGGGCGCCGCTCGAGCGGCTCGTGCCTCTCAAGCAAACGCTGTCGGAGATCACCGGTCCGGTCTTCGGGCATAACGCAGTCGAGCCCGGCGACGGCGATCTCACGCGTAATGCCGGCACCGGCACGGAGGCGATCGGCGAGCGGCTGATCATCGTCGGCCGGGTCATCGATGAAAACGAGCGGCCCGTACCCAATACGCTGATCGAAATATGGCAGGCGAACGCCGCGGGCCGCTACCGGCACGAAGCCGATCAGCACAACGCGCCGCTCGATCCCAATTTCCTCGGCGCGGGCCGGTGCATGACCGACGAAAAGGGCTGGTACCGATTCGTGACGATCCGGCCGGGGGCGTACCCATGGCTCAATCACACGAACGCCTGGCGCCCGGCGCATATCCACCTGTCGTTATTTGGACCGAGCTTTGTCACGCGACTGGTGACTCAGATGTTCTTTCCGAACGACCCGCTCCTGCCGCTCGATCCGATTCTCAATTCGATTCCCTCGAAACGGGGAAGGGCAAGGCTCATCGCCAACTACGCGCACGAAGTCACCGAACCCGAGTGGGCTCTGGGATACCGGTTTGACATCGTTCTCCGCGGCCGGGAGGCGACGCCGTTCGAAGAGCGCATGCCATGAAACAGACTCCCTCGCAAACCGTGGGCCCGTTCTTCGCAATCGGCATGACGCAAAGGGCGATGAACCGCCTCGCGTCCGCGACCACCCGAGGAACACGGATCCGCATCGAGGGACACGTCTTCGACGGCGACAGCCTGCCGGTTCCCGACGCAATGATCGAAATCTGGCAAGCGAACGCGTTCGGACGCTACAACCACCCCGACGATAAACAAGAGAAGCCGCTCGACCCCGACTTTCTCGGCTGGGGGCGGTGCGGGACGGACGCCTCCGGCGCCTACCGCTTCGAGACGATCAAGCCCGGCTCGGTTCCCGGCCATGGGGACACCGTTCAGGCGCCGCATATCAACGTTGTGGTCTTCGCGCGCGGTATGCTGTCGCACGCCTTCACGCGCATTTACTTCTCCGATGAAGACGCGAACGCCCGCGATCCCGTTCTGTCATCGGTTAAAAACGAGGAACGGCGCAAGACGCTCATCGCGTCTCGCGAGGTTGAAAACGGCGAGGTCGTCTATCGCTTCGACATTCGCCTGCAAGGGGAGCGTGAAACGGTTTTCTTCGACATGTGAGGCCAGGTTGCGCGCCGCCCTGTTTGCGCCGCTACCCGAACGTGAATACGGTTTTTGATTCCACGGTTTTCGGCCCGCTCTTCAAAGACGCTGCGATCGCCTCCTGGTTGAGCGATGACGCGCACGTCCGCATGTGCGTTGCCGTTGAAGCGGCGCTTGCCCGCGTGCAGGGTCGGCTCGGCGTCATTCCCGCCGCCGCCGCCGAAGAGATCGCGGCGCGGGCCGACGCTGCCAAAATCGAGTTGCCGGCGCTCGCGGCAGGGGCTTTGCGTTCGGGTTTTCCCATAGCGGCCCTGGTCGAGGAGCTCAGGCGCGCGATCGGGGCCGAAGCGGGCCGCTATCTCCATTGGGGCGCAACGACCCAGGATATAATGGATACCGCTTCGGTGCTCCAGCTCCGCTCGGTCATCGGAATTATCGACGGGCGGCTCGTCGAACTAATCCTCTCCTTAAGCGCGCTTGCGGACCGGTTTCGCGCCACGGTGATGGCCGGGCGAACCCACGGCCAGCAGGCGCTCCCGATAACCTTCGGGTTGAAAGCGGCTTCGTGGCTTGCGCCTTTTCTGCGCCACCGAGAGCGGCTCGCCGAACTCTCTCCACGGCTCTTGGTGGTACAGCTCGGCGGCGCCGCGGGCACGCTCGCGGCTCTCGGCGAACGCGGCCTTGAAGTCGCGCGCGCGCTCGCGGCCGAACTCGGGTTGGGCATGCCGCTCATGCCGTGGCACGCGCAACGCGACGGCTATGTTGAATTCGCCGGTTGGCTCAGTCTGGTCACGGGCAGCGCCGGCAAAATGGCGCAAGACGTAATCCTGCTCGCGCAAGGTGAAGTCGCGGAAGTCGCCGAGTCGGCCGAGCCCGGCCGGGGCGGGAGCAGCACCATGCCGCAAAAGTCCAATCCGATCACCAGTGAGTTGATCGTCGCCGCGGCGCGGGCGAATGCGGCGCTCGTTTCGGCGATGCACCAGGCGGCGATTCAAGAACATGAACGCGGCACCCACGGGTGGCAAGTCGAGTGGCTTGCGCTGCCGCAGATGATCGGCCTCGCCGGCGGCGCGCTCAAACACGCGCTGGAACTCACGAACCAGCTCGCAATCGACGCGGGCAGGATGCGGGAAAACATCGCGCGCTCCCTCGATCTGATCCTGGCTGAGGCCGCGGTGTTTGCCCTGTCGGCCGCGATGCCGCGGCCGGCCGCTGACGAGCTGGTTAAAAAAGCGTGCGCAGTGGCCAGGCGCGAGCGCAAGCCATTGATCGAGGTGCTCCGTGGGCTTGCGATCGAAAGCGTGCCCGAAGGAAGCGTAGACTGGCAAGCGCTTTCAAGACCCGAGAACTATCTCGGTGAAACCGACAAAATTGTCGCCGCCGTCCTTGGACGCGCGCGCGCGCTTGTGAAGCGATGAATTACGCTCCTCCCGCAACGTTGCCCGCTCTCTTGCGCGCGACAGCGGGATGCTATCCCGAAAGGGTCGCGCTCGTGTTCAAGGAACGCCGTTGGACGTACCGGGAGTTCGAGCAGGAGGTGTACAAGGCGGCGCGCGGCTTCCTTCGACTCGGGATGAAAAAAGGCGACAGGATTGCGCTTCTTCTCCCGAACTGCCCCGAGTTTCTCTTCGCCGTTTTTGCCGCTTCCGAGATCGGCGCCGTTTTCGTACCCATGAATCCCGCATCGACCTTGGATGAGGCCGAGTACGTTTTGGCTCACTCCGGCGCGTCGCTCGTCGTCGGCACGGTTGAGTGGATCGCCCGGATCGGCGCGTTCGGCGCGCGGTTGCCCGAGCTGACCCGCATGCTGGCGGTCGACGGCGCCGAGAACTCCCGGGCCTGGGCCTGGGAAGCGCTGCTTGCGGGAGCGCCGAACGAGGCGCTGCAGACCACGGCGGCGCCCGCCGATCTCGCTTCGATCACCTATACCTCGGGAACCACGGACCGCCCGAAGGGCGTGATGTTGTCCCAGTACGCGTACGCGTTTGCGCCTCGGACGCGCGCCATCGGTCTGGGCTGGAACGAGAACGACCGGGTTCTCTGCCTGCTGCCGCTGTTTCACGTCAATGCGCTTTGCCACATGTGTCTCGGCATGTTCTCCCGAGGAGGGACGATCGTTCTCACCGAGAGATTTAGCGCCTCGCGTTTTTGGGACGAGGTGCGGGCATTCGGCATCACGACTTCGAGCTTGATGCGAACGATTCCTCAGATCCTCTTGAGTCTTCCCGAAAGACCGGACGATCGCAATCATCCTCTCCGCCTCGTGGTCGCGCTGCTTTCGCCGGAAATGCACGTCCGCTTCGAGGAACGGTTCAACGTTTTGGCCGTGCCGTCGTACAGTCTCACCGAGGATATCCTGAGCGTCATCGGACCGTTGGATCGCGCAAAAAGAAAACTCGGGAGCTGCGGCCTGCCGCTCGCGCCGGAAGTCCATCGATTGAAAATTCTCGATGCCGCGGGCAGAGAACTCGCCCCGGGGGAGACCGGCGAAATCGTGAAGCGGAGCCCGACGGTGATGCAGGGATACTACAAAAATCCCGAAGCGACGGCCAAAGCCCTCCGTGACGGCTGGCTTTACACCGGCGATCTGGGGTATCTGGACGAGGACGGGTTCCTGTTTTTCGTCGATCGGCTGAAAGACATCGTCCGGCGGGGCGACGAAAACATTTCCTCCGAAGAAGTCGAGCGGGTGCTCAACTCGCACCCGCAAATCGCCGAATCGGCGGTGGTGGCGGTGCCGGACGAAATCCGCGGCGAGGAGGCCAAAGCGTACGTCGTCCCGAAGGCGCCGGCGGCAGCGCCGAAACCCGAAGAGATTTGGCGATTCTGTGAAGCGCGTCTAGCCGCCTTCAAAGTGCCGCGCTACCTGGAATACTGCGATGCTCTGCCAAAAACCCCAAGCTCTAAAATTCAAAAAAACATCCTGCGCGAACGGGGCAAGATGCCGGGCTCAAAGGTCTTCGACCGGCAGGCAAAAGGAACACGGAGCGCGTAGCGATCGAGACAAGGAGATGGAAAACATAGAAGGAGGAGGGAGGTAAGGGCCCCCTGCTGGCCCAACGGGCAACGGCCGAAACGTTGGAAGGTTAACGAGAGCAAAGACAGAAAATGGCGGTCAGGGTTTAGCTGTTGTCGCGCCCGGATAGACAATGCGGTTTCCCTCGACGCGCGCGAACGCCGGCAACCGGTGTTCCTGGCAGCCGTCCTCGAAGATGTGACGCACCGTCCATCCACGGACGCTATAAGCGTCCGCGAGGAGTTGGCGATGGCAGCGCCACGGGAGAGCTTCCGCGCACATGAGAGCGCTCGGTTTTGCGCGCGCGAGTTTTTCCATATCTTCCATGATCTCGCCGAATTCCGGGGTCAACATGAAGTCCGCGTACGCGCGAAACGCGCCGACGCGCCAACCTGAGTTGGGGGAAGGGTCGGCCGGTTTTCGAAAGCCGCCGAGATCTCTACGTCCCGCGTACTCGATGCGCGCGCGCGCCAGGCTCGAGGACAGCGCGTCGCGGTTAAACTGCGGATGACGCCGCGATCCCGGCCAGCGACGCACATCGATCAACCGTTCGACGCCGTGCGATTGCAACAGCTCGAGAAACGCATCGACGGTGCGCGTGGAGTGGCCGATGGTGTGAATCGTCTTGTCCGCGCCGCGGCATCGGGGCTCGCTCGCGCTTTCACTCGATTGACCGTTCATCCCACACACGATTCTGCCGCGTTTTCGATAAGCTGATCAAGGGCCCGGAGCCGCTGTTCGCGCACGGGACAGAGACGGTCGGCGCCTTGTCACATTTGTGCGACGTGACCGTCCGATGCGCTACGGTATGCGCCAATGTTGGCCGATCCGCCAAAACTGGCGTGTTTCTCCGGCGGGCTTTGATTTTTCGCGGGAAAGCTCTGCGCCGATTTCGGCAAGCGCGCGCAACACGCCTTTTTTGGCGGGTGGGCTCTCATCGTCACGGCGTGCCGTTGTCTCTTTGCGATCGAACTTAACTGTTGTTTCTCCTTCGAAATTCGACGTCGCACGAAAAACCGTTGCGCCTCGTGGCATGACGCTTGCTCCGCCTGCCTTCTCGTGAGCGCATCCGGGCAGGATCTGCGGCGGAGTTGGTATGTGGTCTACAGCAAGCCCCACAAAGAGGGGCTCACCCAATTCCATTTGAGCAGTCGAGGCGTGGAGAGTTTTTTTCCGCGACTTCGCCTCCCCGGGCCACAGCCGCAGAAGAAGCGGATCGTTGCCCTGTTCCCGAATTATCTATTCGTCCACATCGATCTAGCAACCGAAGCTCATCTGGTTATCTGGACTCCCGGCGTCAAGCGTCTCGTCGGATTCGGCGGCGCGCCATCGCCGCTCGACGAGCAGGTAGTTCGTTTTCTCCAAGATCAAGCCGGTTGCGACGGCATCATTCAAGCGCGAAGTCAGTTACGCCGAGGCCAAGAAGTCGAGATTTCCGGCGGCCCGTTCAGCGGATTGGTCGGAATCATCCAGGATCCTCCGGACGCCCGAGGGCGAGTAAAAGTGTTGCTGAAACTTTTGAGCCGTCCCGTAAGCGTCACACTCGGCGTTGAATTTCTGCGGGGCAGCCGAGCCGGTATCGAACCGGCTCGGCGCCCGGACATAGGATTCGGATCGCCTTCCGGTTGCTAATTCGGAGGGGCCGAAACCGCTTGCGTTTTTTGAAGCGGGTATGAATCCGTACGGCGGAGCTATGACTTCACGAGTGGTATTCCAAGGATTGTGGGCACTGGCGATCGCGTGGTTGTCGGCGCTGGTCGCCGCCGGTTGCGGCGCCGTGCCGGATCGGCCGAAGACAGCAAACCTCCCGAGCGCAGACCCGCCGGCCTCCTCCGCGGCCGTCAATGAAATCAACCAGTCGCTTTCGATGCTCGCTTCGCAGACCAACAGCTCGCCCGCCGATTACCGCATCGGACCGGACGATCTGATTCAAATCACGATCTACAACATCCCGGAGCAGGAGGCGCGCATCACGCCGCGAACGGTTCTGCTGCGAGTAAGCCAACAGGGATCTGTGGTTGCTCCACTGGTGGGCGAGCTGCCGATCGGCGGCATGACCACGCGCGAGGCCGAACGTGAACTCGCCAAGCGCTACGCGAAATACATTCGGGACCCACAGATCGGCGTCCTGGTCACCGAGTATCGACAACGCGTTTCAGTCATGGGCGCAGTGCAGAAACCGGGGGTGTTCGAGCTCACCGGTCCCAAATCCGTGATCGACATGCTGGCGCTCGCCGGGGGGGTGACGGAAAAAGCGGGCAATCAAGTCCATCTCTACCGGCAAGACTCTCAGGGACGGCGTCAAAGCGCGGTCATCGATCTCCTGGTTCTGGCAAGTGGCGGGAGCGCCGGATCGCTCGCCACCGGCGCCGATGCCGCCGCCGTCAACATGCCGGTGCAGGGAGGCGATGTCATCAACGTGCCCCATGCCGGTACGTTTTTCGTTGACGGCGCCGTGCGCAAACCCGGCTCTTATCCGCTCGGGCGGCATTACACGTTGACCCAAGCGCTCGCGATGGCCGGAGGGGCCGATCCGGAACTCGCCGATTACGATGAGATCACGATTTACCGCCGGCGCGGCCCGGCGAATACGGAAACGATTACCGTCGATCTGACCGCCGTGAATCGTGGCGCTAAAGATCCGACCATTGAACCCGACGATGTCATCCTCGTGCCGATGAGCGGGGTGAAATACTTTGTGAAGCGCTTCGTCGGCACGATCATCTCCGGAGTCTCCTTCGGCTCGTTTGTCGGCGGCTCATGAACGACTTGGCGCGACACTACATGCAGGCGCCGAACCGCGCCGCGGTTGCGGCCGGCCGGTCCGAGGAAGTCGCTTACTACTACCCGGCGGGGCGGCCGGAGGAGAATCACCTGCGCGACTACTGGAAGATCGTGCTCAAACGGAGCCGCATCATGGTGCCGATTTTCCTCGCGGTTGTCGCAATCGGTATGCTCAGCAACTTCCTGTCGCCCACCCTGTACACGGCGAAGTCAACGATCAAAATCGAACCGCACCATCCGTCGGTGACCGGCGTTCCCGAAATGCTTCCCGCGCAACTCGAGTCGGGACCGTACGACTACTACCAAACGCAGTTCGCCTTGCTGCAGAGCGCGCCGCTCGCGGCGCGAGTCATTCTCGACCTCGATCTGCAAAACAACGCGTCGTTTACGGGAGAGGACCAGGGCGGCGGTGTCGTCGACCTGCTCTTTGGCTGGGTAGCCGACGGCTTCGATTTTTTGAAAACGCTCGTGGTCGGCCGCTCTCGTTCAGAGTCGGGAACGACCAAAACATACGAGCTTGGCGTCCCGCCGTGGTCGGTGGCGCAGTATCTCAGCTATCTCAAAATCGAACCCGTGCGCAACACCCGACTCGTCAATATCATCTTCACCACGCCCGATCCCAAGCTGTCGCAAAGCCTGGCCAACGCGCACGCGTCGGCATTTATCCAGATGCTGCTCGAGAATCGCTTCAATTTGACCAAGGAGGCGAGGGATTTTCTCGCCAAGAAGCTCGCCGAATTGCGCGAAAACGTTCAGCGAGCGGAGCAAAAGCTCAACCAATTCCGGCAACAGCACGGCGTCGTGTCGTTCGAAAAGGGCGAGAACATCGTCATCGACCGTCTGGTTGATCTCAATAAGCAGCTCACACAGGCTCGCGCCCAGCGCATCGAAGCCGAATCCATGTACCAGGTTACGCGCAACAAGAACAATCAGTACCTGGCGCAAGTGCTGAACAGTCCGGTGATCCAACAACTCAAAGCGGCGGCCGCGAATCTGGAGGCGGAAAAAAGCCGGTTGTTGAGCATATTTACGCCCGAGCATCCGCGCGTGCAGGAGATCAACCGCCAGGTCGCGCAGGCGCAGCGCAATCTCAACGCGGAGATCGCAACCATCGTGCGCGGCATCGAAGCGAATTACGCCAGCGCCCGCGCCCGAGAGGAGGCGCTCGAGGCCGAGGCGAAACGGCAGCAGGAGATTGCGCTCAGCCTCAAGGAAGTCGGCGTCGATTACGCGGTGCTCAACGAAGAGGTGATCGTCAACCGCGGCCTTTACGAAAACGTGCTCAAACGACTCAACGAAACCGCAGTCGCAAACGACATCGCGGCGTCGAACGTGCAGGTGGTGCAACGCTCGGAGGTGCCGCTCAGCCCGTCTTCGCCGAACACCGCACGCGCCATGCTCCTCTCCTCGGCCTTAGGTTTGATTCTCGCGCTCGGGTTCGCGTTCTTTGCCGAGTACATGGATGCCACGGTCAACACGCCCCAAGCGGTCTGGGCGGCGGTGTCGCTCACGACCCTCGGGGTGGTGCCGCACTTGAAGACGTTGCGCGACCGCTACGTTCCCGGCGCAAAAATTCAAGGAGCGGACTTCCCGCGCCCGGCCCCGGTTCGCGGGCTGTCCAAAGAACTCGTGGTCGAGCGTGATCACCTGTCGCTCATCGCCGAATCGTACCGTTCCATCCGAACTGCCTTGATGCTTTCCCAAGCCGAGCACCCGCCCAAAACGATCCTCTTGACCAGTCCTTGTCCCGACGAGGGGAAAACCGTCACGACCTTGAATCTCGGGATCGCGCTCGCCCACGGGGGCCCTCGGGTGCTCATCATCGATGCCGATCTGCGCAAGGGCCGCTGTCATAAACTGCTCAATGTCTCGAACCAACGAGGGCTGGCGAACGTGCTCGCCGGGCAGTCGGATATTATGCAAGCCGTCAAACCGACCGGCGTGCGGAACTGCGATTTGCTTCCGCGGGGAACGCTGCCGCCGAATCCGTCCGATCTTCTGATGTCGCAGAAAATGCGCGAGGTCTTGCGCACGCTGCGCGATTCCTACGATTTTATTTTGCTCGACTCGCCGCCGGCGATCGCGGTGAGCGATGCCGCCGTGCTGTCGGCGCTCTGCGACGGAGTCGTGTTGGTGTTTCACGGACAAAAGACCACAACGCCGACGGCGCGTCGCGCCGTCGAACGGCTAGAACATCTGGGCGCGCCGCTGCTCGGCGTGATCTTGAACGGGATCGACATCCGGGACCCGGATTACGCCGATTACCGATCGTACTATCCGGCCTATTACGCCACGGTCCAAAGCGAAGCCGTTCCGGTTCATGAGCCGCGCCCGCGGCAGAATGCGCACCCGGTCGGGGAGCGCGTCCCCGACGGCAGCGTCAACGGCGCGCCCCAGGCGCGCGAGGTGGCCACGGTCCCGCGCGAGTTTTTCGATCGCATGGCCGCGCGGCTGAGCCAAGCGGTCGGCCCCGCCGGTCGAACGATCGTGCCCGATCAAGTCGCGATCCTCAGAGAATCGCTGGACGCGTTTCCCATGGCGAGGGTGTGGGAGCTCGCTCAAGTCGTGAGCCAGGAGATCCTCGACGGCCGTTCCAAAGCGCGTTTCCTCCGCGAAATGTCCAGAGAGATCCGCGAGCTGCAATCGCGTTACGCTTAGACGCCCCTCGCTTCAGAAATTGCCTATGGCTGTCCGTCAGTGGTCCCGCCGCCTCTGGCGCAGGCTTGCGCTGGAGCTCGGCGTCTGGATTTTAAACGCGCAACCGGAAGTGGCGCGGCGGACGCTGCCTCGGTTTGCCAACCGCCCGCGGCATTTGACGATCGAACTGCCGCGGCGGATCGTTAACCCGCAGTTCGTCTGGTTCGGCGATCACGTCTGGCTCGGCCCGGGATCGTTTATCAGCGCCACTACCCGCTATCCCTCGAGTTCGACGGCGCACCCGGAACAAGCGCAGACGGCGCAAACGTTCTCGCCGGTCATCCGCATCGGCGACCGCGTCACTTCCACGGGAGGCTTGATTATCGGCGCCGTCAAGCGGGTCGAGATCGGCAATGATGTCTTGCTCGCGCATAACGTGACGATCCTCGATTGCTCGCACGGCTATGCCACGGTGGATGTGCCATACAAATACCAGCCGCTCGAGCGCATTGCTCCCGTTGAGATCAAGAGCGGTAGTTGGATCGGACAAAACGCCGTCCTTTTAGCCGGCGCGAGCGTCGGCGAAATGTCCATCATCGGGGCAAACAGCGTGGTTACTTCGGTTATTCCCGACCGTTGCATCGCGGTCGGTGCGCCGGCACGGGTCATCAAGACGTGGGACTCCCATACTCACCGGTGGCGGACGTGCGAGGGCACCCGCGCCGCCGTACGTCTCCAGTAACGTCGAAGCAACCGGCGGTCACCGCCGGGGCCGCGCCGCTGGTGACGATTGCGATTCCGACATACAATCGCGCGGCGACGTTTCTTCCCCTGGCGCTTAAAAGCGCTCTGGCGCAGACGTATGACCGCATCGAAGTGCTGGTGGCGGACAACGCGTCGACCGACACCACCGAGCAGTTGGTGCGGGGTTGGAGCGACCCGCGGCTCACTTACCACCGGCACGCGCGCAACGTTGGCCCGGAAGAGAACTACAATTACTGTTTGAATCACGCCTCGGGCGATTACTTCCTGCTTCTTCACGACGACGACCTGATCGACGTCGACTTCGTCGCCGCTTGCATCGAGGCGGCGCACTACGCCAGCACGGCGGCCCTGGTGCGAACCGGCATTCGCATCATCGA
The DNA here is from genome assembly GCA_035559295.1 of Candidatus Eiseniibacteriota bacterium. Classification (GTDB taxonomy): domain Bacteria; phylum Desulfobacterota; class Binatia; order UBA9968; family UBA9968; genus DATMBL01. Next base: position 10,889 of record DATMBL010000027.1, read on the forward strand.
CGAACACGGTCGCGTGCTCCGGCACGCGCGCAACGAGGTCCGCGACGACGGCTCGCTCGCCGATTTCTTTCGCGCGTGGTTTTCGGGCAAGACGCGCTGGTATCTGGCAAATACGCTGTTCAATACCCGCCGGCTGAAACAGACAGGCGGGTTTCACTCGCCCTATCGGCTCGCGCAAGACGGGTTTGCCATCGCCCGCCTCGCGCCTTTCGGAAGAGCCGAAGTCGCGGAGATCAAGGCGAGCTTTCGCTTGCACCGAAACGAGCAGACGTTTGCCCGTCCCGTCGCCCCGGTGCAATGGGGGCTCGAGTGGCTCAGGCTACTGGATTTTATGTGCGAGCTTGTTCCGGCCGAAGAGGCGCCGTTGCTGCGCCGGGAAGGCGCCCGGTTTTTCGCAAAGCTCACTTACCACCGCGCGGCATCGACGCTTCACTCTCCCTGGCAGCGGCTCATGGCCTATTACGAGATCTTCCAGCTGTTTCGCGCGCATTGCCTGCCCTGTCCGGATCTCCCGGCGCTGAGGTCGATTACGCGCGCCGTCAGGTGTGCGCTCAGGGGATGAGGGAATTCGCGAGCGTAAGTGTCCGAAGTAAGACTTTCTCGCCGCAAGGACGCCAGCTGGCGCATGGCTAAGAGCGAAGAATAAAGGGCCAAGGGCACGAAGATTTTTCTTTTAACTCCCCTCGTGAACTTCGTGCTCTCCGTGGTGAATCTCTGGAGGGCTTGCGCGGGATATCCGCCGATCCGACGATTATGGAGATTGCGTTCATCGTCAACGAGTTTCCCAGCGTCTCCGAAACGTTTGTGCTCAATCAGATTACGGGTTTGCTGGACCGGGGCCACAGCGTGGATGTCTTTACCCGCTCTTTCGGCCGCCTCGATGTGCTCCATCCGGACATCCAACGGTATCGGTTGCTGGACCGGACCACGCGTCTCGGCTGTCCCGCGAGCCGCGCCGTGCGGGCGGTTTACGGCCTGAGGTTGGCGCTGCTGCAAGCCGCGCGCGACGCGCGCGCGACACTGGGAACGCTCAACGTCTTTCGTTACGGCCGGGGGGCCTTGTCTTTGAGCTTGCTCTTCGAAACCGCGCCGTTTTTTCGGAATTACGATATCGTGCACGCGCACTTCGGTCAGAACGGACGATTCGGCGCGGTGTTGAAGCGGCTGGGCTTGCAAAACAAGCTCGTGGTTACGTTTCACGGCCATGATATCCGCATGGCGATTCGCCACGGGCGAGAGATTTACGGCGAGCTTTGGGACGAAGCCGACTGTCTGATCGCGATTTCCAAATACAACCAGGAGCATCTGTCTCGATTCGCAAGCAATCCGGGAAAAATCGTTTATCACCCGGTGGGCATCGATCTACGGCGTTTTTGCTACCGACCCGCCACTCCGCCACGCAACCGGCCGGCGCGATTGATCAGCGTGGCGCGGCTGGTGGAGGAGAAGGGACTCGTATACGGGCTCGATGCCGTTCGGCGGGTCCTGCAAAAACGGCCGGGGACACGCCTGCGTTACGATATCATCGGCGAAGGCCGGCTTCGGGAAACGCTCGCGCGCGAGATTCGCGAGCGCGGCTTGGAGGGAACCGTGAGCTTGCTCGGATCGCGCGATCAGACCGCGGTGATCGAGGCGCTGAGAACAAGCGATATCCTTCTGGCGCCGAGCCTGGCGGAAGCATTGCCGCTGTCGCTGATGGAAGCGCACGCGATCGGACTTCCGGTAGTGGCGACGCGGGTCGGCAGCGTCGATCAGATCGTTTTGCACGAGCGTTCGGGATTGCTCGCGCCGCCGGCCGACGGCGTCGCTTTCGGCGCCCAACTCGAGCGGCTGCTCGACATTCCCGAGCGTTGGGAGGCGATGGGTCGAGCCGGCCGCGAACACGTCGAGCGCCACTACGATATTCACCGTCTCAACGATCGGCTGGTCGAGCTCTACCGGGGGCTACTCGCCGCGTAACACGGCGGCGCCAAGCGCAAAGGCACAGCGCGGCTGCGCCCGAACCAAAAAAGAGATCACCACGAAGGACAGGAAGAACACGAAGCAAAAGTATCACCTTCAAAAATATTCTTTCCGAACTTCGTGACCTTCATGCCCTCCTTCGAAAATGGCTCTCATGCACGGTTTGAGCAAAAGCTCAATCGGACGGTGGACCCCGCAGGGCCGGTGGCCTAGGACGGTGAAGCAACAATGAGGTTGCATCAAGTTTGGCCGGACGTCTCCATGGCGCCTCCGGCCGTCCACCGGCAACCGACGGTTCGAAGGACGCCTCGAGGCACAGGCCCATGGCCACCGACCCGAAAGGGTTCATCGTCCGACGACCACAGGTTTGTGCGATGGGCTTTTCATCCTCTCCGGGCGAGCTAAGCTCGTGTCACACTTCGCGGTCAGTGCTCGGTTCTTGAATTCGCCGGAATAGAAAGAAGCGCCGAACGGTGGCGTCCTGGCAGGTAACGACGGTTTCAAGTCTCGACGATGTCGCTGGCGGGCGCGACATCGAGCAGAAGTTCCTTTTTGCCGGCGGAAAGAGGGAGCTTCTGCTGGACTGGCTCGAGTTCCACCTGCTCCGCGATCCGGCTTTTTATTTCAGCCCGATCGCGAGCCTCTACTATGACACGCCCGTGCTCAGCCTCTATCGCGAAGCGCGCGACGGCAACTATGTAAAAACCAAGGTGCGGCTTCGCTGGTACGAGACCGTCCATGCCGCCGACCGGCGGAACGTGACGTGCTATCTGGAAGTCAAACGCAAGCTCGGGATCTTGAGACACAAGCAACGTAAACGCCTCGAGTTGGACGGCGCCGACCTGGCGGGAGATGTCTTTACGAAGAGCGCGATCATCGATCTCCCCGCGACTTTACCCGAACTAAAATACTGGGTGCGCGGACCTCTCGTGCCGATTTTGATCGTCGAGTACGAGCGCTATCGTTTTGTCGACTTCGAAAGCGGCGCGCGCGTGGCGCTCGATAGCCGCGTGGCTTGCCGTCGCTCCAATCCGGCATATCTGGTGCCCAGTTTTCCGGTGCAGTTGTCTTGCGGTGTCCTGGAGGTCAAGGGCGGGCTTGAAGCGCTGCCCGACCGGCTCGCGCCGATGGCCCGTCACTTGTCGAGACAATCGTTTTCCAAATACGCGGCTTGCGCCAGGGCGATGCTCGAGCCCTTGTCATGGGAGGAGCCGGCATGAACGACGTCATCGGCAAGCTCGGCCGCTTGTTGCGCGACCCGGGGGTCGAAATCGATTTCGTGAGTTTCGTCTTCGCCCTGCTCGTGTCGTTTTTGGTCTCGCTGTGCGTCGCGACGTTGTATCAGATCTTTTACGAAAACCGTGCCACCGGGGCGCAGGCGCACCGTGCGTTCCCGCTTCTGGGTCCGGCGGTCACGGCGATCTTTATCGCCATTCAGTTCTCGCTGCCGCTTTCGCTCGGCCTGCTCGGTGCGCTCTCGATCATCCGCTTCCGAACGCCGATCAAAGAACCCGAAGAGACCGGTTTCATCATGCTGCTCATCGCCGCGGCGGTGATTTGCGCCACGTTTCAGTTTCTGCTGCTGTTCGTTCTGCTGGCGGTCGCAACCATCGCGCTCCTGCTGCAACGCTGGGTGCCGCGCCTGATCGGCCTCAAGCGAAAAGACGGTGTTCTCCTGCTCACGCTCAACGGCACCGTCGGCCCAGACGCCAAGGAGCAGATCCGCAGGGACCTCGAGGATCTGCTCAAGAACGCCCGGCTCGAAAGTGTTTCCTACGCCGACAACCTGACGTCGATGTATTTCAGCTTCAGCGGAGTGAGAGACGGCAGCCTCGATGGGCTCCACGCATCGCTCAACAAAATTGCGCCGATTGAGAAACTCAATGTCTTCTTTAGCGCCCGCGGCGCCTGGGGATAAACCGTCGTGAAGCGCGCCGCGCTCGGCTTCGTCCTCTGCCTGTGCGCCCTGGGGGCCACCGTCGTCGCCTTTCATCTCGCGCCCGCGCGAGACGCCGTGCTGGCGCAGCGTTGGGGCCTGACCGAGCTCAACTACGTCAAAGCCGAGCGCGCGCTGGCGGCGCTCGGCGCCGCCAGCGAACACCGGGTCAGAGAGGAAGCCGCGACACCGGCGGTGACGGCATCGCCAGAGAG
>DATMBL010000028.1:0-14582 GCA_035559295.1 Candidatus Eiseniibacteriota bacterium
CCGGAAGGAGGACCGCCGGTGAATTCGTCGTGCAGATCGTGGTAATTGTAGCGATAATCGTCGCCTCGAACCAAGCGGATGTAAGGCCGCACCAACCGCATTTCTTTGATGACGAGGCCGCGGCGAAAGAGCGATTGAAGCTGCAGGTTCAGGTAAAACTCATCGAACGAGAGCGCCGTAGCCGATCCGTCTCGTTCCTTCATAGTAAAGCCGTCGATCGTCGTGGAGAGCGTATACGGATTGATCCGCACCCTCTCGATCGAGACGTCACGGTGCAACGCCTGCGAGAGCCGCGCGGCGAGGAAATGGCGCGCGAGCGGCGGAGCCGCAAGCCCTCCGAGGAAGCCGATCGCGGCGATCAGGCAGACGAGCGCCGACACCCATCGGCGAACCCGACGGTGGCGGGCGATCTCACGCGCGCGGTGGCGGAATGCGCCCAACAGTGCGGCCATACCTCTCCCGGGAGAAAACAATGTATCCCACCGGGTTGGAGTTGTCACGCAGGTGAAGTGACGGGCACGAGCGAAACACTTCCCATTGGAGGTCGGTTACGCAGTCGCGAGTTTTTCCAGCATCGCGACGTAATCGAGCGGAAGATTCCAGTACACCGCGCCTTCAAGCAGGAGACGCCGGTACTCGGCACTGGTCGGCGGCGCCTGCGGCTCGTTCGGCGCGACGTAGGCGACCGCCGCGATCGGTCGACGGCCGTCGTTGGCGGGGTATACCAGCACCGTCTCGCGCCGATAGCCGTCTTCAAAACCGTCGAGCACGCAAAGATCCGGATCGGCGACGTCGTAAACGACGCCCCAGACAACCGAGGTGCCGTCCGCGATGATGTTGGCCGTGCCGCACTTTCTAAGCCGCGAGTGCCGGGCAATCGCGAACCGATAGCCCGAAAGCCGGCCGACGCAGACGAAACGCGACGAGGGGCAACGCCGTTGCATCTGTTCCCAGTTCATGTTCGAGCCGTAGGCGAAATAATTCACGGGTTCTCCGAATGATTTGACCCTTCCCCGCTCCAAGGACGCTAAGGGCGCACAGGACAAAGGGACCGGGAGTATTGAGGTCATGGCGTGGCGCAGTAATGGGGCCGATCCTCCAGTATTCCAACACTCCATGACGCCATTGATTTTGTTTTCGAGCCGGCAATTTCGAAGCGAAGTTTAAGAGAAGAACCGGCGGCAGGCAAGCGGGACTCGAACAGGGAAGGGGCTCCTCCTTGGCGATGAGAAGCGGCTGAATCCGAGACTATTCCCCGCCGAAGCTAAACTGGCGGAGTCGCATCGCCAGCACCGTTAGGAGGAGCGCGGCGGGCGCGAGGACCGGCGCAGTCCAGCGAGCGATGCCGGGAAGGCCCTTGCGATCAGGTCCATTGCAAATACCCGGGCTCCATGCATGCAACCAAACGCGATTCGGCGTAAATCGGCGCCGTCAACTTTGCCGTGGCGAAACGTGGTTGGGTCTCATCGTTGAGGACGTAACGGCATTCGGCCGTGTGATAGCGAAAAGCGCCGGAACTCTTGTCGACGACGGCGGATCCCGCGTGCCGGCGCAACGGAACCGGATCGGATGAAGCCGGCGCGTAAGCCGGCAAGCAGAACAGGAGCGCAAGCGAAAGCGCCAGGACGCGCGCGGAAAGAGCGCACGGTGACAAAGAACGAAGCGGTTGCTGATCCATGGAGATTCCTTTGGGTGTTGAGTCGCGCGTTTTTTGAAGCAAGCGCAAGGCCATTACAAAGCCGCCGTTTTTTCGCAAACTTGGCGACCGGCTCTTAAGTAGAACGTAATCTCTCTTGACAGTTGGGAAAACCGCTCGGTGGCGGGTCGAAGAAAAAGCCGCGCCCGATCGCGGTTCTTGACGGTCGCAACGCTGTAAAGCGAATGAACACAGCCTAGAGGTCGGTTGTTGGAGATCAGACATCTGAGTCGGCAAGCAAAGGGCGGAGTGCAAGCTAAGCAAGCGCCGCGCGTAGAAAAAGACTGGCGTATGCCGATTGACAACCGCTCGCCGATTGCCATAGGAGTTGAACAAAACTGGGCGGCGATGTTGGTTCTCAGCAACGAAGAAATTCAGGCGATACTCCCAGTGGGCGCTTGTTTGGACGTGCTCGAAGAGGCGTATCGCGATTTGGCAAGGGAAGCAGCGGCGACCGTGCCGCGCTATGACGTGTTTAGCCCGAATGGCCGGGACTGCTACTACGAGTACAAGACGATGAGCGGCGTGCTACCGAGCCGTAAGATCGCGGCCCTGCGGCTCAATTCTAGCGTGGTCCGGTGGTATGAAAAAATGGGCGGGGTGCGAAAGGATAAGCTCCCGGCGGCGGGCGGCCGTTTCGTCGGCCTCGTCATGCTTTTCAGCACGGAAACCGGAGAGCCGCTGGCGATCTTTCCCGACGGTTATGTCCAGAAGCTTCGGGTTGCAGCCGCGAGCGCGATAGCGGCCCGATACCTCGCCCGCGAAAATTCCCGCGTCATGGCGCTCTTGGGCGCAGGGTGGCAAGCGAGCGCCCACCTGGTGACGCTGTGCATGGTTCGGCCGCTGGAGCGCGTGAAAGTCTTCAGCCCCGCTTCTGAAACGCGCCGCCGGTTCGTCCAAGAGATGCGGAGCGAGGTCAGCGCGGAAATCGTCGAGGCGAAAAGCGCCGAAGAGGCACTCGCCGGCGCCGATGTCGTAACGTGCGCGACGAATTCAATTTCGCCCTTGTTCAGTGGAGAGATCCTGCCGGAAGGCGCGCATGTGTCCTGCGTAAAACCGTGCGAGCTCGATCACGTCACTTACAAAAAGTCGGATCCGCTGGTGATCCATTGGCGGGAAGCGAAACCGTACCAGATAACAGCGGGAGTTGGCGACCCTCGTTCCATCCCCGATATCACGGACGGGTGGAATCATCCGATTACCGGTGAAAACACACCAGTCTGGGATTTGCCGACGTTGCCGCAACTGGTGAACGGCGAGCATCCGGGCCGGACGCGAGCAGAGGCGATCAGCTGTTTTTGCAACAACGTGGGGCTAGGTCTCCAGTTCGCGGCGGTTGGAAGCGAGGTGCTGGCGCGCGCCCGAGAGGCCAGAGTAGGGCGGGAAGTACCGACCGACTGGTTTTTGGAAGACGTCCATCCCTGACTTCGTCGCGAAAATCTCAGCTCGGGATCCGCTTTGGGACGAGACCAAAGCCGCATCCCATCCCTGTGCCGAAATTGCGCGAGAATTCCCAGCAGTGGGACAACGGCCGACGGTTTGCGTCGCTCGCCGCTTTAGTAAAACGAAAGAAAGGAATGGCACGCGCGTTGCTCCCGTCGTTGTGCCAGCATCGATACGTGGACCCTCCGGCGACTCGCCGAGGATCCCCGGAAGGGAGACGTTATGAACGTGTTGCACAATGAACGCGGCGCGATCGGCTGGATCCTGCTGTGGTTGATCGGCATACCGATCCCAATTTTGATCCTGCTGTTCCTCGTGCGCGGCTGCACATAGGCGCAGGAGGTTAGTTGAAAAAACCGGGGAACGCACCACGGCGCGTGATATGAGCTTCGCGCGCGGAGAGAGGATCACACAACGCGTGGGTATCTTCCTTCGTGCCCTTCGTGCTCTCAGTGGTGCAGCTCCCTTTTTTGCCCCGGGACGCAACCAACCAGGTACCCCCGCGTTTACAGATCACGCGTGCTCTCCGCAAACAGTTCTTCGATCGCCGGCTTTTCCCTGATGAGCCCCTGTTCGTGAGAAAAGGCGGCGAGCGTTTCGAGCATTTTACGGTTTGCTTTCACTCCGTAGGGAAAGGGATCGTCACCGAACATCCGCCGGGTCTGCGCGAGATACTCCCGGGCGAAAAAGAATGCCGTCGGAACCGCCTCGAGCAGCCGGGCATTGAAGTGATCCTTGGCTTTGGCGAAGGCAGTGTAGAGATTGAAGGCGATCCAGGGATGCCTGCGGTAGAGCTCGCCGCGCACGATATAAGCGTGGTTCACCGGGAGGAATCCCCACTTGTTGAAGAAGCGCGAACCTTCAGCCATGCGATCGGGAAAAAGCGGCTTGATTTTCCCCCAATCTCCTTCTGCCCCGCTGATCCGATCTGACCGTCCAATGATATTGGCGGTGTTGCGCCAGGGGCTGCCGATCGCGGCGGCATCGAGTTCGTTGCGCACCAGCATCGAGACGAGGCTCTTCTCGGGAGGAATGCGCTGGAAGGAAATTCCGGCGGGAGGAGAAAAGCCGGTGGCTCCCCCGTGGCTCAACGCCTCTGTGCGCTCCATGTACCAGTGGACTTTGTACTGAGACACGCCAAAGTCATGCTCGAGTATGCCGCGCTGCCATAGCGCGGCGGTTTGCTGGTATTCGGCTACTCCGAACCGCTTGCCCGCGATGTCGGCGGGCTGCGTGATGCCGGAATCGACGTGATAGAAAATCTCGGTATGAAAAAGCCTTCGGCTGGGAAACACCGGCAGCGCGATCATGTCGGCGCCGCGTTCGCGCGCGATCAGATACGAGGACATCGACATCTCGGCGATGTCGAACTCGTTGAATCGTAGCTGGCGCCAGAACGTTTCCGAGGGGTGCGAATAGGTGGGGACAATGTCGATGCCTTCGGCTTTAATCGTGCCGTTCATGAGCGGCTCGACGCGCTCGTTGTACGCGGAGATAAAACTCAGAGTGAGCTTCGGCATGCGGCCTCTTAGAGGTCCAGGGTGGACTCGGCGAACAACTCCTCGATTTGGATCTTGCGGGACGTGAGTCCCTGCTCGCGTGAATATTCCGTGATCGTGTCGAGCATCGCCCGATTCGCTCGGATGCCGTATGGAAACGGATCGTCCCCCAGCAACTCACGGGTCCTGGCGAGGTATTCCGGCGCAAAAAAGAGGGCGGTGGGGGCGCGCTCCAGCAGGCTGCGGTTGAAGTGCTCCTTGGCTTTGAGAAAGCCGGTGTAGAGATTGAAAGCGATCCATGGATGTTTGCGGTAGAGATCGCCACGGATCGTATAGGTATGGTTCACGGGCAGAAAGCCGTGCTTTTTGACGAAGCGCGCGCCTTCGGCCATGCGATCGGGGAAGAGCGGCTGGATCTTGCTCCAGTCGCGGCCTCCGGTTATCCGGCTGGAGCGATCCAAAGCGTTGTCGCGTAGCAGCCAAGGGCTCGCGATCGGCGCGGCATCCAGCTCATGCGCGAGCAGCATCGAGGCGAGACTCTTGTCGGGCGGGATGCGAGCGAAAGAAATGCCCTCGGGCGGCTTGAACCCGGTCGCCCCGCCGTGGCTCATCTCTTCGGTCCGTTCCATGTACCAGTGGATCCGATACTGCGATACGCCGAAGTCGTGTTCGAGGATGCCGCGGATCCACAGAGCGGCCGTTTGTTGATACTCGGCGACGCCCAGGCGTTTCCCATCGAGGTCTTTCGGCTCGCGGATCCCGGAATCGACATGATACGAGAGTTCGGTATGAAACAGCCTGCGGCTTGGAAACACCGGGATCGCGACCATGTCGAAGCCGCGCTCGCGCGCAATCAGGAACGAGGACATCGACATTTCGCCGATCTCGAACTCCCGGAATTTGAGCTGCCGCCAAAACGTCTCCGACGGATGCGAATAGGTGGGAATCAGCTCGATTCCCTCGGCCTCGATCGTGCCGTTCATGAGCGGCTCGACGCGTTCGTTATAGGCCGAGATAAAACTCAGGGACAGTTTAGGCATGCGTGACGCGATTGGGCGAATGGGCGGGAAGCTCCGACCGTAGCCGTAGCGTTCCGTTAAAAACCCGGGATCGACCAGATATCGTAGAGCAGCTCCATTCTCCGGAACGTGTGCTTGCGCGTCAGATCCTGAAGGTGCGGCGACGTGAGGTAACGCACCGCAATCTCTTCCGCCAGGCTGCCGTGCTCCTCGTCGGCTTCGGAGTGCACGGTGAAAAAGCGAACGTCGTCGGGCTTCATGTTGTAGTGCTTGATGAATCCATGCCCCAGCGCCGCCGCCGCGGGACCGAACGTGCCTTCGGCGCCGATTTGGATCGCCATCACGACGAACCACGGCAGTGTGTGGATGATCAGCTCGACGTAGTAGAGATGCGCCGCGGTCGCGGGCGTCAGCTCGGCGTTTTCCAGCTGTTCACGCGTGAGACCGATCGAATTTGCAAACCGGATAAAAAGCTCGTTATGTCCCGCGCTCCCCGTGTCGAGCCCGCGGGTTTCTTCCTCGACGACACCCCAGAGCTTGCGCGCGATTTCCGGATCGCTACAGGCGAGGTAACGCAACATGGCAATGCGCGGCACCGCGGCGCGGAATTGATAATCCTGGATCGCCCAGGCGCGAATGTGATCGATCGTGGCGCTACCGTTGCAGACCGCCTTCAGGAACGGATGTTTGATCCGGATCTTGGGAAACGCTTGGATCTCTTTTTTGAGCTGCTGGACGAATTCTACGGACGAGAGCGCCAGGGGTTCTCCGGCCATTGTGCCTCCTCGATTTGGGTGTGTCGACCCAGGGCTATCCTTCCAGTCAATCGCCATTCGATAATCTCCCGCCGCCGGCTCACGTCTTGTCGAGCCGGCTCACGAAATACTCCCAGCCCCGCATCGGGAAGCGCTGGTCGGCGTTGTAGACCTCGAGCTCCTCGGAACTGAGATACCGCGGCTCGCCGTGAAGCAGCGCCAGGTGGTTCCACTCGCCGAGCATGGCGAGCCGGGTGGTTCGTTCGATGACCTGCTCGACGGACGCGCCTACCACCGCGTCGCCGTGCGCGCGCATGAGAACCGCGGGGGCATCGCCGAGCGCCGCAGCGAGTTCGCGGCCGCGTTCGACCGTGCGGACCAGCCCCACGCCTTGATAGACCGGCGGACCGTCGGCCGAGAGAAACTTGCCGTAATGGTGGATCGGGCGCAACTTGACCGGCAGCACGCTGAAAATCGTGCTCCACTTCGAATGCGTATGAGCGACGCTTTCGACGTCGGCGCGCGCTTTGAAGATGCAGGCATGGATCGGCCACTCGTTCGGCGGCGTTTCGGCGCCGTCCAGATAGTTGCCGTCGAAGTCTTGCATAATGAGGCGCTCCGTCGTCGCGCAGCCGGGGCTCACGTTGGCGATCGTGATGAACGCATCGGCTCCCGGAACGCGCACGCTCACGTGTCCGTAGCCGTCGGTAACGCCTTCGCGATCGAGAATGCGGCAGGCGGTGACGAGCTTTTCCTTGAGTTCCTTGAGTTCCGACGCATCGAGCGCGGGGGCGCGCGAACGGGTTTGCGCCATCGAAGTCCTCCGGCGGTGCGGCCGTGTTTCGTCGTCCGGAATGTATGCGCAGCCGGTAGAGGTGTCAAGCCGGCGCGAACGAAAAACAACGGGGTGCCCGGATTGGCGCTTACCGGGCGCAGCGGACGTGTTATAATCGGCCCGCACAACGCCGGAAGTTAGAGAACGCGAAAGGCGCACCGCCCGATCGCCGTGCCGAATGCATTCGAACATTCCCTTACGTGCCATCCCGAAACCTCGAGCGACGCGGTGCGAGAGATCGCGGTCGCGGCGCGCTGGCTGACCCGCGGCGTGCTTGCGCTCGCCTACCGGATCGAAGGAGAGATGAAACGGCTCAGAATCCCGCAGCCGCGCGCGCCGCGCCGCGGCGTTGAGCTATGGCGCCACACCTGCTGCGAGGCGTTCATCGCGCTCGGCGGCCGCGCGCAGTACCACGAGTTTAACTTTTCGCCCTCGGGTGAATGGGCGGCGTTTGCTTTTCGAAGTTACCGCGAAAGCGTCATCCCTGCCGGTGACGCACCGTCTCCCCGCATCAGCGTTTGGCGGGCGGAACGCGCAGTGGGAGTCGACGCGCGACTCGATCTCGATCGCTGGATCACGCTCGAGCCGGGCTCGCTCCTGCGCCTCGGCCTCTCCGTGGTCATCGAGGATTCGAAAGGCGCGCTTTCCTACTGGGCTCTCAGGCATCCGGCGGCAAAACCCGATTTCCACCATCCCGAAAGCTTCGCGCTCGAGTTGCGGGCGCCGGACCGGGAGGCGACGTGCTCGTGAAGTTCGGGATCGATCGATTCTTAGAAGAGCCAGCGCTCAGAAAACCTCTCCGGGGAAAGCGCGTCGCGCTCCTCGCTCATCCCGCTTCGCTCACCCGGCACATGGTGCACTCCCTCGACGCCCTCGCCGCGCTCGCGGAATTCAACCTGAGCGCCGCCTTCGGGCCCCAGCACGGTATTCATGGCGACAAGCAAGACAATATGATCGAGTCGCCGGATTTCATCGATCCCGCGCGCGGGATTCCGATTTTCAGCCTCTACGGCAACGTGCGCCGGCCGACCGCGGCGATGATGGAGTGTTTCGACGTTTTGCTGGTCGATCTGCAGGACATCGGCTGTCGCGTGTACACGTTCGCGACGACCCTGCGTTACGTGCTCGAGGCGGCGGCCGAGCGCCACAAGGCGGTATGGGTTCTCGATCGACCTAACCCGGCTGGCCGGCCGGTCGAAGGGCTCCGGCTTCGCCCCGGCTGGGAGAGCTTCGTCGGAGCCGGGGCGCTACCGATGCGCCACGGGCTCACGTTGGGCGAGCTCGCGCGTTGGTTTGTCAAAGCGTTCAGCCTCGATGTCGAGTGCGAAGTTGTGACCATGAACGGATGGTCGCCGGCCGAGCCGCCGGGTTACGGCTGGCCCCTGGGCGAGCGCGCTTGGGTGAACCCGAGTCCCAATGCATCGAATCTCTGGATGGCGCGCTGCTATCCCGGAACCGTGATGTTGGAAGGCACGACGTTATCGGAAGGTCGGGGCACGACGCGGCCGCTCGAACTGTTCGGAGCTCCGGGTATCGAGCCGGCTGCCTTGCGGGAAAGAATGCAACGGCTCGCGCCGCAGTGGCTCGACGGTTGCCGGCTCCGCGATTGTTGGTTTGAGCCCACCTTTCACAAACACGCCGGCAGACTCTGCGCCGGTATGCAAATCCACGTCGATGACCGAGCGTACGCGCATGAGCGCTTCCGCCCGTGGCGCCTGGTCGCCCTGGCGCTTAAAGCGATTCGCAGTCTCGAGCCTGACTACGATCTATGGCGCGACTTTCCATACGAGTACGAGTACGAGCGGCGCGCGATCGACGTCATCAACGGAAGCGAGTTGCTACGCCGGTGGGTCGATGATCCCGTCGCCGAACCCGGCGACCTCGAAGAGCTCGCTTCCGCCGACGAGGCGCAGTGGACCGCGGAGCGCGAAGCCGTGCTGTTCTATAAGTGACCGAGCGGATCCGCGCCGACGCGACGGCGTACGCCGTCTTGACGCCCGCTTGTTTAGGGTTGGCCGGGCGCGCGCTCGACCGCGCCGCGTGACTTCGGGGAAAGCCGGCCGCTTCAGGGATCAACGAGAGGCGGCAAATCCGAGTTTCAGTATCCTTTGAATCAGTCCTTCGTAACTCAGGCCCGCCTTCATCGCGGACTGCGCAAACTCGTCATCGCGTTCCAAGTTGGGATTGGGATTCGCCTCGAGAATGACGATATCGCCGTTGGGCGTGACCCGTAAGTCGATTCTGCCGTAGCCCCGGATGCGTAAGGCCCGATAGGTGGCTTTGCAGGCGCTCGTGATGCGTTGCGCCAAGCCGTTGGCCAGGGGTTCGGCAAAGATGTTTTGAATCCCCCAACGCTTGCGGTACGCGTCATCCCATTTCGCTTTGAACGTGGAAAATTTCGGCCGATCATCCGGCATCTCGGAAAAAACCACTTCGCGAAACGGAAACACCCGCAGCCGATCGTTACCGAGAATGCTGACGTAGAGTTCGCGGCCGTCGATATACTCCTCGGCTAGGGCCTCCTGGTTCATGCGTTCGTGGATGAAGCGCACCCGCTCCTCGAAAGCTTCGTCGCACTCGACAAACGAGTCTTGCGCGATGCCGTAGGAGGCTTCCTCGCGCAGCGGCTTGATAAACAGCGGAAAGCGGAGTTTCTTCGGTCTTCTCACCGCGGCGCCGGGGGCGATGATCGCGAAGTTCGGCGTGCGAATCTTGTGATAGGCGAGCAACTCCTTGGCCATGCCCTTGTTTTTGCACAGCGTGAGCGCCGTGGGGCTGGCGCCGGTGTAGGGCACATCCATCATTTCCAGTAACCCGGCGACGTTTCGATCGTAGGCCGAGACTTCGTTGAAGTGCTCGGTGAGATTGAACACGATGTCGGGGGGATGGGACTTGATCTCGTCGATGATCATCCCGGGTTCGTCCCAGACGCCGATCGTTCTGATTTCGTGCCCGAGGGCGGTGAGCGCTTCGATCACGTGAGCTTCGGCGGCCCAGTCCTCGTCGGTCTTGAGTTCCTGCGAGAAGTCCTGATCCGGCGGCGGCGGACCCGCGGTATCGAACAAGACCAGCACCTTGTAGCGTTTTCGAGCGCGCATCGGTCACGTACCTTTGAACTTGCCGGTCAAGCGGTAGTGGGATGCGAGCGTCGCCAGGTAGGCGGCGATTTCGAGTCCAGCCGACTCGGAGCGAACCCGCAGGTCCAGCTCGGCGCAGCGATCGATCAAACTTCGAATGAGCCGGTTCAAGGTGAATTTGGGCTCACCGGTCCAGCTCGACACGGCATCGAGGATCGACTTGGTCGAGCGCCGCAAAAAACTCGCCGCCCGCTCGGCCCCGGGCGAGGTCTCGGGATCGGCGAAGAGTTTGCGCAGATCCGCATCGAAAAAATCCGGAAAGTCCTGGGCGTACAGCCGGCGGCGTTTTTTGTAGTAGGCCGCGAGACGCGAGCGCAGGCGGGAGGCCTCGCTCATTTTGGCTGTCGAGAAGATCAACGGCGGCTTGCCGGCGATTCTCTGCATCACGGTATCGACGTACTCGAGCTTGTCGAGCGCTTTCCAGTCGCGGTACTGGAGACGCCAGTCGAGATCGGGAGTGAGCCAGATGGCGACGGTTTCGGCGAAGTCCTCCTCGGGATGACTTTGCGCGTACCAGCCGTCGAGGTGGCGCACGAAGCGCTTGCTGTACGGGCGGGCACGGAAGCTCTCCGAGTATTCGAGCGACGGCGAGCCGAACAGTTTTTTCCAGCGCCGCTCCTTCTGCAGAAGATAAGCGTGGTTGAGGACGTGTCCCATCTCATGGCGCAACAGACGCATGCACCAGGCCTCGGTTCCGCCCTCGACTTCGAGCATCATCTTCTCTTCGAGTTTCTTGAGCCTTGGGTGGGCAAGGTAAAACGGGATCGCGATCGTCGTCGAGCCCTCGGGACAGAACCACTCGTCGCCGAGGTAGCAGACAGGCTTGAAGCCGACGCCTTTCTGTTCGAGCTCGCCGTAGAAGCGCTCGATGCGCGATTCGAGCTCGCTCCCGCGGATTTTGAGCTTGAGGTCGCAGATTCGCATCTCCAAGAGCTGCTCATCGCTCATGGCGGAGAGATCCGGCGCGCCATTGAGTTCCGTGGCAACCTGGTCCTTTTCCTCGACGGGCTTCACGCGCGCTATTTTAGCAGAGCGCGGGCGGATCCGGCCACTTGGGGGGACTTTGACTATTAAGCATTGAGATAAAAGCGTTGAGCTTTGAGTGGGAAGGGGGGATGGGACTCGACGCTCAAAGCTCAATGCCCAAAGCTAATTAAGCGTTGACCCGGCTGAATTACGGCACGAGCACGATCTTACCGAAATGCTCGCGCGCTTCGAGGTAGCGCTGCGCGGCGCGCGCGTCGGCGAGGGGGAAAACCTTATCGATGACGACCTGGAACTTTTTCTCGCTCACCAGCTTGAGAATGTTGGCAAGCTCGCCGAAATCTTGCGGGCGGGCTTTGAGATGGTTCGTTATCGAAAACCGCCTGGCGCTCCGCCCGCCACCGAGCGCCGGAGGCGAATCGGGTATGGCTCCAAAGGCGCCGCCGATCGAGACCAGCCGCCCGCCGGGAGCCAGAGTTTCGAGGCTCTTTCTATAGACCTCGCCGCCGATCATCTCCAGCACCACGTCAACGCCGCGGGCTCCAGTGACGCGCTCGACCTCGGCGGCGAAGTCGGTTTTCGTATAGTCGATGACTGCGTCGGCCCCGAGACGGCGCACCCTGCGGCATTTTTCATCGCCGCTCGAAGTGGCTACGACTTTGGCTCCGACGTGCTTGGCGATCTGAATCGCGGCCATGCCGACCCCGCTGCTGCCGGCTTGAACGAGAACCCATTCGCCGGTCTTGAGCTTTCCTTCGGATAACAGCGCGAACCAAGCGGTGAGGAAAACCGTCGGGACCACAGCGGCCGTAACCGACTCCATCCCGTCCGGAAGCGGGCAGACTTCGGAGACTTTGGCAAGCGCGTACTCGGCGTAGCCGCCCGTGCCGGTATAGGCAACGACACGCTGCCCGGGCGTGAACGTTTTAACTTCGGGCCCGACTTTCGCAATCGGTCCGGCAAATTCCCGGCCCGGAATAACCGGCAGCTCCTCGGGCGAAATTCGATACGTGCCGCGTCGCAATCCCAGATCGGCCCGGTTTAGCGCGGCAGCCTCGACTTGGATGAGAACCTGATCGCCTCGCGGCTCGGGAACCGGTATGTCGTCAAATTGAAGCGCCTCTTCCGTCGCTCCGAATTTGTGAATGCGAATCGCCTTCATAAAAGACCCTCTGAGAGTAGATCCCAGCATAGGCGGGTCAAACCGACGAGTCAACGTCATCGGCTTCGTTGACCTTGCGCCGAAGCTGCATTATGCTGCGCCGAAGTTCGTGACGCCGCGCGTAAGACGAGATCTCCGGCGGGGCTCAGCGGGACTCGCGCTCACGCGGCGCGAGAGGGAAGCCGATGAAGATCGCCGTCATCGATGATTACCAAGACGCGTTTCGGACGCTCAAGTGCTACCCCAAGCTGAAAGATCATCAGGTCGTCGTCTACAACGATACGGAGAGAGATCCGGCCCGGCTCGCCGAACGTTTGAGGGATGCCGAGGCAGTGATCCTGACGCAGCAGCGTTCACGCTTCCCCAGGGCCGTGATCGAGCGATTACCCAAACTCCAACTGATCAGCCAAACCGGGCGCGCCGTCAGCCATATCGACGTCAAGGCCTGCACGGAAAAGGGTGTTGTCGTCTCGGCGGGCGGCGCCGGCAATCCGGTCGCGACCGCGGAACTCACATGGGCGCTGATTCTCGCCGCCCTGCGCCACCTCCCTTACGAGGTGCAGCGACTGCGAGAGGGATATTGGCAATCGACGCTCGGCGTTCGCGTCAAGGATAAGGTTCTTGGAATTTACGCTTTAGGACGGATCGGCGGCTTGGTTGCCTCGATCGGGCGCGCATTCGGCGCGCGCGTGGTTTGTTGGGGACGCGAAGGATCGATCGGGCGCGCGCGTCAGGCGGGATACGAGATCGCGCCGAGCCGTGAAGCGTTATTCGAACAGGCGGATATTTTGAGCCTGCACATCCCGCTCAACGACGAAACCCGCGGTCTTGTGACGCGCGCGGATCTAGCGCGCATGAAACCGACCGCGCTCCTGGTCAACACGAGTCGGGCGGGACTGATCGCAGAGGGCGCTCTGGTCGAAGCGCTCAGGGCCGGCCGTCCGGGTTTTGCCGCGGTCGATGTCTACGAAGAGGAGCCGGTGCTCGGCGCGAACCACCCGCTGCTCAAAATGGACAACGCCCTCTGCACGCCCCACCTCGGCTACGTCGAGAGAGACACATACGAAGAGTACTATGACGTGGCGGTGGAACAGGTTCTCGCGTTTGCCGCAGGCAAGCCGATCCACGTCGCGAACCCGGAAGTCCTGACGCAAAGGGAATGAGACGGTTGCGCTCCCGGCGCCGAACGGCGGCGCCGCGGAAGCGTAAGAGGAGGCAGAGATGAGCCGCGATGCCAAAGACGCATTCGAGCGGGCCTCGCTGGGCGCGCAAAACAGCGCATACGGGATTATTGCCGAGCTGGATCCTGAATACTTCGAAAAACTCAAAGGGCTTTACGTCGACGGGACCTTCGCGCGAGAAGGAGCGTTACCGCGGATGATCAAAGAGCTCATCATGGTGGGGATCACCTGCGCGCTGTCGCGCCCCAGGGGGGTTCGGTTGCACATCGAACGAGCGCTCGCGCTCGGAGCGAGTCCCAGGCAAATTCTCGAGGCGATCGAGGTGGCGGCGATTCCGGGAGGCATGCCGGGCCTCTGGCTGGGCGTGGAAACGTTGCAGGAGACGCTCAAAGCCAAAGGGATCGAGCTCAAATGAGCGCGCCCGACGGGCCCCTCGCAAGGGTCCGCGTCCTCGATCTCTCGCGGGTTCTGGCCGGCCCTTACTGCACGATGTTTCTCGGCGATCTCGGCGCCGAGGTCGTCAAAGTGGAACAGCCCGGAAGCGGCGACGACACGCGCGGGTGGGGCCCGCCATTCGCCGGCGGGGAAAGCGCCTATTTCCTGTCGGTCAATCGCAACAAGAAGAGCGTCACGCTCAACCTCAAAGCGGCCGAAGGCCAAGCCCTGCTCCGCCGTCTGGCGCGTAAAACTGACGTGCTCGTGGAGAATTTCAGGCCCGGGACGATGGAGCGAATCGGGCTCGGTGAAAAGGATTTGCGCGCGGAGAATCCCGGGCTGGTCTACGCTTCGCTTTCAGCGTTCGGCGCCCAAGGCCCGATGAAAGACTTGCCCGGCTACGATTTGATCGTGCAAGCCTGCGGCGGATTGATGA
>DATMBL010000029.1:0-17846 GCA_035559295.1 Candidatus Eiseniibacteriota bacterium
GGCCGGCGGCGACGAACTGGTCCCTGTCTATCAGGCGACGTGCGGCGCCGCTCGCCGGGTCTGGGCCCGAGATCACCGGGATCTCGTGGTCCGTTATATCGCAGCGTACGTGGAAGCAACCCGCTGGTGTTTTGAGCCGCAAAATCGCAACCGGTGCGTGGCGCTCCTCGCCAGGCATCATACTCTCGACCGGACGCGTGCGGACAAAACGCTGCGCGCGCTGCTGGATCCGGTATCGGGTCTCTACCCGGCGGCGGCGGTGAATCTCCCGGGTATCGAGACCGTTCTAGCCCTGCGCGCCGAGAGGGGATACCTCGCGCTTCCTTTGCCACCGGCGGAAAAGTACGTCGATTTATCCTATTACCGCCAAGCTCTGGAAAGCGCCCCTTGACCCGATCGAGCTGCCGGAGATGGCGGCCAGTACGCGGCCTATTTTTGGCGCGGCACCACCGCCCATGCTTCTATTTCGACGAGCATGTCCGGTAAGTCGATGCCCACTCCGCGGAGCAACGTCGCCGGTCGGGGATGCTGCCTCAAGTCGGGTTCGTGCTCCTCGAAGAACTTATACATCTCGTCGCGCATGTCGAAGACGTCCTCGCGTCGCTTTAGGAAATACCGAAACATGACGATGTGCTTGAGGCTCGCGCCCATCAACTCGAGACTGTTCTTGATATCCTCCAACGTCTGGCGCGTCTGTTCCTTGATGCCGCCCACCACCTTGCCTCTCCCGGCCCGTTCCTCGTCGGGAGTTCGGCACGGAGCGTCCTCAAACGGGTCGCGCCCGGTCGAGCCGGAAAGGAAAAGGATATCGACGTCACCTCTGGTGCGAAAGCCGGTCGCCCAGTTCATTTTTTCTTTGTGGTAGTGCGGCCAGAGCGTGCCCCACTCGTATTCGACTTTGCCTTCTCTCTGTAGTTCAAGCGCCCTGGGATTCGTGACCATCGGACACCTCCTCTGCGAATTTTGCGCCTCACACCTTCCGGTGTCGCGCCGCCCGAAACTCTAGTCTTCAAGATTCTCGATTGCAACGGAAAAAGCGGAGCCGTCGTTGCGCCGTGGATCAGGAGCCACGTCGCGTGCTCTTAAACTTGACAACTCGAGGGTAAAGAGGAAGAGAGGAGGGTAATTGCAAGGAGCATTGGAGTGACCCAGGCGCTAGAAGCGCTCGAGCGATTGCGACAGGGGAACCGGCGCTTCGTATCGGGCGTTCGGAGTCTTGACGTTTTTCTCAGCCAGGCGCGCCGCGCCGAATTGCTCGCCGGGCAAAAACCGTTTGCCGTGGTGCTCGGATGCTCGGATTCGCGGGTTCCCGTCGAGATCGTCTTCGACCAGGGATTGGGGGATCTGTTCGTGATCCGCGTTGCAGGAAATATCGTCGCGCCTTCTCACATCGGCAGCGTTGAATTTGCGGCGGAGCGGTTCGGCACGCGCCTGGTCGTGATTTTGGGCCACACGGGATGCGGCGCGGTTTTGGCTACTTTGGAAGAGCTTGAACGTCCGACTGAAAACCGCTCGCCGAATCTTCGTTCCATTGTCGATCGCATCCGGCCGGCGGTGGAGACCCTGTTGGAAACGGAGCTCCGGCGCAATCCCGATGCTCTGGCGCGGCAAGCAGTTCGAGCCAACATCCGCATGGCCGCCAATCAGTTGCGGCACGGCTCGCCGATCCTCGAGCATTTGATCGAGAGCGAAGGGCTTCTCGTCGTGGGCGCCGAATACTCGTTGGAAACCGGCGCGGTTGATTTTTTTGACGGTCCGCCGGCAGGTCGAACGGAGGGCATGGGATGAAGCGAAGCAGCGACAGAATTCTCACCACGTTCGTCGGGAGCCTGGCGCGTCCGCCCGATCTGATTGAAATGCTCCAGGCGAAGGAAAGCGGGCACGAGTACGATCGCCCGGCCTTTGACGCCTGCGTGCGGCGCGCCGTCGCCGACGTCGTGCGCAAGCAGGCGCAAGCGGGCGTCGACATCGTCAGCGACGGGGAGCAGGGGAAAGCGGGCTTTGTCACCTATATCGGCGAACGCCTCGCCGGGTTTGAACGGCGTCCCGCGCCGCCGAGAGCCGGCCCGTGGGCAGGCTCGAGAGAGCTCATCGACTTTCCGGAATACTACGCATGGTATGCCCGCTGGCGCGGAGCTTCGGTCGGGCCATCGACGGCATTTGTGTGCACCGGTCCCGTGGCGTACACGGGCCGCGAGGCGTTGCGGCGCGATATTGAGAATCTCAAGGCGGCTCTCAACGGCGCCCGGATCGAAGAGGCGTTCCTCCCGGCGACCTCCCCGGGAAACGTGGAAGCACAACGAAAGAACGAGTATTACCCGAGCGATGAAGCGTATCTCTACGCGATCGCCGAGGCGCTGCGCGAAGAGTACGAGGCGATCATCGCCGCAGGACTATTGCTTCAGGTGGACGATCCCCGGCTCGTGACTTATTACAACGCAAATCCGGGCTCGACGGTCGAGCAGTGCCGGAAATGGGCCGAGATCCGGGTCGAGGCTTTGAACCATGCGCTCCGTGACCTTCCGCCGGAGAGCGTTCGCTTCCACACGTGCTACGGCATCAACATCGGCCCGCGGATCCATGACATGGCTCTAAAGGACATCGTCGACATCATGTTGACAGTCCGCGCCGGCGCTTACTCATTCGAGGCCGCCAATCCACGCCACGAGCATGAATGGCGCGTCTGGGAAACCGTTCGCCTTCCGGAAGGAAAAATCCTGATCCCCGGCGTGATCACGCACACGAGCAACATCGTCGAACATCCCGAACTCGTGGCCCAACGCATCGTGCAGTTCGCGCGCATCGTCGGGCGCGAGAACGTCATTGCCGGGAGCGATTGCGGCTTTTCTTCGCAAGCCACGGCCGAGCCCGAGATCCATCCGACCGTCGTGTGGGCCAAGTTCAAGGCGCTGTCCGAGGGTGCGACGATCGCGAGCCGTCAACTGTGGTCGTGAGCCTCGGCCTTGACGGGACGACCTGGGCGTCAGCGGATCGCTCGAGTTCGGGGCAACGCGACGTGGATTCCCGCCATTGCTATCGTGCCGAGCGCGCCCATGACCGCCACCGTCCAGCGGGCGCCGATCATCGACGAGAGCGCGCCGAAGAGCATGCTGCCGAAAGTCATCACCACCTGGCTCATGTGGAACAGTGCAATCGCCCGGCCGCGAAGCTCGGCGGGCGAGTACGATTGGATGACGGTTTGCACAAGCGCGTGCGAATGGACATGGCACAGGCCGACGATGGTCATCAAGAACAATGACAGCGCGAACCACGGCGACGCCGCAAAGGCGACGTTCATCAAACCGTAGACCGCAACCCCTCCGAGCATCAGCAGTCCGCGCGGCAGCCGGTCGCCGGCGGCAGCGATCAACATCGCGCTGCAGAGCGCGCCGACGCCCATGGCGGTGAGGAGGAGGCCCTGACCGCTTGCCCCGACGCGCCAAATGTCGCGGGCGAAAACCGGCAGCAGGGTCGTAAAGGGAACCACGAACAGCGACGCAAACATGACGACGAGCAGGCTGCTCCGGACGGCCTCGTTGCGCCAGCTGAACTTCCAGCCCGTAAAAATGCTCTGAATGAAACTGTCCTGATGCCGCGAATGGCTGCCGCCGGCCGTGACGCCTTGACCCAACTGAACGCGCGTTGTCCAAAGAGCGGCGAGCAAGAAGAACAGGCCCTGGAAAAAATAAGCGCTCCCGGTGCCCCAGCCGGCGATCAAGATGCCGGCCAAAGCGGGCCCGGTACTGCGCGCGACGTTGAAAATTACCGCGTTCAGTCCAATGGCATTGGTCAGGTTTTCTGGCGGAACGCTATCCGATATCATCGCTGCCCTGGCCGGCTGAACAAAAACCTGAGCGATCCCGGCGCAGAGCGCGGTGACGTACACATGCCACGGCTCGATCGCGCCGGTAAAAATGAGCGCCGCCGTGGCGGCGTACAGCGTGCCGTTTGCGAACTGCGCGAGCACGACCTGCTTTTTCCGCGAGTAGCGGTCGGCGGTGCTGCCTGCGATCGGCGACAGTAAAAGAAACGGTATGGCTTGAATGCCGCGTACCAGACCGAGCTGGAGCGCCGAGTTCGTCAGCTCGTAAATCAACCACCCGCGCGTCACCTGGTCCATCCAGGTGCCCATCGACGAAAAGATCTGACCATACCAGATCAGACGATAGTTGCGATGGCGCAGGGCTTCGAGCGCGCGAAACTTTGACGCGAATTGCCCAACGCTCCAGCGGCGCGCGGGCGTGCCCGGCGAATGATCGGGCGCTGCGGGGTCTGGGTGTTCTTGGCGGCTCGGCGAACGCAACACAGTCTCCACGGCTGGCCGATGGAGACTGTGTTGCTCCACGATTCCAGCGATCCGCGTGGTACCGATCTCTATATCATGTTGTTCGAAACGGCGCACACGGCACGAACGCGCGCGCGCCAAAGCGCCGTTTGCTTACTGGGTTGAGGAGGCGCGCGAGCGCACGAGCAGGCGAGCCGCGAGTCCTTTCCTCGGCCGGCTTTTGCTCTTTTGCGGCGGCGGAACCGCGAGCACGGGACAGGGAGCGCGCCGGATGACGCGCTCGGTAACGCTGCCGATGAGCATGTGCATCACCCCGGTTCGGCCATGGGTGGACATGACGATCATGTCCGCTGCTTCCTGGCTCGCTTTATCGACGATCTTCTTGTACGGCGTGCCGATTTCCACCTCAAGCCGAATGCCCGGGTGATTGTTGAGGTCCCCGAACTCCTCGACGACGAAGCGCTCCAGCTGCTTTTTTCGCCGGTCCAGCACCTTTTTGACCTTGGGAACCTCGGTTTGTTTGGCAACCCATTCTTCGGCCCCCTGGGGATACGGCGTTTCTTCGACGGTGAGCGTGTGGTAGACGATCACCTCGGCGTCCTGAGGTGCGGCGATGTCGAGCGCGTAGCGCAGGCCGAGCTTCGACAGGTTGGAGAGATCGACCGGAGCGAGAATCTTCTTCAGTTTGTACACGGCTCGTTTATAAACCCTCGGCTCGGCTGGCCGCAATAGCGCGGCGCGGCGACGCTTCGAACAACCGGGAAACCGATAGCGTCCCCGAAAAGCTCACGGCGGCCGGAGGTCGCGCAGCCCCTCCGGTACGCCGTCCCTTGCGGTCGGGGTGCTT
Organism: Candidatus Eiseniibacteriota bacterium; assembly: GCA_035559295.1. Classification (GTDB taxonomy): domain Bacteria; phylum Desulfobacterota; class Binatia; order UBA9968; family UBA9968; genus DATMBL01. Next base: position 5,133 of record DATMBL010000029.1, read on the forward strand.
GCGCGACACGAAAGATAACGCGACTAGCACGGCGGTCGCTTGAACCCCGCGATCGTTGCCCGCCAGCCATCCTGGTTTTGATCCGGCGTAAAAGGGAGGTAATAGCTCACCCGATCGAGGAGCCCGCCGTACTTCCGCTGGATTTTTTCAGGTAACTCCTCCCACGTGCCGCGCGTGGCGAAAGTCTCGAGCATCTCATCGGTAATGACCGGCGGCATCGCGTCCCACGCGCCGCGGGCCGCGAGGGCGCGCAGCCGATCGGCGGCGTCGCCCCAACCGTGGTGGTCGAACACCGGGCGATAAGGCGGCGTGCTCGCGTAGAAGGCGATCTCGCGCCGCACCTCGCGCATCCGGCGCGCCGACTCCTCCGGATCGTCACTGGGAATGACGAAGAGCGCGCTCGAAAGCGCGATCGCCTCGCGCCCTCGCCCGCTGGTTGCAAGGCCGGCTTCGATGTTCGGCAGCACGACCTGTCCGACGTAGCTCGGCGAGTTCAGCGGGTGCACGTGAAACCCGTCGCAGAGTTCGCCGGCCAAGCGGCACATGAACCGGTTCACTCCCGCAAGATAGATCGGAGCAGCGCCGTAGGCGTGCGGCCCGGGATCAAAAAAAGGCGTCATCAAGCTCAGATCGAAGAACTCGCCGTGGAAATCGAGGCGGCTCCGATCCTGCCAGCATCGCCAGAAGGCGCGGATCGCGAGAATCGTCTCGCGCATTTTTTGCACGGGTTTTTCCCATTTCACGCCGAAGCGCCTTTCGTTGTGCCCTTTGACCTGCGTGCCGAGGCCCAAAATGAACCGACCTCGGGAAAAGCGCGCCAAGTCCCAACCGATATAGGCGAGCACGGCGGGGCTGCGGGCAAAGGCGACCGCGATGCTCGTGCCGAGGCTCAGAATCCGACTGTGTTCCGCGGCGATCACGAGCGGGAGAAAGGGATCATGCGCCGTCTCGAAAGTCCATAACCCGTCGAACCCCAGCCCGTCCGCGGCACGGGCAATCGCCGCCATTGCGTCGAGAGGGGGGCGGAGCAAGCCGACGTCGATCTTCATCGATTGCGTCACTCCGTTCGTGAACGCTTTCGCTGCTCTCGCGCCTCGTTGATCAAAGGCTGAATTTTTTTTCGGAGCGCGGGGTCGAGCTGGAAGGCTTTCTGGAAATCGAGCTCGGCTTCCTTGTCTCTGTCCTGGTAGATCCGGGCAATACCGCGGTAGACGTAGGCTTCGGCGTTCCGCGGCCTGAGCCTAATCGCTTCGCTAAAGTCGCGCGCGGCGCGGTTGTAGGCGCCGGTTCTCAGGTAAGCCAGGCCGCGGTTGTGGTTGGCTCCGGCATCCTGCGGATCGATGCGCAGCGCTTCGCTGAAATCTTCGACGGCGGCTTCGTGCCGCCCGAGCTCGGCATTCGAGAGGCCGCGATTGTAAAAGGCATCGGCGGAGCGGGGCCGCCGGCTCAACACCTCGTCGAAATCCGCGATCGCCTGCTCGTGTTGGCCAGAGAGCGCGTGCGCGATCCCGCGGTTGTAGTAGGCATCGGTGAGTTTCGGATCCAGGGTCACCGCCGCGTCGTAGTCCTGGATCGCCCGCTCGATTTGGTTCGACGCGAGATGCGCGTTGCCGCGGTTGTAGTAGATATCCGGATCTTCCGGGCTGAGTTGGAGCGCGGCGCTGAAGTCTTTGACCGCGGCCTCGTAGCGATTCCTCGCAAAGTGGAGGCTGCCCCGGTTGACGTAACTCCGAACGTCGTCGGGGTTCGATTTGATTGCCGCGCTGTAATCCTGGAGCGCCATGGCGTCATTGTTGAGCCGCCGGTACGCGTTGGCGCGGTTGAAATAAGCTTCGGCATCCCCGGGGTTCAGGCGGATGGCTTGGCTGTAGTCCTTGATCGCCTGGTGGTTTTGACCGAGATCATAATACGCGTTGCCGCGGTTGTAATACGCTTCCGCGAGCCGCGGGTTGGCTTTGATCGCTTTGTCGTAGAGCTCGAGCGCCGCTTTCGGATCGCCGGCATCATGCAGCGTGATCGCTTGATTCAGCATGACCTCGGCTTCGCCGCCCAAAGCCGCCGGCGCCGCAATCAAAAGAAACAGAGCCGCCAGTCGAACGATTCGCCCGTTGAACCGCATCGTCGGGTTAAAAGATCAAAGTTGGCCGGGGGCCGCTGCGGGGCCTCTGCGTTCCGGCGCCCGCGGCGCGAGAAGCTATGGTCGTCTCGACAGTTACGGTCGCGCGCAGATTTATGCAAGCCGATACATTTCCGAGCATGGTCGTTCAGTGTTGCCCGCGAGGAGCCGTCTCCTGGCCGCTCGCCAGCGAGTCGAGTTTTGATTTCAACGCGGGCTCCAGTGAGATGGCTTTCTGAAAATCCTCCCGTGCTTCGTCGGTCTTACCCTGGCGCAACTTGACGGCGCCGCGGTTTGCGTAAATACGGGCATTGTCGGGATCCAGCCGAAGCGCGCTGTCGTAATCCTTGAGCGCCTCGTCGAACCGACCCATAAGCGAGTACGCATTGGCGCGGTTGTTATAGGCCTCGCTAAACTTCGGGTTCAGCCGAATCGCCGCCGAGTAGTCCTGCACGGCCTGGCGGTATTCTCCTAAGCGGCGCCGCGCAAGGCCGCGCCTGTAGTAAGTCTCCGCGTTGCTCGGCTCCAGCTTTAGCGCCTCATCGAAATCCTGAATCGCTTCCGCGTACCGACCCATGGCGTAACGCGCGTTCCCTCGCTCCCGGTAGGCTCGGGCCGACTTCGGGCTACGGCGGATGGCCTCGTCGTAATCTCGCACGGCGCCTTCAAATTGCTTTTGAACGTACAGGGCATGGCCGCGGTTGAGGTAACCGTCCGTGAAATTCGGCCGGAGCTTCAGTGCTTCGGTGTAGTCGCGGATGGCGCGGTCGAATTGCCCGAGCTGGTAGTACGCGAGCCCGCGGTTATTGTACGCTTCGTAAAGCTTGGGATTGAGTTTCAACGCCGCATCGTAATCTTGGATCGCGCGGCCGTGCTGTTTGAGATCGTGGTACAAATTGCCGCGGTTGAAGTAAGCGTCGGCGAAATTCGGGTTGTGTTTGATCGCCTCGTTGTAATCTTCGATGGCGCGCCGGGTATCTCCCGTTCGGGCCAGCGCGCTGGCGCGGCCGGCGTACGGCTCCGCCGCTCGCGGATTCGCTTTGATCGCGCGGGTGTAGGCGGCGATCGCCTCGCGGTACTTGCCCGCGCGCTGGTGACGCACGGCTTCGTCGAAAGCGGTTTGCGCCTCCCCTGCGGAGGCGAGCGCCGGAATTCCTAAGAGAAGGAGGAGCGCCGTGCTACAACAGACTACGCCGTAACCAGTGCGGAGGCCGATACGCACCACGAAGCTCACGAAGAGCACGAAGTTTAAAGAAATTCAACAGGATGTTGGAGTAAGAAGTGGCGGAGCAATGGGGCGAATACTCCGGCACTGCAACCCTGCCGTGCGCGAATGGAGAGCAAGCCTACGCAGCCGGAGGTGTCCGTTCGCTGGACATTCCCCTGCAAAAAGCTTACAAACTTGGGTAATGATCAAGAGGAGGAGCCCATAATGAGCGCGCAACCCGCCCTGGCGGCCAAGACAGCCGCTGATTTTGCCGACGAGATCATCATTTCCGCCGATTCCCATATCATGGAACCGGAAGACCTGTGGACGAAGAACCTGCCGCCGTCGTTGCGGGATAAGTATCCGCAATATCCGCCGCGGCGCACAGCGGGAGAGAAACCTGGCGGGTGGGATCCCCGGGCGCGCATCGAGGAGATGGCGGTGGACGGGGTTTCGGCCGAGGTTCTCTACCCGACGCTGGGCCTTCGGTTGTTTGCGCTCGAAGACGCCGAGCTGCAGGAAGCCTGTTTCGAGATCGCCAACGACTGGTTGATCGACTACTGCAAAGTGCACCCCAATCGCCTCGTCGGCATTCCGATGATCTCGCTCTACAACATCAAGAACGCCATCAAAGAGCTCGAGCGCTGCAAGAAGGCCGGGCTCGTCGGCTGCCTCATCTGGCAGGTCCCGCCCCAGCACCTGCCGTTCACGAGCGACTACTACGATCCCTTCTGGGAAGCCGCGCAGGAGCTCGAAATGCCCGTCAATCTGCACATTCTCACCGGGTTTAACTACAGCCGCTTCGAGCGAAAGGGGCTGGATGTCTACCGAGCCACGGTCAACACGAAGCTGTACGACGCGGCGAATTCGCTCTTCGATCTCGTTTTCGGCGGGGTCATGGAGCGGTTCCCGCGCCTGAAGTTTGTTTACGTGGAAAACGAAATCGCCTGGATTCCGTTCCATATCCACGAATGGGACAAGTACTTCATCCGGCATTCGCCGCGGGCGCCCGTGCCCGCGATGAAGAAGCTGCCGAGCGAGTACTGCAAGCAGGTGTACGCGACGTTCTTCAGCGATCCGACGGGCGGTCGCTTGCTCGATTGGTGGGGCTCCGACAACTGCATGTGGTCCAACGATTACCCGCACGCGGCGTCGACATGGCCTCATTCGCGCAAGGTGATCGCCGAAGAGTTGGGGCACTTGCCCATCGACGTTTTCAGGAAAGTCGTGCGCGAAAACGTGCTCAAGCTTTACAACCTTAAATTAACCGGCATCAACGCTTAAAACATCGAGGAGGCTCTTAAATGCAATCGACCGCGAAAAAACTCGAGGGCAAACCCAGGGCGTACACGTTCTCATTGAAGACGCCGTACATGAAACAGGGGCGCATTACCCAACTCGTGGCGGAAACTCCGAACATGTGGATCCATACCAAGATCAACGCCGAAGGCGGCGAAAACGAGATCCACACGCATCTCGATGAAGACCATGCGTTCATCGTGCTCGAAGGCGAAATGAGCGTGTTCGACGAGACCGGGAGGGAAATGAAACTCAAGCCGTACCAGGGTGTCATGATCCCGACCGGCGCCTACTACCGTTATCTCAACACCGGTCCGGGAAACCTGGTGGTTCTGCGCATCGGAGCGGGAATCAACGCCAAGCCTCAGGGAGGTGAAGAGATGCGCGTCCGCCCCGACGGCAAGCCTCTGCCGGCGGACTCGGCGGAAAACAAGACCGTGCCGCCGATCGAAATGCCCGGGAAGTTCTTCGCCGAATCGGCCGGGTAGCAGGTCCGGCCAAACAAGCGTTCAAGCCGTTCAAGCACTTCGCTGTGTTCAAAACGGCTTAAACGGTTGAGCGCCCTGAACGGTTTAAAGCAAAGCTCCTCAACGCATGGAGTTTGGCCTCCACCTTCCCGCCTCTCAGCCAATCTTCAGAGCCGAGGAGTTGGTTCAATTCGTCCAACGCGCCGAGGCGCTCGGGTTCGCGTGCGTGACCGTGGCCGATCACGTCGTCGTCCCGCGAAGGATCTCCGTACCGTATCCTTACACGCTCGACGGCCGCTATCCGGGCGCGGGGTATCACCTGGAGACGCTGGCGACGATCGGCTTTTTGGCCGGCGCGACGTCGCGCCTCCGTTTCGTCACCAGCGTGATGATCGCGCCTTACCGAAATGCGATCCTCACGGCCAAGATGCTCGCGTCGCTCGACGTTCTTTCCGGCGGTCGGTTGATCGTCGGCCTCGGGGTCGGCTGGATGAAGGAGGAGTTCGAAGCGCTGGGTGCGCCGCCGTACCCGGAACGCGGCCGCGTAACGGACGAGTACATCCAAGCGTTCCGGGAACTCTGGAGCAGTGAAAACCCGTCGTTCCGCGGGCGTTACGTGAGCTTTTCCGATCTCGTCTTCTCGCCCAAACCGGTCCAGAAACCTTCCATTCCAATCTGGATCGGCGGGCACAGCAAACCGGCGCTCCGGCGCGCCGGTGCATTGGGCGACGGCTGGCATCCGATCGGCGGGGTGCCGACGGTTCCACTCGAGCCCGACGACCTGGCGCGCGACCTCGAGCAACTCCGGAGCCATACGATCAAAGCGGGCCGCGATCCGCGGCGGCTCCGCATTGCGCTGAAAGCCTCGTTGTTCGATCGGGAAAAGCCAATCGAGCCGGGCAAGCGGCGGAGGTTCATCGGCGCCGCCGCGGAGATCGCATCCGACATCGCGACCTATCGGGCCGCCGGCGTCGATACGATCATCTTCGACGTGCGGCGGTCGAGCGCGACCGAAACGCTCGAGCGCATGGAGTGGCTAGCCCGCGAAGTCCTGGCCGGCTTCGACTAACGCTTGCCTTTCGGTCGCGGGTCTTCGGTTTCGGGGAGGCAAAAATAGCTGAACGTGGTGTTGGTCCCGGTAAAAGTGACCGCGTTTTCGGAAAACACCGCGTCTTTGTACTGCCGCCATACATCCAGTTGCTGCCGGACGCTGGCGAGACAGCGCTCGCGCGTCGGATGGCCGCTCACCCCCGACCAGCTGTCGGTCCCCGGCCCCTGGGTCCGAATCCACATCACCCACGCAAGCGCTGCCGCGAAGCAACAACCCTTTCTCATCTCCGCTCCGTATGCCTGTCTTCGGTTGATAGCCTGTATTTAACACAGCGCGGCCACGCCGCAACCAAAAAGCATCAGACATTGGCCGCCGAGGACACGAAGAGCACGAAGTTAAGCAATGGAAAGCGCCATTTTCCGATCCTTCGTGTCCTCCGCGGGTTTGCGGGGTGATGCTATTTTTGCTACCCGCCGCAAGTCGTTAGAGAGAGATTCGCCGGGCCGAGTCGGTTCTCTTGACATCTCTCCGTGTTGAGGCGTAGACGAGAGGCAAGGACGACCGAGGGAGGCGATCATGGGAGTCAATTTTGAGGTCATCGACGCCGACGGCCATATCACTGAAGAAGACAGCCAACTAAAGCCCTACATGGAACCGCGTTATCGAGCCCGCGGCGCGGTCTTCACGCCGCGCGACAGCTGGGACCGTTCGCTCGGAGGGACTCTCGGCACGCGCGCGCGGGATGCGCGGAGTTGGCTCGATGCCATGGACCGGGGCGGCGTGGCGACCGCGGTGCTCTATCCGACCAACGGCCTCAGCGTCGGCTGGATAAGGGAGCCGGACGTCGCGGTTGCTTACTCGAAGGCCTGGAACGATTTCGTCTCCGAGGAATTCCAAAAAGTCAGCCCGCGTCTCAAAGCCGTGGCGCTGATCCCTTTTCAAGACGTGCCCGAAGCGGTCAGGGAGCTCCGCCGCGCGATCACGGAGTTGAAGCTGGTGGGCGTGATGCTGCCCGCGGTCGGCCTGCGTCTTCCTCTCGGGCATGAAAGCTACTGGCCGATCTATGAGGAAGCGGAGAAGCTCGACTGTATGCTCGGCGTCCATGCAACGGTGCGCGGGCCGCACTTCTTCGCCGCCGATCTTTTCGATCAGTTCATCGAGGTGCACACGCTCTCGCACGCCTTCGCGCAAATGATGCAACTCACGAGCTTCATGTTCAGAGGCGTGTTCGACCGGTTCCCCAAGCTTCGGGTTGCGTTCATGGAAGCGGGCTGCAGTTGGGCGCCTTACTGGATGGGGCGCATGAACGAGGAATGGGAAAAGAGAGGCGCGGCGGAAGCGCCGAACTGCAAGAAGAGGCCGAGCGAATACTTCAAAGAGGGCCGGATCTTTTTGCACGCCGAAGATTACGAGCCGCTGGTCGGAGCGACCGCGGGCCTGCTGAGCCACGAGGTCATCTATTATGCTTCGGATTATCCCCATTGGGATACCGAGTTTCCGGAAAACATCGAGCACCTCGCCCGGCGAGAAGATCTCGACGAGCGAGCGAAGAAGTGGCTGTTTGCCGAAACCGCCAAACGGCTCTACCGATTGAACTAGAGCGCATGACAGCAAACGGCCGCAAAGTCTGCTTGACCGGTCCGACCCGGCTCGCCCTCGCATACGATCTCTTGCGCGCGGCGGGTTGCGCCGTCGTGCTCGGGCGTTCGAACGACGAGTTTCCGGACTACCGTTACGAGCGTCGCGAGTTGCTCCATTTGATCGGCGACGCCGACGTGCTGTTTCCCGCCGGCCGGGAGTGCATCGGCGCCGACATTCTCGACAGCTGCCCCAACCTCCAGGCGGTCGTCAAATCGAGCATCGGCATTGAAAACGTCGATGTCGAAGCCGCCACCGACTTGGGAATTCTCTGCTGCAACAGCCCGACGCCGGAAAACTACCTCGGCGTTGCCGAAGCGACCGTGGGGTTGATGGTTGCGTTATTCAAACGCTTGAAGCTGAACGAAGCCTACCTGCGCGGCGGGCGCTGGAAGGAGCCGAACCACAGGGGCACGCTGATGCGCGGAAAAACGATCGGCATCATCGGTGTCGGTCGAATCGGCCGGAACGTCGCGAAACGGCTCGGCGCGTGGGATATGCGGCTTCTGGGTTACGATCCTTACGTGTCACAGGAAACCGCGGCGTCGTTCGGCGTCCAAATGGTCTCTTTGCCGGAGCTCCTGCGTGAGTCGGATCTGGTGACCATCCACGTGGTGCTGACCAAGGAGACGCGCGGCATGATTCGGCTCCGAGAGCTGGGGATGATGAAACCGACGGCTTTCCTGATCAACACCTCGCGCGGTCCCGTGCTCGACGAGACGGACCTGGTCACCGCGTTGAACCAGGGCATCATCGCCGGAGCCGCGCTCGATGTCTTCAGCGCGGAGCCGCTGCCGCTCGACAGCCCTCTGCGCGCCGTCGATCCCGCTCGTCTGATTCTCACGCCGCACATCATCGGCAACAATCCGGGTTCGCTCGAAGCGGGGCAGCGTCTGGCCGCCGAAAGCATCATTGCGATTCTCAACGGCAGGGTTCCCGCCACGGTCGTGAATCCCGATGCGGTCGATCGCTGGCGCCAACGGTTTTGGTCTTGATGCGACGCCTTGGAGGATTTCGAGCATCCGACGAGTACGCTTACGGCAGGAGGTAGTGCGATGATCAGGCGATCGTTTTGGCTGGCGCTTCTGGTTTTGGGCCTCGCTTCCGCATCGCCGGCCGCGGACAAGCTCGTGACGATTCATTCGGCGCGCGTGATGTCGCAGTCGATGCCATGGATCGCGCAGGAAGCGGGGCTTTTCAAAAAGTACAATCTCGATCACCAGCTTGTATTCATCGCGTCATCGACGATGGTCACGGCGGCCATCCTCGGGGGCGACGCCGAGATGACCCTGACGGGAGGCGTCGGCAACGTCAGGGCATACGTGCAGGGAGCGACCGACCTGGTCTTCATTGGCGGCGTGAAGAATGTCATGACGCAAAGCATCGTTGCGGGCGGCAACATCAAGCGACCCGAGGATCTCAAAGGCAAGCAGATCGGTGTGAGTCGCATCGGCAGCAACACCCACTATTTTACGATCCAGGCGCTGCGCCGCGCCGGGCTCGAGCCGGGCAAGGATTTCAGTTTCTTGCAAACCGGCGGCGATCCGGAAAGCCTGGCGGCTTTGCTCAGTAAGAAAATTCAAGTGGCGACGCTTACCGCTCCTTCGGACGCCAAAGCGCTCGCCGAAGGCTACCACTACGTCGTTTACGGCCCGGATCTCAAGATTCCGTACGCCGCCACGGCGTTTGTCACCAAACGATCGGTGATCGCAAAGCGTTCACCGGTGATCGACCGTTTCATGCGGGCAATGGCGGAGGCGGCGAAGATCCTCCACACGGACAAGGAATTCGTCTATAAGGTCATGGGCAAGCAGCTGCGGCTCACGGACCGGGCGATTCTCGATTCGGCCTATAATGCCGAAATCAAGGCCCTCGAACCGAGGCTGGTGCTCAAGACCGAGTCCCTTCAGGCCATTCTCGACGAGGTGGCGGCCACCGACGCGCGCGCAAAAACCGTCAAACCCCAAGAGTTGATGGATAACCGTTTCATTGTCGAGATGGAGAAGAGCGGCTTTTTCGACCAGTTGTGGGGCAAGAAATAGCCTCGAGGAGGAGCCATGACCGAGACGATCATTTCGGCGGACTCGCACGTGATCGAAGTTCCGGATCTCTGGGAAAAGGGGTTGCCACCAGCGTACAGGGAGAGAGCGCCGCGGGTCTACTTCGACGAAACGCGCGACGCGTGGATGTTCGGTTCCCCTGAAGTTCAGCCGCAGGCCGTCGGCGGGCTTTTCATGGCCGGCCAGCAGCCCGACCAGGTCGAGAGCTTCCGCCGCGCCGGATTCTCCGTGGCGCGTCCTGGCGGGTGGGATCCGATCGAACGCGTGAAGGACATGGAGCAGGACGGCGTGGCGGCTGAAGTGCTGTACCCGAGCCTCGGGTTGGGCCTGTTCTGCATCGAGGACGCATCGCTGCAGGAAGCGTTGTTTCGAACGTACAATGATTGGCTGATCGAGTTCTGCCGCAAAGTCCCCGACCGGCTGTATGGTATCGCGCTCGTATCGGTTTTCGACATTGAGCGCGCGATCGCCGAGATGGAGCGCTGCAAACGGGAGGGGATCGTCGGGACGATGATCTGGCAGGTGCCGCATCCGAAGCTGCCGTTTACATCCGACCACTACGAGCGCTTCTGGGCGGCCTCCCAAGAGCTCGAGTTGCCGGTGCATCTGCACATCCTGACCGGTTTCGGCGCGAGCATGCACCGTCAGACGACCCATGGTATCGAGCGGTATCGCATTGGGGTGAATCAGACGCGGGAAATCGAAGACGCCTTGTTCGACATGATTTTTTCCGGCGTACTGGAGCGCTACCCGCGGTTGAAGATCGTATCGGTGGAAAACGAGATCGGCTGGATTCCGTTTTGGCTCGGCCAGTGCGACAAGGCTTACCGGCGACACCGGCACGCGGAGAAGCTTCCCATCGATAAAGCGCCGAGCGAATACTTCAAGCGACAGATCTACGCGACGTTTTTCAACGATCACGTGGGGGGGAGACTGTTTTCTTGGTGGGGCGCCGACAACTGCATGTGGTCCAACGATTATCCCCACCAGAACTCCACGTGGCCGAATTCCCGTGACGTAATCGCTCGAGACATGGGCCATCTCGCCGCCGCCGATCGCGCCAAACTGCTATACGCTAACGTGAGCAGGCTCTATAACTTAAAGCTCGGCGCCGGCGCGGAAGCCGCCGAGCGCGGCAACGGCGACGCGCGGGCAACGGTTGCGTGACTCAGACCGCGAACCGTGATGAAAAGAACCGTGCGAGTTTACTGAGAGGAGCAAGCCGCCATGGAACTGCGAGACACGATCAAGGTGTTGGATTCCGATGCGCATGCGCGCGATCTCGACGAGGACATTAGGCCATATCTCCCCGAGCCGTATCGGAACCAAAGGGCGCCTTTTCTGCCGCGCGAGATTTACGATCGCAACCTCGGGGGGACGCTCGGGCAATCCGGCGCCAAGCACGAAGAACGGCTCGCGGCGATGGACCGACAGGAGATCGACACCGCGGTTCTTTATCCCACGAGCGGCCTCGGCATCGGGCGCGCCCGCGATCCGGACTATAATCTCGCCCTTTGCCGCGCGTACAACGACTTCATCGCGACCTACTGCAAGGTATCGCCTCGCCTCAAAGCCGTCGCCAACCTGCCGGTCAACAACCCGGCGGCGGCGCCGAGGGAACTCAATCGGGCGGTCACCGAACTCGGCCTCTGCGGCGGGATGCTGGCCGCGCAGGCGCACAGCAGGAATCTCGGCAGCCCGGAATTCTACCCGCTGTACGAGGAAGCGCAGAGGCTCAACACGCCGATCGCCATTCATGCCTTTGGCGGCGATGAGCCGGGCAGCGAAATTTTCGATAAGTTCATTTGCCTCCACACCACCGGCCATCCGTTTCCGGTTCTGCGACAGCTCACCGCGATGATTTTCGGCGGCATTCCCGAGAAGTTTCCAAATCTCAAAATCGGCTATCTCGAGATCGGCTGCGGTTGGATTCCGTATTGGGCGGAGCGGATGGACGAGGAATGGGAGAAACGGGGCCGCGTCGAAGCGCCGCTCTGCAAGCGGAAGCCGAGCGAGTATCTCACGAGCGGAAACATTTACTACGGCTGCGAGCCGGAAGAGAAGATGATGGGTTATGTCGTGAATGAAATCGGCTCGAAGACCTTGATGTACGCTTCGGATTATCCCCATTGGGACATGAGCTGGCCGGAATCGGCGGTGATCATCTGGCGGCGCGAAGACTTGTCGCTCGAGGCGAAGAAGGACATTCTCGAAAACAACGCCAGGCGCTTTTACAACCTGAACTAACTCGATCATCCACCGGGCGGAGAGGAGCGCAACATGATTCAAACCAAGGGGTTGACGGGAGCGCAAACGTTGCTTCGGGTGCTGGGCGCCATGGGGGTGGAGCGGATCTTTGCATCGCCGGGCTCGGAATGGTCGCCGGTTTGGGAGGCGCTCGCCGAACCGGGAGTGGAACGGATGCCGCTTTACATGAGCACGCGCCACGAAGAGGTCGCGGTCGGCATGGCGAGCGGTTATGCGAAATCGACGGGCAAGCTGCCTGCGGTGATGATTCACACCACCGTCGGCGCGCTTCACGCGACGATGGCGATGCGCGGCGCGCTTCACGAGCAGGTGCCGATGGTCGTCTTCACGGGCGAATCGGTCGGCTTCGGGGAAGACGAGGGCCCCGACCCCGGCGGGCAGTGGGGCAGCCATCTCGCGGACATGGGCGGGCCGGCTCGGCTGGTGGACCGCACCGTCAAGTGGAGTTTCGGCGTCAATACGAAGTCGATTTTGCCTTCGACGATTCAACGCGCGTGTCGTATCGCCATGGCGCCGCCGAGAGGACCGGTGTTCGTTTCGATCCCGATGGAGCACCTCTTCGAAAAGATGACCAAGGATGTGCCGTCGGAGCGGGGCGCGGCCCCGGC
>DATMBL010000030.1:0-2080 GCA_035559295.1 Candidatus Eiseniibacteriota bacterium
GCCTTCCACCGGCTGTTCTCGGGATCCCGGCCGGGGGGCGCCGCGACCGCCTCTGAAGAGCAAAGCGAAAAGAAGCATCGTTCGATCGCCAGGCTGGTCGTCGAGCAACTGAGAAGCGGCATCCTCGCCGGCATGCTGGCGCCGGGTCGGGTGATCCGGGCGGACGAGTTGGCGGAAAGGCTGAAGCTTGGTCGATTCGCCCTGAGCAACGCGCTCCGCTTGCTCGAAGCCGAGGGCTATGTGACTTTCTTGGCCGACGGCGAGATTGCGATCAGCTCGCCCAAGTCCAGGGAAATTGAGGATTACTATGCCATTGCCGGCGTGCTCGAAGGATTGGCGACGCGGCTGGCGATTGAGCGGGCGACGAACGAGGAGACCCTCCGCCTGAGAGAGCTGCATCAGGCGCTCCGCGAAGCCCACCGGTCCGGCGACGCGTATGCTTATTTCACGGCCAACGGCAAGTTTCACGCCTTCATCGTCGAAATGGCGCGCAACGAGCCGCTGGCGAGACTGATTGGCGAGGCTCGCCACGAGATCCAGAAGAGCTCCATTCTGGCGCTGGATTTACGCGAGCGACTCGACTTCTCGATGCGCGAACACGACCAGATTCTCGACACGGTGCTCAAACGGAACCGGGATTTGGCTCAGGTGATCGTCTCGAGACATCTCGAAAACCAGATGAGAGCCTTGCGTCAAGTCCTTCCACCGGATCCGGAGGTGCGTCATGAGGGCGTTTGACGAACTTTTGCATGAATCCGCGGCGATTCACGGCCATCTCTGCGCCGGTCAGGTGCTCGGCGTCCGGATGGCGATGGCCGGCTGCCGCGAGGTCGGAATCGAGGAGCCCAGAGGCTGTAAGAGACTCCTGGTCTACGTTGAGATCGATCGCTGCGCGACGGACGCGATCCAAGCCGTAACCGGATGCTCACTGGGAAAACGAACGCTCAAGTTTCTCGACTACGGGAAAATGGCGGCCACCTTCGTCAATACGGAAACGCAAAAAGCCGTTCGCGTGATCGCGCGCGACGATGCCCGCGAGCAAGCGGCCGCCTATTTCTCGGGCGATCCCGCTAACCGCCGCGAGGCGGAGAAGGCGGCCTACGGGGCGATGCCCGAGGATCTGCTGCTCACGATTCGACCCGCGCGCGTCCGAATACCCGCTCGAGACATGCCGGGAGCAAGAGGCGGGCGCGTGCGCTGCAGCGGATGCGGAGAGGGAATCAGCTTCAAGCGCGAAGTCACCGCCGGCGGTCGGACCCTGTGCATTCCATGCGCGCGCGAGAACGGTCTTTTCCGCAACCGTCTCGACGCGCCAGCCGCCAAAGTCCCCCAGGTCGTTCTGGTCGTGGGCTCCAAGAAGGCCGGAAAGACAACGCTCATCGAGAAACTCATTCCCGAGCTCTCCGGCCGCGGCTACCGCGTCGGAACCGTCAAGCACCACCACTTGGACTCTGCGGACGCATACGGCACGGACTCGTGGCGGCACCGGGCGGCCGGGGCGAGGGACGTGGCGCTCGTTTCCCGCTCGGAGATCGCCGTCTTCCACCGAACCGACGAGGTGCCCGCGTTGGACCGCGTGATACCCGCTCTGAGGAGGAACGACATCGTTCTGGTCGAGGGGTTTCATCGCGAGGCTCGGCCCAAGATCGAGATCACGGCTTCCGGCAAGGAACGCCGTCTCCGCGACGGCGCTGACGGCGTTCTGGCGGTGATCGGCGAGGCAAACGGCGCCGAGCCCGCTCGGGTGCTAAGCGCCGATGACATCACCGCTCTCGCCGACCTGATCGAAAGGGAGATCATAAAGCGGTCGACACAGGCTCCCGTCGCCGGGTGACCGAAACCGGCAGCGCTCGCCTCGTTGAGCGCCGCAGCTTCAGGGCGCTCCTCGCTGCTCGTAACAGCCCTTCTCTGAAATTTGGGAAAAGACCGTCCGCGTTTCCAGATTTTGGGAATATGCGAGCGCTTCGCCTCGCGCGCGCAACCAAAAAACAACGCCGCGTCCTTTGGCATGTAACTTGCCCTGCTCACGGGCGACTTCTCCGCTTCTTGCGAGGAGAACATGACGCTTGAGCATTTCATG